>NZ_JAOWGW010000080.1:0-42605 GCF_030332945.1 Citrobacter sp. Cpo037
CGCTATCCAGGGATAATCGGGCAAACAGGCGCATGGAGGCGATTTCGTACAGGGCATCTTCCATGGCACCGTCGCTCAGGTTGTACCAATGCTGCATGCAGTGAATACGCAGCATGGTCTCCAGCGGATAGGGCCGTCGGCCATTGCCCGCCTTGGGATAAAACGGCTGGATGACAGCGGTCATATTCTGCCATGGCAGAATCTGCTCCATGCGGGAGAGGAAAATCTCTTTTCGGGTCTGACGGCGCTTAGTGCTGAATTCACTATCGGCGAAGGTGAGTTGATGGCTCATGATGTCCCTCTGGGATGCGCTCCGGATGAATATGATGATCTCATATCAGGAACTTGTTCGCACCTTCCCTAGCAGCCTCCCATAACAGCACATTAAAAAGCTTTGTTATCTCATCTATCAAAGATGTTTGCGTGAGTAATATCGCTTTCAGTATACCCCCCGAAATTAATGAAGAAATAGAAAAAACAGATGGTATCTGGTATGGCGAAGATCTTATCGAAGTTCTCATTTCAGTTTCCGCACATGTTGCTCCGTGGTTTACCCGCCGTCATCTATTACCGAGGCAGGAAATAATTCATACTTCCCGGAATGGCGATTTACTGATAATATCACGTGTAGCACACACAAATCAGATAATACCTTTAATGAAATACTGGATGCCGGATATCGAAGTAATACGACCCCTCTCAGTCCGTCAACAACTTACTGAAGATATACAATCCGCACTGAAACGTTACACCCAGCCAAGTAACGCCCCGTAGAGACTCGGGTAATATCATTATCTCTGAATGCTATTTCTGTAAGCTAAATAAATGGAGTTACCATGAATAAATACCCAGTTCTTATTATTGTATCAGGATTTCTGACCGAAAATGACATTTCATGGTTAAACCGAATTGAAGCAGGGTGTGACCTTGATGTCAGGTACTTTCAATGGGAATCAGCAAATCTACTATCCATATTAAGTTCTAACATAGCGAATAAATGGGGATTATATACTCTCCTCCCCCTGAGAACGCCCCCTTTATTGTCATCAATCTCCATCCCATTTAAAGCGCGTCAGGCCTGGTATAATGCAACTAAAGCATCGGTTAATAACAGAGATAAATTAGCGCGAATCATAAATGAGATATATGATAAAGAAAAGCGTAATGTGATCATCATGGGACATTCTTTAGGAACTCGATTAATAAATAATACATTACCCTACATTAAGAATGACAATACCCTTTTAACAATATCTATGGCTGGAGCCACCCCAATAACAAGTTATACTGAGAATATAATGAAAATGACTTACGGTTCAAAGATGGGGCATTTAAATATCTACAGTGAACATGATAAAGTGCTTAACACGATATACCCTCTCGTAGAGTCAGTAACGCCAATTGGGGTTCGGGAGGTGAGATTCGGACCTGCTCGGGTGATCAACTGGAAGTGGGATATTGGTCACACTGAATATATTACTTCAAAAAGGATTGATTCATTAATACACTGGTTAAATGTTACCTGTGCCGATTTAGCTGATCCAGACGTAGAGCTCACTGACGACGATATAAAATTATTTAATGATATTATTGACCTTGCAAATTTAACACACCACGAAGACATCACCGTGCCTGAATTAACGTCACTCAAGTAGTAAAACAACTTAGAGTAAAAAAAATCTTATATTATAACGGGAGCGCACATCAACTCCCGTTACGTTTTCATATTTAAGTATTTATATGGATTCGATTAGAAATTTCGTCTGACCCGTTCCCTTATCAAACTTGCCAGCCTTACCCTTCCAGGTGAAATAGTTTCCGTTACAGTTTCAACTCTCAACAAATCACGCTGTCCGGTTCGGCGACTGACCGCGAAACGCTGACATATATCATTAACCGATACCGTATTACCGGTATACAGTTGAAGTAATATCCAGCACAGCCTTTCTGCGATCCTTTCACCGCGAGTTTTATACATCTGTAAAACCTTCAGTTATCGTCAACGATGACATAGTCCACCTCAAAACCCACATAACTGACTGTATTCATGAATATTTATTACCGGTGTAATACTGTCGTTGGGGTAATGAATTAACCGTTATCACCCTGCTACTGGAGAATGCACCATAGGGGGCAAAAATCACGAGGGATCTGAGATCCCCCGTGTCTGCACATGTTTATGCGAACGGTCCGGTACAACCAGTATCATCATCATGCTGCGATGTACTGCGCATGAAGAGGATTACAAAGATGCCCGTTTTCTTCCTGTTCATAACAGGTCAACAACTTTCCACAGTTACCGTTACCCGGTAAATCCCCATAGACAGGTAATCCATAAAATTACCCTCCCATAAGGACCAGAGTTCATTCCTCTCTGCCGCCAGTGAAATATCCCCAGCCAGATAATGGAAGACGTATTGACCTGACCAACAAAAGTCCATTTCCTTTTCCAGCTCCGGATAGACTCGTCCCATGTAACTAAAGTCTGTGACATAGTCGAAATACCATTCGTTATCCTGGCGGATGAACCGCATTTCAACCGGATGAAATCCGCCGGATTCTGCACTGTAGTCCGGGTCACGAAAATTAATGACTACTGCCCTGACCGATGTTTGCTGAGATTGTTCTGCCAGAAGCGTAACGATGTGCTGCTGAAATAATTTAGTGACAGGCAGCGTTAATCCTGCCTGTTTTAAGACATACTGGGTTTGCATAATAGATTTTCCTGTAAAAGGTGAGTAGAGGTGTGTAGTAGTTTCTGGTTGTATAACAGTTCTGGTAAAGAATTAATTCTTCGCAATCCTTTCTCAATCGCCAACCTTACCGAGTGTTTTAAGACGCGCCCGCCAGTCAGCATATAAAACATGCGTAAACAACTTCTCAGGGTGCGCCTCAAGCAGACATATATCCGGTGAGCGTAAAACAGCAGCCAGAAAACCGGCATTATTGGCACTTGCTCCTTTAAATAATGATCTGAATACGCCTGATGTGAAGCCCGTTGTCGGTTGAACTTCGAGTACACTTTCAATCTTAGAAAGTGGGACCCAGTCTTTAGAGAACAATCCACCGCTGCCATTTGCCATGAGACGCAGGTAAAGTTCATTATCCGTTTCAGACATAGCCAGTTGCCATGTCAGAATACCGCTGGCTTTAGGGCTGATTTTTTCCGCCTGTCCTGATTCAATGAGCAGCTTATAACTCTCTTCAGGTAATATTTGGCCATCTTCAGTGATACCTTTTTCAATATCACTTAAATCATTATTTAACTCCAGCTTCTCGTGTTCATTATTATTTTTCTCTAACTTTGATTTTCTCATTTTCATCTCCTGATTTTAATCTGATTTACAGACGGGATTCCGCCATAGACATTAATGTGTCAATCCCCTTCAAAGGGCATTCCGGATGAAATAGCAGATAAATACCATTTCCATTATCTTCTGTAATTGATAGCATCAAGTAATATTCATCTGTCAGATGGACCACGAACTCAGGGTTTGCAATTAAATGATGAATTACATCCAGTACGTGTCGTTTAATATCTTCGGGAACATCACCGGGTTCAATGTACATTAATGTTACACCCACCTCGCCCCAAAAATTCATTGCGGAAAGTTCATCATCAAATGGAAGTATCAGTTCTTTTCTCAGGACAGTCATAACTGAATCGGGAAGAAGGAGCGACGGCAGGTCTTGCCAGTTCGAGATAAATTTCATTGAATAATCCTCATAAACAAAAAACCCGATACGTTTTAAGTATCGGGGTTACATAGACAGGGTAAAGAATCTGGAATTGCCTTCAGTGGTCATCTATATTCTTTCATAATATCCACAATCCTTGCAGATAAGCACTGGCGCATTATTTCTTTCACGCTGTTTAAGGAATCCAAATAGACGCTGTATCGCCCTGATGATTTCTTTAAGCAATTCTGGTAATTGCTCCGGGCTAATATAACCGGATGTCGATGTCAGAAACCGGTCATCGCGAGTCACCTTTGCTATATTTCCGGCAGTTTCTGTGACTGTATTCCGACTACCGCACTTAGGGCACTTTAACGGCATAATCATTCTCCACGTTTAAGAGACGCAAAAATCACTGTTCTTTACTGGTAGCTACGGGGGGTAAAAGAAGGTCGGTAACACCCTGCCCGGTCTGACGCATTCGCTCTGGTGTCAGTTTTGCGTAGCGCTCCGTACTCTGAATACTGGCATGCGCCAGCTGGGCTTTAACGTCATACAGACTGTACTGTCCGCTGGAGACAAGTAATGATGCGACGGAATGGCGCGTAGTGTGGAAACAGACTTCACTTTTATCTATCCCGCACTCTGCCAGTATTTTTTCATAGGCCCACCGGGGTTCTGATATTGGTTTTCCATTATCTTTTACGGCAAACAGATAGGGGTTGCTGCCAGCCCGTGGGATCGAATCAATAATAGATAATGCAACATCACTGAGATACACAGTTCTGCTGCGACCATTCTTAGTATAAGGAATGAATAACGACCTGTTATCCCGATCAATATGTTTGTGCATGACGTTAAGCATTTCTGATTTGCGGGTACCGGTTAACAACAGCATGGCTATTAGTCCCCCGGCAGCCTTATTGGGATATCGTGCCGCAGCGTCGAGGATCCTTCTGATCTCATCGGCGTCAAAAAAGCGCGTCCGCTGATTATTCTCCTTCAGCAAAGGGATCTTATCGGCTTCATTCTTCTCCAGGACATCCTGTCGTAGCGCATAACGCCCCATAGTTTTCAGAATAGCCAGTGCCCTGTTACAGGTTGACGGTGCATACTGCTGGCCGTGAATACGACCCTCAAGCATGTCGAAAAGCACCTGCTGGATTTCCCGGGCCCGAAGGTCGCAGTAACGTATCTTCCCCAGACGAGGTTCAATGTATTGCGTGAAACGCTGAACATCCTTACCCCAGGACTTTTTATGGCGCTTGATGAACGGAACATAGGTCTGGTGAAAAAACTCACTAAGCGTTGGCATAGCACGATAATTATCGCGTTCTGCCTTAGGGTCATTTCCCAGTGCAATCGCCTCCTTGTGACGACGAGCTATCTGACGGGCTGTCCCCACATCAATTTCAGGGAATCTGCCAATACTGATACTTTTTTTGGTACCGTGGAATGTGTAGCGCAGGAGGAAACGTTTGTTACCCGTTCGACCTGAGAGGCATTTGAGGCCAATGACCTCGGTATCAGATACCTCAAGCTCTGTAGATCGGGTATCTGTGTTTGCCGGAAGGGCTTTGATGGATGAATTGGTGAATCGGAAGGATTTTTGCATATTTATCCTCATATATCTGATTGATATCATGAAAATAATATATATCTGAAGGTGTTTTTATTACGGGGCAGGATTGAAGAATGGAAAGGCTATTAGACGCGTACAAACGGATATTACAGGAAGTTGACGCCCAGTCATTTAACCTGAATGAAGATAAATACTCAGGCGTCTTTTTACCCGTGCCGTTTGAAGAATACTGGCATTCACCGGTAAAAATCATGCTGGTTGGACGTGAAACCGCTGGCTGGAATACGCTGAATGGTAAGAATACGATATCACGGGTGTTGGGACTTATGCCTGACGTCACCATCGGGCAGGTGGTTGAAGAGGCTGTAGATCGTTACAGGAAACATCTTCCGGTACAAAATGATGGCACCACCAACCTCAAATCACGTAGCCGCTTCACGCAATATCATTTCAGGCTGGCCCGGGAGCTTAATATTCCTCCTCAGGCTATCGTGTATGCCAATCTACTGGCGTGGGATTACGACGGACTGACCCCTCTCAATCGCCCTCAAAATGAATTGCAGGAAGTCATATTAGCCTCGCTGAAGCTACTGGCGGTACAAATTAAACACCTTGAGCCTGATTTCATCATCTTTGCATCTGGAGCCCGGAGAACAGACTACATCATAAAACAGGTGCTTACTGAGCTGGGCGGCTATGAGACTTCTTCAGTCATTCCGGGGAAGCTATGGGAGTTCAAAACAGGTAATGCAATCTGTTTCAGAATTGCCCATCCACGGGCTATGCGCGGACACCAGAAGTACAGAGATGAGGTGATTGCACGAATTAAGCAACTTTGTACTCAGGGTGGCTAGAGCATTACAGCTTGCTCAGCGGGCCCCCTTCCCGGAAGCGTACCGGAAAACAGGCAAAGCGGCCTGGTTCTCTATGCTGGAGGCGACACGTTCGATTCGGCATTGCCAGGCTGAAGATTGCAGCTCATCGCACCCCGTGAGCACAGGATATGCACAGGACATGAATTTCAGGCACAAAAAAACCACCCGGAGGTGGTTTCACGACACTGCTTATTGCTTTGATTATTCTGATGTTTCCCATGGTACCCGGAGTGGGACTTGAACCCACACAGCGCGAACGCCGAGGGATTTTAAATCCCTTGTGTCTACCGATTCCACCATCCGGGCTCGGGAAGAAATTGGAGGCGCGTTCCGGAGTCGAACCGGACTAGACGGATTTGCAATCCGCTACATAACCGCTTTGCTAACGCGCCGAAATCTTCTGGCTTTACAGCCAACATCCGCTATTGCCGATGTCTTAAATTTGGAGCGGGAAACGAGACTCGAACTCGCGACCCCGACCTTGGCAAGGTCGTGCTCTACCAACTGAGCTATTCCCGCATCACCAAGTAACTTTGTTAATCACTTGATTTTGTTATCGTCTGGCAATCAGTGCTGCCGTTCGATGCGTTGCATTCTACTTACCTGACGCAATGAGTCAACGATATTTTTCACCACTGACGATCGTTTGCTGAAATTTGCGTCGAAACGATCACTGATCAAGCAAATCTCCACGTGCAGCGCTCAAATACTGGAACATTGACCACAAAGTCAGTATCGCGGCGACGAAGAAAAGTGCGATCCCAGCATACTCTACCCAGATATTTGGACGCCACAGCAGCCAGGCCAGAGCAGCCATTTGCGAAGTGGTTTTCACTTTACCGATCCAGGATACGGCTACGCTGCTGCGTTTACCCAGTTCGGCCATCCATTCACGCAGTGCAGAGATGATAATTTCACGCGCAATCATTGTTGCGGCAGGAAGCGTCACCCACCAGCTGTGGTAATGCTCTGTCACCAGGACCATCGCGATTGCCACCAGCACTTTATCAGCGACCGGATCGAGGAAGGCGCCAAAACGCGTGCTTTGGTTCCAGCGGCGCGCCAGAAAACCGTCAAACCAGTCAGTGACCGCTGCGATACAGAAGATCAGCGCACAAACAAAGGGAGCCCAGGTGAATGGCAGGTAAAAAGCCAATACAAAGAATGGGATCAGGATGACGCGAAACAGCGTGAGCAACGTAGGGATATTAAATTGCATATGACGGATAACTATCTGTTGTCAGTGAAATTACCCCTATGTTGCTACAGAGGGCCTAATGTTTCAACGAGTAGAAGATCTTTTCTGCCAGAGCTTGCGAAATACCCGGCACTTTTGCAATTTCTTCGATACTTGCGTTACGAAGACCTTGCAAACCTCCCATATATTTCAACAACATCTGGCGACGCTTTGGCCCGACACCTTCGATGGTCTCAAGCGTGCTGGTGCTTTTCACTTTCGCCCGCTTTTTACGATGCCCGCTAATCGCATGATCGTGAGATTCATCGCGGATATGCTGGATAACGTGCAATGCAGGCGAATCCGGCGGCAAACTAAAGCCCTC
This sequence comes from Citrobacter sp. Cpo037, assembly GCF_030332945.1. NCBI lineage: Bacteria > Pseudomonadati > Pseudomonadota > Gammaproteobacteria > Enterobacterales > Enterobacteriaceae > Citrobacter > Citrobacter sp. Cpo037. The sequence continues at coordinate 7,698 of NZ_JAOWGW010000080.1, forward strand.
ACCTTCCGGCTCAAAGAACAGCGTTTCCAGACCGGCTTTACGATCGGCCCCTTTTGCCACCCCCAGCAAGAGTGGGTGCTGTTTGTCCCAGGGAACGTCCAGCTCAGCAAAAACGGCTTTCGCCTGCCCCAGTTGGCCTTTACCACCATCGATCAATATGACGTCCGGAATCTTACTTTCTTCAATCGCCTTCCCGTAACGCCGACGTAAGACCTGATTCATCGCCGCATAATCATCACCCGGCGTAATACCGGTAATGTTGTAGCGACGATATTCTGCACGCAGCGGGCCATTGGCATCAAAGACCACGCAGGAGGCTACCGTCTGCTCGCCCATCGTATGGCTGATGTCGAAGCACTCCATACGCTTCACCGCAGGTAACTTCAACACCGATGCCAGCGCCGTCAGACGTTGCGTAATAGTCGACTGCTGAGAAAGTTTCGTGGTGAGCGCCACTGCCGCGTTGGTCCGCGCCAACTTCAGATAACGCGCGCGATCCCCTCGCGGTTTCGTCTGCACGTTAATCTTCCTGCCGGCCAGTTCAGACAGAGAGTCTGCCAGCAGGGTTTTATCGCTAAGATTAAAATCGAGCAGGATCTCCCCGGGTAAGGTACGCATCTGGCTACCCTGCAGATAAAACTGCCCGACAAAGGTTTCGACGACCTCGCCGAGTTCCGTGCCACCGGGTACTTTCGGGAAATAGCTGCGGCTGCCCAGCACTTTACCCTGGCGAATAAACAGAACGTGCACACAGGCCATACCGGCGTCAAACGCCACGCCAATGACGTCCAGATCGTCTCCGGTATTAGAGACAAACTGTTTTTCTGTTACGCGGCGTACGGCCTGAATTTGGTCACGAATGCGCGCAGCCTCTTCAAACTCGAGATTTTGGCTGGCCTTTTCCATGCGGGCGATCAGCTGCGTTAATACCTGATCGTCTTTTCCGGACAAGAACAGACGAACATACTCGACCTGCTGAGCATACTCTTCCTCACTCACCAGACCCGCGACACACGGACCGAGACAGCGGCCAATCTGATATTGCAGACAAGGTCGAGAACGGTTGCGATAAACGCTGTTTTCGCACTGGCGGATAGGAAATATTTTCTGCAACAGCGCCAGCGTTTCACGCACCGCATAACCGTTAGGGAACGGTCCAAAGTATTCGCCTTTGGCATGCTTTGCCCCGCGATGCATCGCTAGGCGCGGGTGGGTATCGCCGCTAAGGAATATAAAAGGGTAGGATTTATCATCGCGCAGCAATACGTTATAGCGCGGCTGATACAGCTTGATGTAGTTGTGCTCAAGCAATAACGCTTCGGTTTCAGTGTGCGTTACCGTGACATCAATCTGCTGGATTTGCGCGACCAGCGCTTCGGTCTTGCGTGACGCAAGATTACTACGGAAGTAGCTGGAAAGCCTTTTTTTCAGGTCTTTCGCTTTCCCGACATAGATAACCGTCCCGGCGGTATCATACATACGATAGACGCCGGGCTGACTGGTCACGGTTTTCAGGAACGCTTTGGCATCAAACTGATCGGTCACTGGCTTGTTAATGTCTCCGCATTACACAGGCCATGGCGAATTGCCAGGTGAGTCAGCTCTACATCGCCGTGAATGTTTAATTTACTGAACATTCGATAGCGATAGCTGTTCACCGTTTTAGGACTAAGATTCAGTTGCTCTGAGATCTCATTGACCTTCTGACCTTTGGTGATCATCAGCATAATCTGCAACTCGCGTTCAGACAAACTGGCAAACGGGGTTTCCGTTTTCTCAGGCTCAATCTGGCTGAGCGCCATTTGCTGAGCGATATCGGAGGCAATATAACGCTGCCCGGAATAAACCGAACGAATCGCACTCACTACTTCCTGGGGGGCGGCGCCTTTGCTGAGATACCCTGCCGCCCCTGCCTGCATAACTTTTGCAGGTAATGGGTTTTCGGTGTGTACCGTCAGCATGATCACTTTAATGTCTGCAGTGGAACGCGCAATTTTGCGGGTTGCTTCCAGACCGCCAATACCGGGCATATTCATATCCATCAGCACAACGTCAACGGAATTTGAGCGGCACCATTTTACCGCATCTTCACCGCAGCACGCTTCGCCGACAACTTTTATGCCTTTTATATCTTCCAGAATGCGTCGTATCCCTGCGCGCACCAGTTCGTGGTCATCAACAAGAAAAACGTTGATCAAAGGAATATCTCCAGAATAGGGATAACGCTACCGATAGTTAATCGGTCCTATGTTAACGGGTTTTATCTCAACTTTGAAATGTAAAAAACGCCCGACTTTCGATTTTGCTCTCGTTTTTGGAAATTAGATTGTACGACGAGTGGAAACTTTCAGTCCTGACAGCCTTCTGCCACGGTTATATCTGCATAGCTGTTTCAGAATAGTGACAAAAAATTCATATTCCTCCGCTGAATGCAAAATAGGCAGTCAAAGTTGTAACAATAATTAACGAGGAAAATACTCGAAATAAACAACATGTGAAGAAAATATATGCACTGCAACATGTTGTTTATTTTAATGTCCACAACATTAGTCCGCGCAAAAAACAACCACAGATATTTTTAGCCTCGCTTATGGTATACTCCGCCGCCTTAAGATTTGACATCGCACTTTTTCATTGAAACATAACGAGGAAAATAAATGAGTACGCCTGACTTTTCCACTGCTGAGAATAACCAGGAACTGGCCAATGAAGTCACCTGCCTGAAAGCCATGTTAACGCTGATGCTGCAGGCAATGGGCCAAGCCGATGCAGGCCGCGTGATTCTTAAAATGGAAAAACAGCTCGCGCTGATTGAAGATCAATCACAGGCGGCGGTATTTTCCAACACGGTTAAGCAAATTAAACAAGCTTACCGCCAGTAAAAAGAAACCGGCTGATAGCAATGCTCTCAGCCGGTTTTGCGTCTGACACTCAGAACGATAATTTACTCAGATAAGCCCGGTTGCCGCGGCATAACAGGCTATCTGCGTTTTGTTTGGCGCATTGAATTTCTTTTGCATATTCTTCTGGTGGAAGTTCACTGTATTTTCGGAAATCGACAGAATGATGGCTATCTCTGAAGAGGTCTTGCCCTCGGCCGTCCATTTCAATATTTCCTTTTCCCGCTTGCTAAAGCGCATTTCTGGCGCCATAACCATGTCATCTTCCAGCCGCGTCAGTACAGACAGGCTTTCCCGTACCAGAAGCTGCATCCTGAGCTCCACTTCATCGCTCGCAAGGCGACTATTACGGATACTCGCCCGCGATACCGATAAAAAACCCAACGCCCGATTAGGCAACATTAAGCATTGCGTCATCCCTTTGCGTAAACCGTGATTGCGTGCGGCGTCCCACAAAGGTTGCGCATCGCGAAACAGAGTATCGTTCCAGGGTAAATGCCCCTGACTGAAGTTTTCAGGTTTCAGCACCGGATCAATGGCGAAATAATTTTCGGACTGATAATGCGCCACCCATGCTTTGGGATAGGTCGTATGAAGTGACGTTTTAGGTCGGGTAAAAGGTACCGGATGACGAACACAGAGCGCGTAAAAATCGAACTCTAAGTGCTGCGTCTGTTGTTGTAATTCCGTATAGACATCCTCTGCCGTCGCCATTTCCTGAAAGCGTAACAGCATGCTCCGTCGCCAGGTGAAGAAATCATGATCCTGCATACTAAGTGGTAATGCCCCTGAGATTGATAATCATCCAAACATATGAAACAAGCTAACACATAAATGTATTTTATATATGCAAATTATCGGACAAATGAAGAATTACTTGAGTATTACTCAACAGTGGAAGGAAGTAACAGATTCAAGCGTTAATAATAAAGCAATAATTATAAATAGTTATGCGAAGAGCACTCGCCAGAAACAATTCCGACGAGTGCTATATGCACTATTTATTGCATCAAAAACTTTTCTAGAAACTGGCGGGTACGCGGCTGCTGCGGATGCGTGAATAAGGATTTTGCGGGTCCCTGCTCCACTATCCGTCCTTGATCCATAAATATCGCTCTATCGGCAACATCGCGAGCAAAGCTCATTTCATGCGTCACAATCACCATGGTGCGTTTTTCCTGCGCCAGTTGGCGGATGGTATTAAGTACCTCGCCAACCAGTTCAGGATCAAGCGCAGAGGTCGGTTCATCAAAAAGAATAACCTCAGGTCGCATCGCCAGCGCTCGGGCAATCGCTACGCGCTGCTGCTGTCCGCCCGATAAACGCCGCGGATAGCTGGTTTCTTTACCCGCCAACCCGACTTTCGCCAGCAGCTCGCGCGCACGAGCTGTCGCTTCAGCTTTTGGTTCACCTTTGACTATCACCGGCCCTTCAATAATGTTTTCCAGCACCGTCCGATGCGGGAACAAATTAAAGTTCTGGAACACAAAACCGACGTGCTGACGTAACTGACGAATCAGCCCTTTCTGCTGGGTCAACGAACGCGCGGTATCAATGGTAATCTCACCCACTTTAATGGTGCCCGCCTCCGGTTGCTCCAGCAAATTAATGCTACGCAGCAGCGTGGTTTTGCCCGATCCGCTCGGCCCGATAATCGCGACTACTTCACCAGGTTTGACGTCAAGATCAATCCCATGCAGCACCGTTTGCCCATGAAATTTTTTGACCAGGTTTCTGACTTCGATAGCACTCATTTCGGCTCTCTCTCCTGGCGATTCAGTTGTTCTTCAAAATAGTTTTGCAGCGCAGAAAGCACCGTCGCCATCACCCAGTAAATCAACGAGGCCGCCAGATACATCGTAAAGACTTCCAGCGTACGCGAGGTAATCAGCTGCGCCTGACGGAACAGTTCCGGTACCTGAATAGTGGCGGCCAAAGAAGTATCTTTCACCAGACTGATAAAGCTGTTGCTCAGCGGCGGCAACGCAACGCGCGCAGCCTGCGGCAGGATTGCCCGGCGCATGGTCTGCCAGCGCGTCATACCAATACTGGCACCCGCCTCCCACTGTCCTTTGTCGATGGAAGAGATTGCCGCACGCAGGGTTTCCGCAGCGTAGGCAGCCGTATTCAGCGACAAGCCAATCATCGCCGCCGGGATGGGATCAAGCTCAATACCAAACTGTGGCAGACCGTAATAGATCATGAACAGCTGGGCAATCAGCGGTGTTCCGCGAAAAATAGAGATATAAAAACGCGCCAGCCAGCGCACAGGCAACAGCGGTGACAAACGCATCAGCGCCAGGATAAACCCCAGCACGAGGCCAAAAAACATCCCGCCGATACTCAGTTGCAGCGTAAAAACCGCGCCTTTGAGCAGATACGGCAGAGAATCAATTACCAGTTGGATACTTTCATGCATTAGCGTTTTTCGACCTGGTTGTTACACGTGAGGATGGTAGGCAAACAGTGCTGGTGCCCCACCAGTATGAATAAAGAGGATTGGCCCTTCGTCTTTGAAGCGTTTCTGGCTGATACCGTCAATCAAACCCGCCATCGCCTTACCGGTATACACCGGATCCAGCAAAATGCCTTCCAGTCGCGCCACCAGTTTTACCGCCTCCATGCCCTCTTCATTTGGCGTACCGTAGCCCGGCGCATAATAATCATCCCATAACAGGATATCCGCCGAGGCCGTCAGCTCCAGTTCACGGGCAATATCCTGCTGCAGCGTAACAACTTTGGGTTTTTGATCCGCCACGCTGCGCGAGACGGTCACGCCGATAAGCTCGACGTCTGGCATCAGTTGTTCCAGACCCACGGCCAGTCCGGCATGCGTTCCCGCGCTGCCCGAAGCCACCACCACGGAAGAAAGCGCAACGGCCCCTTCACACTGCTGTGCGATTTCCAGCGCGCTTTCCACATAACCCATCGCGCCCAGCGCGTTAGAGCCCCCAACGGGGATCACATACGGGCGGAACCCCTGTGCTTCAATGCGTGTCGCCAGTTCCTGAAGTTGCGCATTCGGGTCGGTCAGCGCATCGCACATTTCGATCTGCGTATTAAACAGGTCCAGCAGCAGACGGTTGCCATTGGTGAGATAGTTTTCCGCCGTGGTGCCAATCGGATTTTCCAACAGCGCCACGCAGTGCAGGCCAAGCTTCGCCGCTACCGCCGCCGTCTGACGAACGTGATTAGACTGGATGGCACCTGCGGTTATCAGCGTATCAGCGCCTTCACGCAGCGCATCTGCGGCCAGGAACTCCAGCTTACGCAGCTTATTGCCGCCCATGGCCATCGGCGTGACGTCATCGCGTTTGATGAAAATATCGCGCCCGAGGTAGTCGGAGAAACGTGGAAGATATTCGAGCGGCGTTGGCGCGCCAATAAATTCCAGACGTGGAAAGCGCGTTAAGTTATGCAGCGGCATACAGCCTCCGGTATTCGTTGTTGTGATGTTCTTTTTATTATGCACGCTCAGGCGCAATGAAATAAAAAAAGGCGCTGTTAAAGGCGCCTTTTTTCATTGGATGCCGATTATTTCGTCACATCCGCTCCAAACCATTTTTCAGACAGGGCTTTCAGCGTACCGTCTTTCTGCATTTCAGCAATGGCCACATCAACCGCTTTCAGCAGATCTTCATTGCCTTTGCGCAGCGCCACGCCGGACTCCTGGCGGGAGAATGCTTCACCGGTCACAGCCAGCGTATCTTTGGTTTTCTTGACCAGATCCAGCGCCGCCAGACGGTCAACCAGAATGGCGTCGATACGACCTACACGCAGATCCTGGTATTTGGTCGGGTCATCATCATAGGTACGAATATCCACGCCCTGCACGTTCTGGCGCAGCCACTCTTCATAGTTGGTGCCCAGACCAACGCCGACTTTTTTACCTTTCAGATCGGCAGCAGTCTTAATAACGCCTTCATTACCTTGCTTCACCAGCGCCTGAATACCAGAAACCGTATACGGGGTAGAGAAATCGTATTTTTTCTGACGTTCGTCAGAGATGGTCACCTGGTTGATGACCACATCAATGCGCTTGGAATCAAGAGAGGCCAGCATACCGTCCCACTTGGTCGGCTTCAGATTAGCTTTCACCCCAAGGTGCTTGGCCAGTTCCTCAGCGAACTCCACTTCGAAACCGGTCAACTTGCCATCATCGCCCTGAAAACTAAACGGGGGATAGGTCCCTTCCAGGCCCACCAGCAGCGTGCCACGCTCTTTAACTTTATTTAACAGACCTTCATCTGCATAAGTCTTTACGCTCATTCCAGCGACAAGTGCAACAGCCATTACACCCATCAGAGCCTGACGTCCCAGAAGTGCTAATTTCATAGTTACCCCGAATATTGTCATTAGTGACTGCTATTTATTCACAAAATCATTCGAGTTGTATCAAGGCGGCAAGCGAGTGAATCCCCAGGAGCTTACTAAAGTAAGTGACTGGGGTGAATGAACGCAGCCAACGCAGAGACAGCTTGAAGGATGACGTGTATATGACTGTAGTGTAGAGCGTTTGTCGTGATCCACAAACACGACTCTGTTACACCTTATTCGTTTTTAATATATATCAGAACTGGCTGTCCAGGAGGATTTCTGCATATGTCCCATATGGGTATGGGCTTTAAACTGCTCATACTTACGCAAGGCGATGCGGTAATTGTTGGTGCTGGTTTCCGGCAGCCACGGGGCAAGGTTTTCGTCGAGGAACCCTTCCTGCAGCAGGTCATGAGAGATATTTTGTTCGGTCAGGTGATTCCCGAGGCGACGCAGGCGGACAACGTATTCACGTACCGTGCCGTGACTCATTTCGGTCTGCTCAAATAAAAACTGTTTAAAACCAATAATGTCGAAAAAGTCGCTCTGTTCTTTGCAATGCAAATCACCGCAAAAACGACACAGTGCCACCCACTCTTTTTTCTCCTGCTCCCACTCGGCTTCATCCAACAACGTGTCCAGTCGGGCGATGGCGATTTTATTCACAATTTGCCCGCGACGAACCAGCGTGATCCTGTCGAGCAACTTAAAGCAATGGGCGCAATGCGTCTGGCTGTGTTTGAAATCTTTGAGGTAGCGGCTTAGAGGCCGTCTTTTTGATTGCTGCACCGTCATGAGAACTCCTGGTAGTCAATTCGTAATGCGGCATTGTTCAGGGGTAATAATGTACCCCTATAGCTTACCCAGCTTGGTGCGTAGACGTTTGATGGCCTGACTGTGCAACTGGCTGACCCGCGACTCCCCGACTTCCAGTACCGCGCCAATCTCTTTCAGATTCAGCTCTTCCTGGTAGTACAGCGTTAACACCAGCTTTTCACGCTCCGGCAACGCCTCGATCGCGTCCATCACGCGCTGGCGGAGGTTACCCTCAAGAAGCTGTTGTAACGGGTTTTCCTGCTGATGTTCTTCCGTCACCAGCTCAATACTATCGCCATGCTCTTCCCGCCACTCGTCATAAGAGAAGAGTTGGCTGTTATTGGTATCGAGCAACATCTGACGATACTCTTGCACAGGAATAGCCAGACGCGCCGCCACTTCGGTTTCCGTCGCGTTGCGCCCTAATTCCTGCTCCAGTTGTCCCATCGCCTGTGCCACTTCGCGAGCATTGCGCCGAACGCTACGCGGCACCCAATCCCGGCTACGTAGTTCGTCCAGCATTGCTCCACGAATACGCTGCACTGCGTAAGTGGTAAATGCCGTTCCTTGCAAAGCGTCATATCGGTCAACGGCATTCAATAACCCGATGCCGCCCGCTTGTAGCAGGTCATCCAGTTCTACGCTCGCCGGCAAACGCACCTGAAGGCGCAATGCTTCGTGACGCACCAACGGTACATAACGCTGCCACAGCGAGTGTTTATCCATTACACCTTCAGCGGTATACAGTGAATTCACGATAAACAGCCCTGCGTTAAATGAGTTATCGGCATGATTATCCGTTTCTGCAGGGGTTTTAATCGGGTGAATAGTGGGTGAAATGAGGGGTTATTTGGGGGTTACGGGTAAAGCTAAATGTAAAAAACCCCGCCGGAGCGGGGTTTGTGTAGTAAGCGTAAATTAACGCAGCAGAGACAGAACGTTCTGCGGAACCTGGTTGGCCTGTGCCAGTACAGAGGTACCTGCTTGTTGCAGGATCTGTGCTTTGGACATGTTGGACACTTCGGTCGCGTAGTCAGCATCTTCGATACGGCTACGTGCAGAAGTCAGGTTGTTAACGGTGTTACCCAGGTTGGTGATGGTAGAATCGAAACGGTTCTGTACCGCACCGAGGTCACCACGTAAGGTATCAACCTGAGCAATCGCTTTATCTAATACATCTAACTGGTTACGCGTAGCTTCACTGGCTTTATCCTGCTCAACTAGTTTAGCGTTAGCAGTGCCTGCATTCTGAACAAAAATCTGCGCCGTTCCAGCTGCATTAGATACGTTACCAGCAGAATCTACTTTGTAAGTAGCAGCTCCGACTTTTAATTCACCACCAGTAAGGCTCGCTTTCTGTTGAACCAAATCAGACTCTTTTGCAGCAGTGTTGGTTCCGTGCGTAGTCAGTTTTTTAGAGCCAGCAGCACCTTCTTCATAAAGAGCCCCACCAGCGACAGTCAACGTTGCATCTTTACCGGTAGCATCTGTAGACCCATCGACAGTTAACGTAATCTCTTTGCCATCAATTGATGCTTTGAAGCTACCATTTCCGTTTGAATCAGTATCACCTGCTGCTTTCCAGGTCGTCCCCATCCAGTTAAAGCTATTTCCTTGTTTTACATCTTTTGCTACAACTGCAACGTCTTTAGCGCTAGCTACTTTATCTATAGCAGTATTCTTATCATCAGCAATTAATGTTCCTGAAGAAGCGCCAATAAATACCGCCTTGTCGTCAGCTGCCGTTGTGACTTCCCCGGTTGCAACATTAACATTATATGCAGTTGTTCCCAACTTATAGTCTTTTGAACCACTGGCACCGAAATCTTTTATCAACTGATCGGATGTTGCGGCTTTGTCGCCCGTAACACGAAAACCATTAAGACCTAAGGTTCCGCTGGTGATCTCTTTAAGATTAATGGAAATGCTTTCGTTATCATTTGCACCAACCTGAATTTTCAGGGTGTTATCCTGAGCCAGTACTTTCACACCGTTAAACTGGGTTTGACCAGATACACGGTCAATCTCAGCAAGACGCTGAGTAATTTCTGCCTGGATAGAGTCCAGATCGGAATCTGAGTTAGAACCGTTGGAGGCCTGAACAGACAGTTCACGTACACGCTGCAGGTTGTTGTTGATTTCGTTCAGAGCACCTTCAGTAGTCTGCGCGATGGAGATACCGTCGTTGGCGTTACGGGAAGCCTGAGTCAGACCTTTGATGTTAGAGGTGAAGCGGTTAGCAATCGCCTGGCCAGCCGCATCGTCTTTCGCGCTATTGATACGCAGACCAGAGGACAGACGCTCGATAGCGGAGCTCAGAGTAGACTGAGATTTGTTCAGGTTGTTCTGGGTCAACAGCGACAGGCTGTTTGTATTGATGACTTGTGCCATGATCTTTTCCTTATCAATTACAACTTGATGTTATTGGGCTGTTGCCCACGGTTTCTCACCGTAACCCATGTATCGGCACCTTAATTTCGAACTTTAGAAAATTTTTACTTTCCGTCGTTTTTTTTCTTAGCCCGTGAAATACCCTCTTTATATGCCATTATTCTGCGCATTATTTTTATAAAACTATCATTAAACTTTGCGCGCAGATTGCCGATAACTCGCTTAACTACTGTTTGCAATCACAAGGAATTAGGCATGCCTTCATTTACTTCATTGGGCGTCGGCTCAAACTTACCACTGGACACATTGCTGACAAACTTAACGACTGCTGAAAAAAAACGCTTAAACCCAATTACCCAACAGCAGAGTACGAATACGGCAAGATTAACCGCCTACGGCACGCTAAAAAGCGCGTTAGAAAAATTTCAGACAGCAAACACAGCGCTGAACAGTGCCGATCTGTTTAAAAGCACCACAGTAACCAGCAGTACAGAAGACCTTAAGGTATCGACCTCTGCCGGCGCAGCCCCCGGGATCTATACCGTTAGCGTTACACAACTGGCACAGGCGCAATCATTAAGTACCAAAAGCGATATCAGCTCGACGAAAAACGCATTAGGGGACACATCTTTCGAGAGTCGCACGATCACAATTGAGCAAAAAGGCCGCAAAGAACCTCTGGAAATTAAACTCAGCAAAGACCAAACGTCGTTGGAAGGGATCCGTGATGCCATTAACGACGCCGACAGCGGTATTTCCGCCAGTATCGTTAAAGTTAAAGAAAATGATTATCAGCTGGTATTAACGGCCGATAGCGGTGTCGATAATAAGATGACCATTTCCGTCAGCGGTGACAATAAGCTTAATGACTTACTGGCATACGACAGCACCGCCGGCAGCGGAAATATGAAACAGCTAGTGGAAGCCAAAAATGCGCTGTTGAAAGTTAACGGTATTGATATTGAACGCCCAAGCAACACCATTACCGATGCCCCGCAGGGTGTGACGCTGAATCTGACTAAAGAAGTGACCGACGCGCGGATCACTGTCACTAAGAGCAATGATAAAGCAACAGAAGCGATCAAAGGTTGGGTTGATGCCTATAACTCGCTGCTGGATACGTTCTCAACGCTGACCAAATACACTGAAGTTGATCCAGGTGCCGAAACCCAGGATACGAATAATGGTGCATTACTCGGCGACAGCGCTGTACGCACTATTCAGACAGGGATACGTGCCCAGTTTTCCAATGGTGCCAGCGACGGTACATTCAAAACGTTGGGTGAAATCGGTATTACTACCGACGGTACCTCAGGCAAGCTGAAAATTGACGACACTAAGCTGGAAAAAGCGCTGAAAGATAACACCGCAGCGACTCGTCAATTGCTGGTTGGTGATGGTAAAGAAACCGGTATTACCACCAAAATCGCTACCGAAGTAAAAGGTTACCTGGCCGACGACGGCATTATTGACGTTGCCCAGGACAATATTAACGCCACGCTGAAAAAACTGACCAAACAGTATCTGGCCGTCAGCAACAGCATCGACGATACCGTCGCGCGCTACAAAGCACAGTTTACCCAGCTTGATAGCATGATGAGTAAGCTGAATAGCACCAGTAACTATCTGGGCCAGCAATTTACAGCGATGAGTAATTCCTGATAACACGAGGTAAGTATGTATACCGCGAGCGGTACCAAAGCCTATGCACAGGTCAGCATAGAGAGTGGCGTAATGAGCGCCAGCCCACATCAGCTGATTGAAATGTTGTTTGATGGCGCGAACAGCGCCCTGGTGCGCGCTCGCCTGTTTATGCAGCAGGGTGATATCGTCGCCAAAGGCGAGGCTATAAGCAAAGCCATTAACATTATCGACAATGGTCTGAAAGCAGGCCTGGATCAGGAGAATGGCGGTGAAATTGCCACCAACCTGTCCTCGCTGTATGACTATATGATCCGCCGTTTACTGCAAGCTAACTTGCGTAATGATTGTCAGGCCATTGAAGAAGTCGAAGAGTTACTCGGCAACATTGCAGATGCCTGGAAACAGATCTCACCGAAAGCGTCGTCCCAGGAGTCTCGTTAATGACCTCAGCCGTGGAGTTTATCAACCGTTGGCAGCGCATCGCGCTACTCAGTCACTCGCTGCTGGAACTGGCGCAGCGAGGTGAATGGGACCTTTTACTGGAACAGGAAGTTACCTATCTGCAAAGTATTGAAGTGGTCATGGAAGAACAAACTCCATCTGGCATTACGCGAAGCGTTCAGGATTTGATTGCCGGGTATATTAAACAGACGCTGGATAACGAACAGTTGCTCAAAGCATTATTGCAGCAGCGTCTGGATGAACTCAGCACGCTGATCGGTCAGTCAACCCGCCAGAAGACGCTAAATAACGCCTACGGTCGGCTTTCCGGTATGTTGCTGGTTCCGGATGCCCCAACTGCCCCACAATAATTTCCCGTTACGTCTGAATAATCTTCCATACTCCAGAGGTCGGCCAAACGGCTTCTGGAGCACGGAAGATGAAAAATCCCACCTTATTGCAGTACTTCCACTGGTATTACCCTGATGGCGGCCAGCTCTGGCCAGAACTCGCCGCACGCGCGGACGGACTAAACAATATCGGCATCAATATGGTATGGCTGCCTCCCGCCTATAAAGGTGCGTCCGGCGGGTACTCCGTTGGCTATGACTCCTACGATCTGTTTGATTTAGGCGAATTCGACCAAAAGGGAACCGTCGCCACCAAATACGGCGATAAAAACCAGCTGCTGGCGGCGATTGACGCGCTGAAACACAATGATATTGCCGTACTGCTCGACGTGGTGGTTAACCACAAAATGGGCGCTGATGAGAAAGAAAAGATCCGCGTCCAGCGCGTTAACGCCGAGGATCGTACGCAAATAGACGATGAGATTGTCGAGTGCGAGGGCTGGACGCGCTATACCTTCCCTGCCCGCGCTGGCCAGTACTCGCAATTCATTTGGGACTTTAAATGCTTCAGCGGCATTGACCATATCGAGAATCCTACCGAAGACGGCATTTTCAAAATCGTTAACGATTACACGGGCGAAGGCTGGAACGATCAGGTTGATGATGAGTTGGGTAATTTTGATTATCTGATGGGAGAAAACATTGATTTTCGCAATCACGCGGTGACTGAGGAGCTCAAATACTGGGCGCGTTGGGTAATGGAGCAAACCCAGTGTGACGGCTTTCGTTTAGATGCGGTGAAACATATTCCGGCATGGTTTTACAAAGAGTGGATCGAGCACGTCCAGGAAGTCGCCCCGAAGCCGCTGTTTATCGTGGCGGAATACTGGTCCCATGAGGTCGATAAACTGCAAACCTATATTAACCAGGTCGAGGGGAAAACCATGCTGTTTGATGCCCCTTTGCAAATGAAGTTTCACGAAGCGTCCCGCCAGGGGCGCGATTATGACATGAGCCAGATTTTCACCGATACGCTGGTGGAGGCCGATCCCTTTCATGCGGTGACGCTGGTTGCGAACCATGACACCCAGCCGTTACAGGCGCTGGAAGCCCCGGTCGAGGCATGGTTTAAGCCGCTGGCCTATGCGCTGATCCTGTTACGCGAAAACGGCGTACCGTCGGTGTTTTACCCTGACCTCTACGGAGCGCATTACGAAGACACCGGTGGCGATGGCGAAACCTATCCTATTGACATGCTGATCATTGAACAACTTGATGAACTGATCCTCGCACGCCAGCGCTTCGCGCATGGGGTACAAACGCTCTTTTTCGATCATCCTAACTGTATCGCTTTTAGCCGCAGCGGTACGGATGAGGATCCCGGATGTGTGGTGGTATTGTCTAACGGCGATGACGGGGAAAAGACCATCAATCTCGGCGCCAATTATGGCAATAAAACCTGGCGGGACTATCTGGGAAATCGTGAAGAAAGCGTGGTCACCGATGAAAACGGTGAAGCGACGTTTTTCTGTAACGGCGGGAGCGTCAGCGTGTGGGTGATTGAAGACGTGTTGTAAAGCTCAACCCCGGTGACCGATGGTTACCGGGGCGTACGGCTTATGGCAGTGGCGTGGCCAGCGGCGTTTTCTTTAACGCGTCAGCACATTCTTGCGTCGGGCGATCCACCCGTTGCAGCGTCATACCGTCATATTCCAGCGTATTGCCTTCTCGCTCAATCTCGTACAGCTCGCGTTTAACCGTCACGTTGGTGAGATCGCCAGAGAGCATCGTCAGTTTCCCCGGCAGCGCGATCACCCGCTGCCACTGGCGACAATCCAGCGTATCGCCCTCTTTCGTTATCACCAGGCTGGCAATCGCTTCCGGGCTGACCAGACTGCGTTGCGGACCTTTTGACTGCCAGTATCCTTCCAGACCGGCTGGCGCTGGCGTTTTCACCACGTCGTTATAATTTTCTACTTCGGCGCATCCGGTAAGCGCCAGAAATACACCAACGATTGCTAATTTTTTCATCATTCATCCTGCATGCGAAGAAAATGGGATTGTGGCATTAAAGGCCTGATGTCGCCAGCCTTTCGGCAGCGTTGAGAAAGATTGATCCAGACGGTGTTACCTCTTATTACTCATAGTCAAAAATTCTGAACGGTGTAGTATCCACACTTCTTGTTACATACCTTCTGAGTTCAGAGGCACAACGCATGTCATGGCAACACTTCAAACAGGCCTGGTTGATTAAATTTTGGTCCCCCGCCCCTGCGGTCATCGCAGCGGGTATTCTCTCCACTTACTATTTCGGCATTACGGGAACCTTCTGGGCCGTTACCGGTGAATTCACCCGCTGGGGTGGTCAAATCCTGCAACTGTTTGGTGTGCACGCCGAAGAGTGGGGATACTACAAGCTGATCCATCTCGAAGGCTCGCCCCTGACCCGCATCGACGGCATGATGATCCTCGGTATGTTCGGCGGCTGTTTTGCTGCCGCACTGTGGGCCAACAACGTCAAGTTACGCATGCCGCGCAGTCGGGTGCGCATTATGCAGGCGATAGTCGGCGGGGCAATCGCCGGATTCGGCGCACGGCTGGCAATGGGCTGTAACCTGGCCGCATTCTTCACCGGCATTCCGCAGTTCTCACTACACGCCTGGTTTTTTGCGCTGGCCACGGCCATTGGCTCCTGGTTTGGTGCACGCTTTACCCTGCTGCCAATATTTCGTATTCCGGTCAAAATGCAGAAAGTCTCCGCCGCTTCGCCGTTAACGCAAAAGCCGGATCAGGCCCGTCGCCGTTTCCGCCTGGGCATGCTGGTGTTTATCGGCATGATCGGCTGGGCGCTACTCACCGCGATGGATAAACCCAGGCTCGGTCTGGCGATGCTGTTCGGCGTCGGGTTTGGTCTGCTGATTGAACGGGCGCAAATCTGCTTCACCTCCGCCTTCCGCGACCTGTGGATTTCCGGTCGCACCCATATGGCAAAAGCGATCATCTTCGGGATGGCGGTCAGCGCCATCGGTATCTTTAGCTACGTGCAACTGGGCGTCGAGCCTAAAATCATGTGGGCGGGTCCAAATGCGGTGATCGGCGGTTTGCTGTTCGGCTTTGGCATCGTTTTAGCGGGCGGATGTGAAACCGGCTGGATGTACCGCGCCGTTGAAGGCCAGGTGCATTACTGGTGGGTTGGTCTGGGCAACGTTATTGGCTCGACCATCCTGGCCTACTACTGGGATGATTTTGCTCCCACGCTCGCCACCAACTGGGACAAAGTGAATCTGCTCAACACCTTCGGTCCGCTCGGCGGTCTGCTGGTGACCTATCTGCTGTTGTTTGCCGCGCTGATGCTGATTATCGGCTGGGAAAAACGTTTCTTCCGTCGCGCAGGGCTGACGCCTGCCAAGGAGTCTGTATGAAAAATATCGTGCCTGATTATCGCCTCGATATGGTCGGCGAACCGTGTCCATATCCGGCTGTAGCCACGCTGGAAGCGATGCCGCAATTGAAGAAAGGTGAAATTCTGGAAGTAGTGAGCGATTGCCCGCAGTCAATCAACAATATTCCACTGGATGCGCGTAATCACGGTTATACGGTGCTGGATATTCAGCAGGATGGTCCAACGATCCGCTATTTGATTCAGAAGTAACTGGTTGCCGGATGGCACTGCGCTTATCCGGCAAACATTCTCGGCGCGTTGTCCCTACACCTGCATCGACATCACTTCCTGATAGGCCGACACCAGTTTATTACGCACCTGAATACCCATCTGCATCGATACCGACGCTTTTTGCATATCGGTCATCACATCATTTAACGCAATACCCGGCTCACCCAGGGTAAATTTCTCAGCCTGCGTACGGGACGCGGTTTGCACATCGCTGATCCTGTCTAACGCCGCATGCAGTTGCCCGGCAAAACTCACGGTCGGTTGTGGCTGCATATCCTGCGTTTTTGCTGACATCGCCGTGGCCTGTAACTGGCTGATGACCCCTTCAATCCCCTGTATTGCCGACATTCTGATCCCCTGGATGATTTTTTACGTAGCTGAGATTACCAGTTAGTCAATAAGATAAAGGCGTTAAATAACGATAAAAAACCACGGTTTTTAACCCATAGAAAAATTCGAAACCGCAAATAATGAGACCGTCAATTTTTCGAGTTTGCTGACCCGGGAGTGAGTCTTGTTCCACTTTGCAAAAAACGCCGTCCACGATAAGCCACGAGGTGCGAGATGAGTGCGACAGCATCGACTGCAACCCAGCTTAAACCTCTCGAGTGGTTAAACCGCCTGCGCGCGAATCCCAGAATTCCTTTGATTGTGGCGGGAGCCGCTGCCGTCGCTATCATCGTGGCGATGGTCCTGTGGGCGAAAGCGCCTGACTATCGCACGCTGTTCAGCAATCTTTCCGATCAGGATGGTGGCGCGATTGTCACCCAACTGACGCAGATGAACGTTCCCTATCGTTTTACTGAGGGAAGCGGTGCTATAGAAGTTCCTGCCGATAAAGTCCACGAACTACGTTTACGTCTGGCGCAGCAAGGCCTGCCGAAAGGCGGCGCCGTTGGTTTTGAACTGCTGGATCAGGAAAAGTTTGGTATCAGCCAGTTTAGCGAGCAGGTCAACTACCAGCGTGCGCTGGAAGGTGAATTAGCCCGTACCATTGAAACGCTTGGACCGGTAAAACGCGCCCGCGTGCATCTGGCAATGCCGAAACCGTCGCTGTTTGTGCGTGAGCAAAAAGCGCCTTCGGCCTCCGTGACCGTGAATCTTGAACCGGGTCGCGCACTGGATGAAGGTCAGATCAGTGCAGTTACACATCTGGTTTCCAGCGCTGTCGCAGGGTTACCGCCGGGCAACGTTACGCTGGTCGACCAGGCAGGTCATCTGTTAACTCAGTCGAACACCAGCAGCCGCGATCTTAACGATGCGCAGTTGAAATACGCCAGCGATGTCGAAGGCCGCGTTCAACGTCGTATCGAATCGATCCTGTCGCCGATTGTCGGCAACGGTAACGTACATGCGCAGGTCACCGCGCAGCTGGATTTTGCTAATAAAGAGCAAACCGAAGAACAGTACCGTCCAAACGGTGATGATTCCCAGGCCGTCCTACGTTCACGCCAGTTAAACGTCAGCGAGCAGATCGGAAGCGGAGCGCCAGGCGGCGTACCGGGCGCGTTGTCCAATCAGCCAGCACCGGCGAATACCGCGCCAATCGCCAACCCTCCGGCTAATCAGCAAAATGCGCAAACCACGCAGACGGCAAATAACAACAATAATGCCGGTCCACGCAGTACGCAGCGCAATGAAACCAGCAACTATGAAGTCGACCGTACCATTCGCCACACCAAAATGAACGTCGGCGATGTGCAGCGTCTCTCGGTTGCAGTGGTGGTCAACTATAAAACGTTGCCGGACGGCAAACCGCTGCCGTTAACCGCCGATCAGATGAAACAGATTGAGGACCTGACCCGCGAAGCGATGGGCTTCTCCGACAAACGTGGCGATACCCTGAACGTGGTGAACTCTCCGTTCACGGCGACCGACGATTCCATTGGCGAGCTGCCGTTCTGGAAACAGCCGTTCTTTATTGATCAGTTGATGACCGCAGGCCGTTGGTTGCTGGTTCTGCTAGTTGCCTGGATCCTGTGGCGCAAAGCTGTTCGCCCGCAGTTAGTTCGCCGCAGCGAAGAAGCAAAAGCGGTACAAGAACAAACGCGTATCCGTCAGGAAACCGAAGAAGCGGTAGAAGTTCGCCTCAGCAAAGACGAACAGACCCAGCAGCGTCGTACGAATCAGCGTCTGGGTGCAGAAGTGATGAGCCAGCGTATTCGTGAAATGTCAGATAACGATCCGCGCGTCGTGGCGCTGGTCATTCGCCAGTGGATGAGTAACGATCATGAGTAATGCCCTTACCGGTACCGATAAAAGCGTCATCCTGCTGATGACCATTGGCGAAGATCGCGCGGCAGAGGTGTTTAAACACCTTTCCACGCGCGAGGTTCAGGCGCTGAGTACAGCGATGGCGAACGTACGCCAGATCTCCAACAAACAGTTGACGGAAGTGCTGGCCGAGTTTGAGCAAGAAGCAGAACAGTTTGCCGCGCTGAATATCAACGCCAACGAATATCTGCGCTCCGTGCTGGTGAAAGCGCTGGGCGAGGAACGCGCCTCCAGCCTGCTGGAAGATATTCTGGAAACCCGCGATACCACCAGCGGCATTGAAACGCTCAACTTTATGGAGCCGCAAAGCGCCGCCGACCTTATCCGCGACGAGCATCCGCAGATTATCGCCACCATTCTGGTACACCTCAAACGGGGCCAGGCCGCCGATATTCTGGCGCTGTTCGACGAGCGTTTACGTCACGACGTGATGCTGCGTATCGCCACCTTCGGCGGCGTGCAGCCTGCCGCGCTGGCAGAACTGACCGAGGTACTGAACGGTCTGCTCGATGGACAGAACCTCAAGCGCAGCAAAATGGGCGGCGTGAGAACGGCGGCAGAAATTATCAACCTGATGAAAACCCAGCAGGAAGAAGCGGTTATTACCGCCGTACGCGAATTCGACGGCGAACTGGCGCAGAAAATTATCGACGAGATGTTCCTGTTCGAAAACCTGGTGGAAGTCGACGATCGCAGTATCCAGCGTCTGCTGCAGGAAGTGGATTCCGAATCGCTGCTGATTGCGCTGAAAGGTGCCGAACAGCCACTACGCGAGAAGTTCCTGCGCAACATGTCGCAACGTGCTGCCGATATTCTGCGCGACGACCTTGCCAACCGCGGTCCGGTGCGCTTGTCGCAGGTGGAAAACGAACAGAAAGCGATTCTGCTTATTGTGCGTCGTCTGGCGGAAACCGGCGAGATGGTGATCGGCAGCGGCGAGGATACCTATGTCTAACGAACTGCCGTGGAAAGTCTGGACTCCGGACGATCTCGCCCCACCAATGGCAGAGTTCGTGCTGGCTGACCACAGCGAAACGCCGCTGTCCGAAGAGACGGAAGAACCCGAGCTTTCAGCAGAGCAACAGCTTGAACAACAGCTCGCACAGCTGCAAATGCAGGCCCATGAGCAAGGGTATAACGCGGGGCTGGCGGAAGGTCGACAAAAGGGTCATGAACAAGGCTATCAGGAAGGTCTGAGCCAGGGGCTGGAGCAAGGCCAGAACCAGGCGCGCGCGCAGCATGCGCCGATCCATGCCCGCATGCAGCAGTTGGTGAGCGAGTTTCAGAATACGCTGGACGCACTGGACAGCGTCATTGCCTCGCGCCTGATGCAAATGGCGCTGGAAGCTGCGCGTCAGGTGATTGGTCAGACGCCTATCGTGGATAACGCTGCGCTGATTAAGCAGATTCAACAGTTATTGCAACAGGAACCGCTGTTTAGCGGTAAACCGCAGCTGCGCGTCCATCCGGACGATCTCCAGCGTGTTGAGGAGATGCTCGGTGCCACTCTCAGCCTGCACGGCTGGCGGCTGCGCGGCGATCCCACGCTGCATCACGGCGGTTGTAAAGTCTCAGCAGACGAAGGCGATCTGGATGCCAGCGTCGCCACTCGCTGGCAAGAACTCTGCCGTCTGGCAGCGCCGGGAGTCGTGTAATGACCACTCGCCTGACTCGCTGGCTCAATACGCTGGACAACTTCGAAGAGAAAATGTCGCTGCTGCCTGCGGTGCGTCGTTACGGTCGCCTGACCCGCGCCACCGGGCTGGTGCTGGAAGCCACGGGGTTACAGCTGCCGTTGGGTGCCACCTGCGTCATTGAACGCCAGGACGGCAACGAAACCCAGGAAGTCGAAAGTGAAGTCGTGGGTTTTAACGGTCAACGTCTGTTTCTGATGCCGCTCGAAGAGGTCGAAGGCGTTCTGCCCGGCGCACGCGTATACGCGAAGAACATTGCCGGAGAAGGTCTGCAAAGCGGGAAGCAATTACCGCTTGGCCCTGCTCTGCTGGGTCGAGTGCTGGACGGTAGCGGCAAACCGCTCGACGGACTGCCCGCCCCGGATACCACCGAAACCGGCGCGCTGATTACGCCGCCGTTTAACCCGCTGCAACGTACCGCAATAGAACACGTCCTGGATACCGGCGTACGCCCCATCAACGCGTTGTTAACCGTAGGTCGCGGCCAGCGTATGGGACTTTTCGCAGGCTCCGGCGTCGGTAAAAGCGTCCTGCTCGGCATGATGGCGCGCTATACCCAGGCCGACGTCATCGTCGTGGGCCTGATTGGCGAGCGTGGCCGCGAAGTTAAAGATTTTATTGAAAATATTCTCGGCGCTGACGGTCGTGCACGCTCGGTAGTGATTGCCGCTCCGGCGGATGTCTCGCCGCTGTTACGTATGCAAGGCGCGGCCTACGCCACGCGCATCGCCGAAGATTTCCGCGATCGTGGACAGCACGTATTGCTGATTATGGATTCCCTCACCCGCTATGCGATGGCGCAACGTGAGATAGCCCTGGCAATCGGCGAGCCGCCGGCAACCAAAGGTTATCCGCCGTCAGTATTCGCCAAATTACCGGCGCTGGTTGAACGGGCCGGGAACGGTATCCACGGCGGCGGTTCAGTTACCGCGTTTTATACAGTACTGACCGAGGGTGACGACCAGCAGGACCCGATTGCCGATTCCGCGCGCGCGATACTGGACGGGCACATCGTGCTGTCTCGTCATTTAGCCGAAGCGGGTCACTATCCGGCCATCGATATTGAAGCCTCGATCAGCCGCGCCATGACCGCGCTCATTAGTGAAAAACACTATGCACGGGTACGTAACTTTAAACAGCTGCTGTCCAGCTTCCAGCGTAACCGCGATCTGGTCAGCGTGGGGGCGTATGCCAAAGGCAGCGATCCAATGCTGGATAAAGCCATCGCCTTATGGCCACAGCTGGAAGCGTTCTTACAGCAAGGCATTTTTGAACGGGCTGACTGGGAAGATTCTCTACAAGCTTTAGAACTGATTTTCCCTGGTGTGTGATTAAGCAGGAGAGCATAGGTCATGGCACAACATGGTGCGTTAGCAACACTGAAAGACCTGGCTGAAAAAGAGGTAGATGACGCCGCTGTCTTATTAGGAGAGATGCGTCGTGGCTGTCAGCAGGCGGAAGAACAGTTAAAAATGCTGATCGATTATCAGCATGAGTATCGCAACAATCTGAATACCGATATGGGCCAGGGTATTACCAGCAATCGCTGGATTAACTACCAGCAATTTATTCAGACGCTGGAAAAAGCGATTGAGCAACACCGCCAACAGCTCAATCAGTGGACGCAAAAAGTGGACATGGCTTTGAACAGTTGGCGCGACAAAAAACAACGATTACAGGCGTGGCAGACGTTGCAGGACAGACAAACCTCGGCGGCGTTACTGGCCGAAAACCGTCTGGATCAGAAAAAAATGGATGAATTTGCTCAGCGCGCAGCTATGAGGAAACCCGAATGATTACTTTACCCCAACTGATTACCACCGACACCGACGTAGCCGCAGGTCTTCAGTCAGGCAAAGCGGTAGATTCACCCGAGGATTTTTTAGCGCTGCTGGCTGGCGCATTAGGTGCGGGCGACGCGCAGGGTAAAGACGCTCCGCTGTCGCTTGCCGACTTACAGGCGGCCAGCAGTAAGCTGCAAAAAGGGTTACTGCAAAAAAATGGCGATGCCACACAGTCGGTCAAATTAACCGATCTGCTGGCGCAACAAGAGCTGCAAACCGAGGCTTCTCTTACCGACATGACGGACGCTCAGCAACTGTTGTCCGCCCTCACGCCTTCACTGAAAGCTAATGCTCTGACGACGCTGGGCAAAGTCGCTCAGCAGGACGAAAAAAACACTACGCTGAGTGATGACGATCTCGCCAACCTGAGCGCGTTGTTCGCCATGCTGCCAGGACAACCGCTGGCTACGCCTGCCGTCGACAGCGCACCAGCCCCTGTTGATGCCACGCTTTCGGCGTTGTCACGTGGCGCTGCACACGGCGCGACGACTGATAACGCAGACGAATTGCTGCCGGGTGATGCCAAAAAAGGCAAAGCGGATATCACAATTGCTGGCGGTGGTGCTAATCAGGCAAACAATCCAGCACTAACCCCGCTGACGGCGGCGGCGAACGCCAGAGCTGAAATCGACAGCACCCCGTCACCGACGAGCATTGGCATGACTGCGGCCCCGCTAAGTGGTCCACAAACACACGCACAACCGTTACCGACGGCCGCGCCGGTGTTAAGCGCTCCGTTAGGTAGCCATGAATGGCAGCAATCGCTGAGCCAGCACGTCACATTGTTCACGCGCCAGGGCCAGCAAAGCGCAGAGCTGCGTCTGCATCCGCAGGACCTGGGTCAGGTACATATTTCCCTCAAACTGGACGACAACCTCGCACAGTTACAAATGGTTTCACCGCACAGTCACGTGCGCGCCGCACTGGAAGCCGCATTACCGATGCTGCGTACGCAGTTGGCTGAAAGCGGCATTCAACTGGGGCAAAGCAACATCAGCAGTGACAGCTTCGCTGGCCATCAGCAGTCTTCCGGGCAGCAACAGCAGGCTGGTCGCGCTCAAGGACAAGACATTTTTGCCGCTGAAGATGACGCAATACTGGCAACCCCAGCCTCGCTGCAAGCCGCTGCCCGCGGCGATGGCGCAGTAGACATCTTCGCCTAACGCCAGAGGTAGCATGATTATCCGCGTCTTTTCCACGCTTTGTCGTGGACAGGACACGGGATAATCAGCCCATAAGCTGTACCGAAACAGGAAGCCCGTATCTGATGACTGACTCCGCGATTAACAAAAAAAGTAAACGCGCTATTTGGATCCCTCTGCTGGTATTAATTACCCTCGCCGCCTGCGCAACTGCGGGTTATAGCTACTGGCGCATGCAGCAGCAGCCGTCCGCCAGCGTCAAAGCGGAACCGCCTCCACCGCCAGCCCCGGTATTCTTTGCGTTGGATACCTTTACCGTCAATCTGGGTGATGCAGATCGTGTGCTGTATATCGGTATCACGCTGCGCATGAAAGATGAGGCGACACGTTCACGTCTTAACGAATATCTGCCGGAAGTGCGCAGCCGCTTGCTACTGCTGTTCTCTCGTCAGAATGCAGCCACACTCGCCACCGAGGAAGGTAAGCAACAGCTGATTACCGCCATCAAAGAGACGCTGGCGACTCCGCTCGTTGTTGGGCAGCCGAAACAGGTTGTCACCGACGTTCTTTATACAGCTTTTATTCTGCGGTAAAGACATGGGCGACAGTATTCTTTCTCAGGCTGAAATCGACGCATTGCTCAACGGCGATAGCGAAACCAAAGACGAACCCATTTCAGGTATCGCAAAAGAAAGCGATATTCGTCCTTATGATCCCAACACTCAGCGTCGCGTGGTACGTGAGCGTTTACAGGCGCTGGAGATCATTAACGAACGCTTTGCGCGCCAGTTCCGTATGGGGTTATTTAACCTGTTGCGCCGTAGCCCGGATATTACCGTGGGTGCGATCCGTATCCAGCCATACCATGAATTTGCGCGCAACTTACCGGTTCCGACCAACCTGAACTTAATCCACCTGAAGCCGCTGCGCGGTACGGGTCTGGTGGTGTTCTCACCGAGTCTGGTATTTATCGCCGTAGACAACCTGTTTGGCGGTGACGGTCGTTTCCCGACGAAAGTCGAAGGTCGCGAATTTACGCACACGGAACAGCGCGTTATCAACCGCATGTTGAAGTTGGCGCTGGAAAGCTACAGCGACGCGTGGAAGGCCATCAACCCGCTGGAAGTGGAATACGTCCGTTCTGAGATGCAGGTGAAATTTACCAATATCACTACCTCTCCGAACGACATCGTGGTGAATACCCCGTTCCACGTTGAAATTGGCAACCTGACCGGTGAATTTAACATCTGTCTGCCATTCAGCATGATTGAACCGTTGCGTGAGCTGTTGGTGAATCCGCCGCTGGAAAACTCACGTAATGAAGATCAGAACTGGCGCAATAATCTGGTGCGTCAGGTTCAGCATTCTGAGCTGGAGCTGGTGGCAAACTTTGCCTACATTCCGCTGCGGCTATCCCAGATTTTAAAACTGAAACCCGGCGATGTACTGCCAATTGAAAAACCCGACCGCATTATTGCTCATGTGGACGGCGTGCCTGTGCTGACCAGCCAGTATGGCACCGTAAACGGTCAGTATGCGTTACGCGTAGAACATCTGATAAACCCGATTTTGAATTCGCTGAATGAGGAACAGCCCAAATGAGTGATATGAATAATCCGTCCGATGAGAACACTGGCGCATTGGACGATCTGTGGGCTGACGCGTTAAACGAGCAAAAAACCACGCCCACCAAAAGTGCGGCCGATGCGGTATTCCAGCAGTTAGGTGGCGGCGACGTCAGCGGTGCTTTGCAGGACATCGACCTGATCATGGACATTCCGGTCAAGCTGACCGTCGAACTGGGCCGTACCCGCATGACCATCAAAGAGCTGCTGCGTCTGACGCAGGGTTCGGTTGTCGCACTGGATGGTCTGGCAGGCGAACCGCTGGATATTCTGATCAACGGTTATCTGATTGCGCAGGGCGAAGTCGTCGTAGTTGCAGATAAATACGGTGTGCGTATCACTGACATTATCACCCCGTCTGAACGTATGCGCCGTCTGAGCCGTTAATCATGAATACCCAGGCTACTGTTTCTCAACCCGCCGCCGTTCCCGGCTCACCGCTGGTGCAGGTAAGCGGCGCGCTGCTCGGGATCATCGTCTTGATCCTGGCGGCGGCCTGGGTCATTAAACGTCTAGGGTTTGCCCCCAAAAGTGCCGGTACGCGCGGGTTGAAAGTTACGGCCAGCACCTCACTGGGTCCACGTGAGCGCTTGGTGATTGTCGAGGTCGAAGATGCCCGTCTGGTACTTGGCGTCACAGCCTCGCAGATTAACGTCCTGCACACCCTGCCCCCGGCACCTGCCGATGCAGAAGAAAAAACGGCCTCCCCTGCGGATTTCCAGGCCATGATGAAGAGTTTGCTGAAGCGTCCTGGGAGATCCTGATGCGCCGTTTGTTATCCCTTACGCTTGCAGGCTTGTGGCTTTTCAGCCCCGTTGCCCTCGCCCAACTCCCGGGTCTGGTCAGTCAGCCGTTGCCGGGCGGCGGACAAAACTGGACGTTGCCCGTGCAGACGCTGGTGTTCATCACCTCGCTGACGTTCCTGCCTGCAATTTTACTGATGATGACCAGCTTCACCCGCATCATCATCGTTTTCGGTCTACTGCGAAATGCGCTGGGTACCCCCTCTGCACCGCCTAACCAGGTGCTCCTGGGCCTGGCGCTCTTTTTGACCTTTTTCATCATGTCGCCGGTGATCGATAAAATCTACGTTGACGCATACCAACCGTTCAGCGAAGAGAAGATCTCCATGCAGGAAGCAATGGAGAAAGGCGCCCAGCCGCTGCGTGAGTTTATGTTGCGCCAGACCCGTGAAGCCGATCTGGCACTCTTCGCGCGCTTAGCAAACAGCGGTCCGTTACAGGGACCAGAAGCCGTGCCGATGCGAATTTTGCTGCCTGCTTATGTCACCAGTGAGTTGAAAACAGCATTCCAGATAGGCTTTACCATTTTTATTCCGTTTCTGATTATCGACCTGGTGATTGCCAGCGTGCTGATGGCGCTCGGGATGATGATGGTACCGCCCGCCACAATCGCGTTGCCGTTCAAGCTGATGCTGTTTGTGTTGGTAGACGGTTGGCAGCTGCTTGTCGGCTCGCTGGCACAAAGCTTTTACAGTTAAAGGCGCGAAATGACTCCTGAATCGGTCATGATGATGGGCACAGAGGCGATGAAAGTCGCCCTGGCCCTTGCTGCGCCTTTGCTGTTGGTCGCTCTGGTCACAGGTCTTATCATCAGTATTCTGCAGGCGGCGACCCAGATTAACGAAATGACGCTGTCCTTCATCCCCAAAATTGTCGCGGTGTTTATTGCCATCATTGTTGCTGGCCCGTGGATGCTTAACCTGCTGCTCGACTACGTGCGTACGCTGTTCAGCAATATCCCCTATATCATAGGGTAGACAACGTTATGTTGCAGGTGTCCAGCGTTGAGTGGCTCCACTGGCTGAATTTATACTTTTGGCCTTTGCTGCGCATACTGGCGCTCATCTCAACGGCCCCCATCCTCAGTGAACGAGCCATCCCTAAACGGGTAAAGCTGGGGCTGGGATTGATGATTACCGTCGTTATCGCCCCATCGATTCCCGCCGTTGACGTCCCCATCTTTTCTGTTGGCGCGCTTTGGCAGGCAATGCAACAAATCCTGATCGGTATCGCTTTAGGCTTCACCATGCAGTTTGCGTTTGCCGCAGTACGTACCGCCGGGGAATTAATTGGCCTGCAAATGGGCCTTTCCTTCGCGACGTTCTTCGATCCCGGTAGCCGTCTGAATATGCCGGTACTGGCTCGACTGATCGACATGCTCGCCATGCTGCTGTTCCTGACCTTTAACGGCCATTTATGGCTGATATCGCTGCTGGTAGATACTTTTCATACTCTGCCTATCGGCGGCAATCCGGTGAACAGCAATGCGTTTCTCGCGCTGGCACGGGCGGGCAGCCTGATTTTCCTCAATGGGCTAATGCTGGCCCTGCCGGTAATGACGCTGCTGCTCACGCTGAACCTCGCACTTGGTTTGTTAAATCGCATGGCGCCACAGCTGTCGGTTTTCGTCATCGGCTTTCCTCTCACTCTGACCGTAGGTATTTCACTAATGGCGGCATTAATGCCATTAATTGCGCCATTCTGCGAACGATTATTCAGTGAAATTTTTAATTTACTGGCCGATATCATCAGCGAAATGCCTGGAAAATAATAACCCTTATTTTTTATCCTGTTTTACTAAGGATTGTCCTAAATTTAAAAAGTGACAACATCCACCAGGATATCTCTGTCGCGGCTTATTTGTTTTTGTCTCACTCACATAACGCAACATTCACTTTACTTTAAGATGTTTCCTGGCAAATTATACGCAACTTTACGGGATAGTAAATTCGCCTGAAAAACAGCGAAAGCGTCATCTTGGGTCGTCATTATTCCGTTTAGTTGTGATGAAATAATCAGGTAAGGGGAATTATCGTTACGCATTGAGTGAGGGTATGCCATGTCAACGATTATTATGGATTTATGCAGTTACACCCGACTAGGGTTAACCGGATATCTGGTAAGTCGGGGAGTGAAAAAAAGGGAAATCAACAACATTTCCAACGTTGATGAACTCAGTCTCGCCTGTGTCTCTCAACAACCCGCTGTGGTGTTTATTAATGAGGACTGCTTTATCCACGATCCTGCTAATAGCCAGCAAATAAAGCAAATCATTAATCAGCATCCCAGCACATTATTTATTGTGTTTATGGCAATTGCCAACGTGCATTTTGATGAATATCTACTCGTCAGAAAAAATTTATTGATTAGTTCTAAATCGATTAAACCTGACTCACTGGATAAACTACTTGGCGATATTCTGAAAAAGGAAGTAGATATTGCTATTGATGTGAATCTGCCGACATTATCATTAAGTCGAACCGAATCCAGCATGCTGCGTATGTGGATGGAGGGTCAGGGAACAATACAGATATCAGATCAAATGAATATCAAAGCCAAGACGGTGTCATCCCATAAGGGGAATATAAAACGAAAGATTAAAACGCATAATAAGCAAGTTATCTATCACGTTGTAAGGCTTACGGATAACGTCACCAATGGTATCTTTGTGAATATGCGCTAAGACGTTCTGACTGGTGGCGACTCCACCAGTCAGAATCAAACAGCGGAACTCATGTCACTCCACTTTTTCCACAAAGATACCATCCTGATGACCTGATTCATTAAAGAACCAGATACCGAGCGGGTAGTCTTCCAACGAAACCAGGAACATGGTGCCTTCACTAAATTCTTCGATTGCCAGTACCACGCCCGGTCGACGAGGACCGCCGTCCGTTTTGACTGTAACCCGATCATTCACCTTCATAGTTTTCCTCCTGTGGCTTTGTGCCAGTGTAGAACAAATTCCTTTTTCTGGCAGCGCTGTGCACGCGCGATTGCGGGTTTTATCGACGGTCTATACTTAAGTTGTGCGTATCTGATGTTTGGGTACGCTCCCCCGGTATCCTTAACGGTTGAGAGGTATGAGGATGAAAACCGCGAAAGAGTACAGCGATACGGCCAAACGTGAAGTCAGCGTCGATGTCGACGCGCTGCTAAAGGCAATCAACGAAATCTGCGAGAGTGAAATTCATCGTAGCCAGGATGACCCGGAGCGCGTCAGCGTTGACGGGCGTGATTACCATACATGGCATGAACTGGCCGATGCGTTCGAGCTTGATATCCATGACTTTAGCGTGTCGGAGATCAATCGCTGACTGAGGGCGAAAAAAATCCCGGCCCTTATCGGGTCGGGATCAAGCTTGCTTATGCAAGAAGCACTTGTAAATTCGTTACACCAGAAAATCTGATGTGAACCAAACCTTATCTGCAATTTTTTTGCCTGACAAGTAAATAATTCTCACCGGAATGATAAATATAACTAATGGGTGAGAGATCACCAGGTTACGGTCGAGCCTAATGTTCAGGCATCCTGGGAGAGCTGTCTTCGCTCGCCAGGCACCACCAGTTCATCTTCACGGAATGCTTCCCGTTTAACGCCAAAGCCGTCGTACCAGCGACACTCCACCATTCCGCTGGCATACCCGGTAACGATCATACGTGGGCCACCCTCTTTGGAGGTGACTTCCTCACTGACAGAAAAGACCATACCCGCCTCCTGTATCAAGAGAAACCTTTACACCTTAGATGACAAAGAGGCGTTTTGCGTAATCAGTCCTGTAACAATTAGTGCGAAACTCCGCGCACTCTGGCGACAGCTTTTACCAGCAGAACGACAATCCCACCGATGATAAAGCCGAGCACCAGGTTAAGCAGGGTCGGAAGCATTAGCGAAATCAATGTACTTTGCTGCTGAGCAAAACGTTCAATCGCATGATGCAGCGGCGATATTCCGTGTACCACAATGCCGCCTCCCACTAAAAACATCGCCAGTGTGCCGACCACAGAAAGTGTTTTCATAAGCCAGGGGGCAACCACCAGCAACCCTTTGCCCAGCGACTGGGCAAGCAGGCTACGCTTTTCTGCCAACCAGTACCCGATGTCATCAAGCTTAACGATAATCCCAACCAGGCCATACACGCCCACGGTCACCACTAACGCGATACCTGATAGCACCAACACCTGATTCAGCAAGGGTGCGTCCGCTACAATACCCAGCGTAATTGCGACAATCTCGGCAGACAAAATGAAGTCGGTACGTATTGCCCCTTTGATTTTATCCTTCTCAAAGGTGAGTGGATCCTGTGCGGCCAGAGCAGTCAGACGCTGCTGACGCTCTTCCGGGCTTTCTTTGTGCTTACGCGCCTCCAGGGTATGCAGAACCTTTTCCACCCCTTCAAAACAGAGAAATGCCCCGCCTACCATTAATAAGGGGGTGATCGCCCAGGGGATAAATGCGCTTATCAATAGCGCCAACGGCACCAGAATAACTTTGTTAACAAACGATCCTTTCGCCACGCTCCAGACTACCGGGAGTTCGCGGTTAGCCCGCACGCCCGACACCTGCTGCGCATTAAGCGACAGATCATCCCCCAGCACGCCCGCGGTTTTTTTCGCGGCCAGTTTTCCCATCACTGAAATATCATCCAGCAGCGTGGCGATATCATCGAGTAAGGTCAGTAAGCTACTTCCTGCCAAAATTTTCACCCTCAATATTATTTTTTTGCAGTCATAAGTATGAAGTAAAACACGCCATGCTGAAACTGACCTTTCTGGTCAACAAGTTTTTAACATCAACACGTAATTATAAATCTCGCCAGTAAGATAGTTTTGACGTTTACTATGTTGCACCTTTTTATTTCCACCGTGAGGGATTATGCGTTTCAGGCAATTGTTACCGCTTTTCAGTGCGCTATTCGCGCTGTACATCATTTGGGGTTCCACGTACTTCGTTATTCGCATTGGCGTTGAAAGCTGGCCGCCGTTAATGATGGCAGCCGTACGTTTTCTCTCCGCGGGAATTTTATTAACAAGTTTCTTACTTATTCGTGGGCATAAGCTGCCCCCCTTACGCCTAATCCTGAACGCCGCGCTAATTGGTATCCTGCTGCTGGCTGTGGGTAATGGGCTGGTCACCGTCGCAGAACATCAAAATGTCCCTTCTGGTATTGCCGCCGTGGTGGTCGCCACCGTCCCGCTATTTACGCTGTGTTTTAGCCACTTTTTTGGCATCAAAACGCGCAAGCTGGAATGGTTGGGGATAGCAATTGGGCTAGCAGGGATCATCATGCTAAACAGCGGAGGCAATTTAAGTGGCAATCCGTGGGGCGCTATTTTAATCCTGATCGGTTCGATAAGCTGGGCGTTTGGCTCAGTGTACGGTTCACGCATTACCCTACCCGTTGGCATGATGGCCGGAGCCATTGAAATGTTAGCCGCCGGTATAGTGCTGATGTGTGCATCGCTACTCTCCGGGGAAAAACTGACCACCATGCCAACATTTTCAGGCTTTATGGCGGTGGCTTACCTGGCCCTGTTTGGTTCCATTATTGCCATTAATGCGTATATGTTCCTGATCCGCAATGTCAGCCCGGCGCTAGCCACCAGCTATGCCTACGTCAATCCGGTTGTTGCCGTGCTGTTAGGTACCGGTCTGGGGGGAGAAAGACTGGCTCCTATCGAATGGCTGGCACTCGGCGTGATCGTGTTTGCTGTGGTGCTGGTGACGTTGGGGAAATACCTGTTCCCTGTTAAAGCGGATGCCGTTGCTACCCCGTCGGAAAAAACGTTACAGTAAATGAATACCGAGAGTGTCGATCTGCGCGGTGTCACCACCGCCGCAGATCCACTCGATGACACGTTCAGATAACGCTTCATCGTCCAGCTTTTCGCGACCACGCAGGGCACACTCCCAGACAATCAGTACGCGCCAGCCCAGAACCTGCAACTTTTCACAATCCCGCGCATCGCGCTGGACATTTTTGCCTATTTTTTCCAGCCAGAATTCCGTTCGTGTCGCGGGGACTTTAAACAAATAGCAATCGTGGTGGTGCCAGAAACAGCCGTGAGTAAAAATCACACAATGATAATCATCCACCACAAAATCGGGGCGACCGGGTAACGTCCCATCCTGCACGCGAAAAGTTACCCCCTGCTCTGTCAGCACGCTGGCAAGGCGTTTTTCAATTGCGGTATCGCGGGTAGCTATCGCCCGCATATTTTTACTGCGTGTTGCTTTATCGTGAACGTCCGCCACGCTGATTCTCTTTCTCGCGAATAGCAACTGCCTGCCTGATTTTCGGCTCCAGCAGCCTGGCCACCGCCGCAAATGCCGGAACGACCACCGAATTACCAAACTGGCGATAAGCCTGGGTATCCGACACGGGGATCCTGAACTGATAGCCCTGCGGAGATTCAAACCCCATCAGACGCGCGCACTCTCTGGGCGTAAGTCTGCGTGGGCGGTGGCGCTGATTCTGCGGATCGTCAAAATCTTTTTCACCCAGCGCCATATCCCAGCCACGGTCAATCAGGATCTCCGCCCCATCCTTATAATAACGCGCAGATAATGTGCGCGTTACGCTATCAGGGTTACCGGGATACACCATGCCATAGCCAAATCCATTGCCCCGCGCCTGATGCTTTTTCGCATAGCGATAGAGGTATTTCCACAGCACCGGCGTCAGCACATATTTCGCATCGACGGTCGGCTCAAGCAGTTCCGCCAGCGTGGTACGCCGCGGCGGATAACGCGTGACGATATCCCGCAGCGTGAAGTCTGATTTCAGATTTAGATCGCGTCGGAAGCCGACAAGCACGATACGTTCGCGATGCTGAGGCAAAAAATGTTGCCCATCGATAATTTTCGGATCGTCCGGACCGTTATCCGCCGCATCCGCCACGTCATAACCCAGCTCGTCCAGCGTTTGCATAATGATGCGAAACGTTTTGCCCTGATCGTGACTCTTCAGGTTTTTGACGTTTTCGAGCACAAATATGGCTGGCCGACGCGCATCGATAATGCGCACCACGTCAAAAAATAGCGTGCCTTGCGTATCACAGGCGAAACCATGGGCCCGCCCTAACGCGTTTTTCTTTGATACACCAGCCAGAGAAAATGGCTGGCAAGGGAATCCGGCCAACAGCACGTCGTGTTCAGGAACATGCTGGCGAATATGTTCTGCCGCCTGCTGGTCACTCACCCCGTCATGATGGCTGAGTGTGATATCACGAATATCTTCATTAAAGCGGTGTTGGAGCGGATCGCAGTAGTTGTTCGCTTTATAGGTGCGCACAGCATGCTTGTTCCACTCACTGGTAAACACGCACTGCCCGCCAATCGCTTCAAAGCCGCGACGAATACCGCCAATGCCAGCAAAAAGATCGATAAAGCGAAAGGCATAGTGCGGATGATGCGCAGGTGGTTTCGGCAACAAAGTATTCAGATGAATGAGCTCGCGGTCGCTGAGGCGATGCCATGTTTCATTAGCAACCACTCGCTTAAAGATGGCCGGGCTCCAGCGGTTCTCGCCAACGCCATTCAGATGAGCAACCAGCGTTTTCACGTCATATATTTCAAGCAACTTGGCCAACATCACCTGCACGTCGGTCTCGTTTTCATCTGTCATCGGGTTCATGGAGCCTGCTACTGAAAAATTATCCTGCATACATTTAACCGGCAGAAATGGATAACCGACAGATTAACATAAATTAGCACGGTTGACGTTTCAGCCGTACTGGCGACTAGCGCGCTTTAAAGGGTTGAATCGCGTCAAGATCCAGCATTTCGTATTCTCCTTTTAACTCCGCACTCAGCTTCGCCATATACGTCAGTAAAAAATCCGCATTATGTTGTGCCAAATGCCGCCCTCGTTCGGTTTGCATCGTCAACGGCAACGTCAATAATTTGGTCTGGAAGTGATCGAGCGCATACTGTTTATCGTCAAGACTACGCTTGCGGGCAAACGGATCTTCCGCATCAAACAGCGAACCCCCCAACGCCCCTGAAACGGCAAATACGCGCGCTAAACCAATTGCACCCAGCGCCTCAAGCCGGTCAGCATCCTGCACGATTTTGGCTTCAAGGGTTTCTGGCGCGATTTTGGCGCTAAAACTGTGCGCCTCAATGGCATGACACACTGCCGATAACCGCTGTCGTGGAAAATCCGGAAAATCGCGCATCAAAACGCGACGTGTTTCCAGAGCTGCCAGTACCGACGAACGATGACGCTCAGGATGGTTCTTCAGCAGGCTGACGAGATCGTGGAAGTAGCATGCGGTCAGCACCACCAGCCAGTCCACGGGGGCATCTGTACCCAGCTTTTGCGCCGTCATCCACACACGTCGAAAGTGAAAGATGTCATGTGCAGCATCTTGTCCGGAATGGTTATCAGCTAACCAGGCTTCAAATTGCGACTGCCAGTCGTGCAGTTCCATGCTATCTCCCTTTGTAGAAAGAAAATCACCTTAGCAACAATTATCATTGCAAACCACTGCCTGCCCCATCACATAATTATTTTTTATTATCACACCGAAAACAAAACCCTCATGAATTTATAAAACCCAAAATCCCAATATCGACAAATATATTATATGAATAACAAAAACAAATTCTCATGGCAAATAAAATGCACTCCAAAAATAAATAATGCAACATACATAATGCATTGATTAAAAATGATTTATTTTGCAAATAACAATGTAATGCACATACATTCAAAGTTATAAAAAGGCACTTAAGAAACATTTGGAAATATTTTAAATACATTTGTTACATGTTATATTTTAAATTAAATGAACTTCATAGATAGTATCCAAATGTAGTCACTCGGATAGTACTACATATTCATTTTAATTATCATGCAAAGGGAATACATAATGAAAAGAAAAGTATTGGCACTGCTTCTCCCTGCTTTATTAGGGAAGGTGCGAATAAGCAGGTCATTTCTTCCCAAGCTGACTCGCTGATTAAAATTTCGCGGATCTGGGCCGATT
>NZ_JAOWGW010000080.1:42655-300457 GCF_030332945.1 Citrobacter sp. Cpo037
GCTCATGATGTCCCTCTGGGATGCGCTCCGGATGAATATGATGATCTCATATCAGGAACTTGTTCGCACCTTCCCTAGCAATGTTACTCAATAAATATCTGAATAAAATAACACTGACAGGCAGTAATTATATAAAAACGAGGTAAATAATCTTAAAATAAAATCCCTTCATTACACACATGCTGCAGGAAATGCGTTATTGCTTACTTTACGCCCATCTTGCCACCGCAAGGCAAAAGCAGCGTGATACGGTCTCAAGGATCAGGCCGTCGGAACACCACTCTGTTAGAGCGCTAACAGCATGGTCAACAATTTGGCGATACTTGCTTCCCCATAACCCCGAACTCTGCACTGCTTTTTTTAAAGTTTTTAGAGGAACATTTTTCTGTTGTATAATGGCCTGCACTTTACCTAAATACACGAGTGCGACCATGATTGATACTTCCCTCCCCCTGACCGACGTCCATCGCCACCTTGATGGTAACATCCGTGCACAAACGATCCTGGATCTGGGTCGTCAGTTCAACTTAACGCTTCCGGCACAA
This sequence comes from Citrobacter sp. Cpo037, assembly GCF_030332945.1. Classification (NCBI taxonomy): domain Bacteria; kingdom Pseudomonadati; phylum Pseudomonadota; class Gammaproteobacteria; order Enterobacterales; family Enterobacteriaceae; genus Citrobacter; species Citrobacter sp. Cpo037. Next base: position 43,201 of record NZ_JAOWGW010000080.1, read on the forward strand.
ACGTTGGAAACGCTGATCCCTCATGTGCAAGTCACATCAACTGAGCCGGATTTAGTGAGCTTTTTATCCAAGCTCGACTGGGGCGTGAAGGTACTGGCCTCGCTGGATGCGTGTCGTCGCGTGGCATTTGAAAATATTGAGGATGCCGCACGTAACGGCTTGCACTATGTTGAACTGCGTTTTTCCCCAGGATACATGGCGATGACGCATCAGCTCCCGGTTGCAGGTGTGGTTGAAGCCGTCATCGCAGGTGTACGCGAGGGTTGCAAGACCTTTGGCGTCGAAGCACGCTTAATTGGCATTATGAGCCGTACTTTTGGCGAAGCCGCCTGCCTGCAGGAACTGGATGCGCTGTTAGCCCACCGAGACCATATTACGGCACTGGATCTTGCCGGTGACGAACTGGGGTTCCCGGGCAGCCTGTTCCTGTCCCATTTCAACCAGGCTCGCGACGCCGGCTGGCGTATTACCGTTCATGCGGGCGAAGCCGCGGGACCAGAAAGCATCTGGCAGGCCATTAAAGAGCTAGGCGCTGAGCGTATTGGTCACGGCGTTAAAGCCGTTGAAGATCGTGCGTTGATGGATTACCTCGCCGAGCACCGTATCGGCATCGAATCCTGCCTGACATCAAACATTCAGACCAGCACCGTTGCCTCACTAGCGAACCATCCGCTGAAAACGTTCCTTGAGCATGGCGTTATCGCCAGTTTGAATACGGACGACCCGGCTGTTCAAGGTGTGGATATTATTCACGAGTACACCATTGCCGCACCCGCGGCAGGGTTAACGCGTGAACAGATACGTCAGGCCCAAATCAACGGTCTGGAAATGGCATTCCTGAGTAACGAAGAAAAACGAGCCTTGCGCGAGAAAGTCGCCGCAGCGTAACAGGTAAAGTGCCGGATGGCGCTAACGCTTATCCGGCCTACGTTGGTTTTGATTGTAGGCCGGATACGATGCCAGGAAGGTATCGCCTTGCGCCATTTACCTAATCAGGCAAGGCACAGCGTCGAACGATGTTTCGCGGATTCGAGACCCAGCTCAATCAGCTCCATAATTTGGATAGCCTGTCTCGCCGGTACCGGGTTTTCACCGTTACCATTTAGCGCATCACGAATGCCAGCATAGTACGCCGGATAGTTGCCCGGTACAGTAAGCCATGTTTCTTCGACCTGCTCTTCGCCTTCTACTCGCGTCAATACGCCATCGCGCATATCATAACCCCAGTCTTCCTGTGGCAGTCGTTCGCCATTTTTCAGGCGCTCTTCCTGCGGGTCAAGACCATACTTCACATAGCTGCCACGCGATCCGTGCACAATATAGCGGGCCGATTCTGCGGCAGCGAGCATGGTGCCATGCAAGATCACTCGACGCTGCGGATACGTCAGGATGGCATGGAAGTAATCCGTTGCCTGCGCGCCCGGGCGCAGCTGGGCAAGGTCTACTGTCAGGCTGACGGGCAAACCAAACAGGTTAATCGCCTGATCCAAAAGATGCGGTGCTAAATCGTACCAGATACCGCTTCCCGGACCGCCCTGTTCACGCCAACGATCACGAACCTGCGGGCGGAAACGATCGAAATGGGATTCGAAATACGCCACCTCTCCCAAAACACCATCCGCCAGCAGAGCTTTCAGCGTCAGAAAATCACTGTCCCAGCGACGGTTATGGAACACAGACAGCACGCGCCCGAGGCTGCGCGCCAGCGCATCCAGCTCACGAGCTTGTGACAGTGTCACGGTAAAAGGCTTATCAACAACCACGTGTTTGCCCGCTTCCAGCGCAGCTTTCGCTAACGGAAAGTGCGTGTCGTTAGGCGTGGGGATCACAATCAGGTCGATCTTTGGATCGTTAAAAAGATGCTTAGGCTCAGCAACAACCGCCACCGTAGGCCAGTCTGCCTTCACTTTTGCTTCATCACTACTGGAAACCGCAGCCAGTTCCAGGCCCGGCGTGCCCACAATCAGTGGGGCATGGAAGGTTTTGCTGGCATAACCATAGCCAATTAGCCCAACGCGGATGTTGTCACTCATATTATTGCCTCTCAATTCAGGACTGACCTATTTCACACCATACCTTGCAACGTCTCAATAGTTTAATAACCTTTGCGCTACAAAGGTTGTTTTTTAACTTAAGTCAAACATATGCCACTTATGCTTAACTTGCAGCGAAAAAGAGGTAGAAATCGTTCCCAATCATCTTGCTGTATTAATGAGAGATTAGTAACATTTGCAGCCTGTGTTTATGGATAAATCAAAGCAAATGTCATCAGTAATGAATCGTCTTATTGAATTAACAGGTTGGATTGTTCTCGCCGTCTCCGTGATCCTGCTGGGTGTTGCCAATCATATTGACAATTACCAGCCGCCAGAGCCCGTTGCCGCAGTGCAGAAGAAATAAGCATCCGCAGCCTTTTATTGCCCGGCAATTAACATTGGTAGTTGCAGGGCTTGCCAGGAAAAGATCGCTTTCTGTCAAAAAAAGGGAATTATGCCGCATCCCGCTCCGCTGCATATTGCCAGCGATCGCTAAGCGCGTTACCCTTGCCAAAGACGCGCATAGCGCCTGCTTTTCACAGGTATGAACACTCTTCTTAAATTTGCACGTAAATCCGCTTTTACCTGTGCACGTTGTTTATTTTTATATTTTCTACTCCGTTGGTATTATTTTATTAATATGGATCTGCATTTATGACTGTTCAGGATTACTTATTAAAATTCCGCAAAATCAGTTCACTCGAAAGTCTGGAAAAGCTGTTCGACCATCTAAACTACACGCTCACCGACGATAGCGACATCATCAATATGTACCGTGCCGCAGACCATCGCCGTGCGGAGCTTATATCCGGAGGCCGTCTGTTTGATGTTGGTCAGGTACCTAAATCAGTCTGGCATTACGTGCAATAAAGAAGAAAGTAGCGCTCAACGTTAAAAGCTTTATAATAATTGCCCCAAAATGAATGGCATGATTGATTGCGCGCGTAAACCTGGAGAAGAGATGACTACCACACCGGCACAACGTATCGGAGGCTGGCTACTTGGGCCACTGGCCTGGCTGTTAGTCGCGTTGTTGAGCGCTTCGCTGGCGTTATTACTTTATGTCACTGCGCTGGCTACACCGCAAACCTTCAAAACGCTGGGTGAGCAAAGTACGGCAAACTTGCTGTTATGGGGCGTCTCTTTTGTTACCGCGATCGCCATGTGGTATTACACACTGTGGCTGACGATTGCGTTTTTCAAACGCCGAGCCTGTGTGCCTAAGCATTACATTCTGTGGCTGCTGATCTCCGTGTTGCTGGCGATTAAAGCGTTTGCGTTTTCACCCGTTCCAGACGCTTTTGCCGTGCGCCAACTGCTGTTCCCATTACTAGCCGCAGCACTGTTGGTGCCCTACTTCAAACGATCGCAGCGCGTTAAATCGACGTTTGTGAACCCGTAATAACCCTACAGTTAACCTGTTGTCGCCTGTTGTAGATTGTCAGATAATAGGCGGCTTTTTTATTTCAGGCCGAAAAATGACTGATTACCTGCTGCTGTTTGTCGGAACTGTACTGGTCAATAACTTTGTACTGGTCAAGTTTCTGGGCCTCTGCCCGTTTATGGGTGTTTCCAAAAAACTGGAAACCGCAATGGGTATGGGCCTTGCCACGACGTTTGTCATGACGCTGGCCTCCATTTGCGCATGGCTGATTGATACCTGGATCCTAATCCCGCTCAATCTCATCTATCTGCGCACGCTGGCTTTTATTCTGGTTATCGCCGTCGTCGTGCAGTTTACCGAAATGGTTGTGCGTAAAACCAGCCCTGCGCTGTACCGCCTGCTGGGGATCTTCCTACCGCTGATCACCACTAATTGCGCAGTGTTAGGTGTGGCGCTACTGAACATCAACCTCGGCCATAACTTTTTACAGTCGGCGCTATACGGTTTTTCCGCCGCCGTCGGCTTCTCGCTGGTGATGGTACTGTTCGCTGCGATCCGCGAACGTCTCGCCGTAGCGGATGTCCCAGCGCCGTTTCGCGGCAATGCGATTGCGCTGATTACTGCTGGTTTAATGTCATTGGCCTTTATGGGCTTTAGTGGTTTGGTGAAGTTGTAATGAATGCTATCTGGATTGCCGTTGCCGCAGTGAGTCTACTGGGTCTGGCGTTCGGCGCTATTTTGGGGTACGCCTCGCGACGTTTTGCCGTTGAAGATGATCCGGTCGTGGAGAAAATTGATGAAATTCTCCCGCAAAGCCAGTGTGGACAGTGCGGCTATCCGGGCTGTCATCCTTACGCTGAAGCGATAGGCTCTCAGGGTGAAAAAATTAACCGTTGCGCCCCCGGTGGCGAAGCGGTGATGTTAAAAATTGCCGCTCTGCTGAACGTCGACCCGCAACCTATTGATGGCGATGAACAAGACGTTACGCCGGTGCGAATGCTGGCGGTCATTGATGAAAATAACTGTATTGGGTGCACTAAGTGTATTCAGGCCTGCCCGGTCGATGCGATCGTGGGCGCGACCCGCTCCATGCACACGGTAATGAGCGATCTCTGCACCGGGTGCAACCTGTGCGTTGACCCGTGCCCGACGCAATGTATTGAATTACGCCCGGTAGCCGAGACACCCGATAGCTGGAAATGGGATTTAAACACCATCCCTGTGCGCATCATTCCCGTGGAACAACATGTTTAAGTTATTCTCTGCATTCAGAAAAAATAAAATCTGGGACTTTGATGGCGGCATTCATCCACCAGAAATGAAAACCCAGTCAAACGGAACGCCGTTGCGACAGGTTCCGCTGGCGCCGCGTTTCGTTATTCCGCTGAAACAACATATTGGTGCGGAGGGTGAACTGTGCGTAAACGTGGGTGACACCGTGCTGCGTGGTCAGGCCTTAACCCGCGGGCGTGGCAAAATGCTTCCAGTCCATGCGCCAACATCAGGCACCGTGGTTGCTATTGCGCCGCATTCCACCGCACATCCTTCGGCACTCGCTGAGCTGAGCGTCATCATAGACGCCGATGGCGAAGACCGCTGGATTGAGCGAGATGGCTGGACCGACTACCGCTCCCACAACCGGGAAGAACTGATTGCGCGTATTCATCAGTACGGTGTCGCCGGACTGGGTGGCGCGGGTTTTCCCACCGGCGTTAAACTGCAGGGCGGTGGAGATAAAATTGAAACCCTGATCATTAACGCCGCCGAATGCGAGCCGTACATTACGGCAGATGACCGCCTGATGCAGGACTGTGCCGCTCAGGTCGTCGAAGGTATCCGCATCCTGGCGCACATTCTTCAGCCACGCGAGATCCTCCTTGGTATCGAAGATAACAAACCGCAGGCAATATCTATGCTGCGCGCGGTGCTGGCTGATTCACACGACATTAGCCTACGCGTGATCCCCACCAAGTACCCGTCCGGCGGGGCCAAGCAGTTAACACAAATCCTGACCGGCAAGCAGGTTCCCCACGGCGGACGCTCCTCTGATATCGGCGTATTGATGCAAAACGTCGGAACCGCCTATGCAATTAAACGGGCAGTAATTGACGGAGAGCCGATCACCGAACGTGTCGTGACGCTTACCGGTGAAGCCGTCAGCCGTCCGGGCAACGTCTGGGCGCGTTTAGGCACGCCGGTTCGTCATCTGCTCAACGATGCGGGCTTCTGCCCTTCCGCCGACCAGATGGTAATTATGGGCGGGCCGCTGATGGGCTTTACGCTGCCGTGGCTGGATGTCCCGGTGGTGAAGATAACCAACTGTCTTCTGGCACCCTCTGCCAGTGAAATGGGTGAAACACCGGAAGAGAAAGGCTGCATTCGCTGTAGCGCATGCGCCGATGCCTGTCCGGCGGATCTCCTGCCACAACAACTTTATTGGTTCAGTAAAGGGCAACAGCACGACAAGGCAACGGCCCATAATATCGCCGACTGCATTGAGTGCGGTGCCTGCGCCTGGGTATGCCCAAGCAATATTCCGCTGGTGCAATATTTCCGTCAGGAAAAAGCCGAGATTTACGCCATTAGCCAGGAAGAAAAACGCGCCGCTGAAGCGAAAGCTCGGTTTGAAGCCCGCCAGGCGCGCCTTGAACGTGAAAAAGCAGCGCGTCTTGAACGCCATAAGAGCGCTGCTGCTCAGCCGGCGGCCAAAGATCATGATGCCATTGCTGCCGCGCTGGCTCGTGTAAAAGAAAAGCAGGCTCAGGCGCTACAGCCAGTGGTCATTCAGGCAGGCGTAAAACCTGACAATAGTGCCGTGATTGCCGCACGCGAGGCGCGTAAGGCGCAAGCTCGTGCCTCCCGTAAGGAAAATCCGCCGCATAGTGATGGCAGCAGCACGGGTACAGACCCGCGTAAAGCCGCCGTGGAAGCGGCAATTGCCCGTGCCAAAGCCCGCAAACTTGAACAAGAACAGGTAACGGAAACGGCCGAACCGGCTGATCCGCGTAAAGCCGCCGTGGAAGCGGCAATTGCCCGCGCCAAAGCCCGCAAACTTGAACAAGAACAGGTAACGGAAACGGCCGAACCGGCTGATCCGCGTAAAGCCGCCGTCGAAGCGGCAATCGCCCGCGCCAAAGCCCGCAAACTTGAGCAAGAAGCGGTAACGGAAACGGCCGAACCGGTTGATCCGCGTAAAGCCGCCGTGGAAGCAGCAATCGCCCGCGCCAAGGCCCGCAAGCTCGAGCAGCAGGCGGTAGCTGAAACAGCCGAGCCGGTTGATCCACGTAAAGCCGCCGTCGCGGCCGCTATCGCACGCGCTCAGGCTAAGAAAGCCGCACAGCAGCAGGTTGTAAACGAGGAATAAATGGTATTCAGAATAGCAAGCTCCCCTTATACCCATAACCAGCGCCAGACATCGCGTATCATGATGCTGGTATTACTTGCTGCATTGCCGGGGATCGCCGCTCAGCTGTGGTTCTTTGGCTGGGGCACGTTGTTCCAGATAGTTCTCGCATCCATCAGCGCTATTGCTGCCGAAGCGGGTGTGCTTAAACTGCGTAAACAACCCATTGTGCCGATTTTAAAAGACAACTCTGCGTTACTCACCGGGTTGCTTTTGGCCGTCAGTATTCCGCCCCTCGCGCCATGGTGGATGGTGGTATTAGGCACGGTATTTGCGGTTATCATTGCGAAACAGCTGTATGGCGGGCTCGGGCAGAACCCGTTTAACCCTGCCATGATTGGTTATGTCGTGCTGCTCATCTCATTTCCGGTACAGATGACCAGTTGGCTTCCGCCGCATGAAATTGCGGCCACGGTGCCTGGTTTTTTTGACGCCCTGAACGTTATCTTTAACGGACATACCGCCAGCGGTGGGGATATGAATTCGCTGCGTATGGGCATCGATGGTATCAGTCAGGCAACGCCTCTTGATACCTTTAAGACATCCCTGCATGCAGGACGTACCGTTGAGCAGGTGATGCAATACCCGATCTACAGCGGCATGCTGGCAGGCGCTGGCTGGCAGTGGGTGAACCTTGCCTGGCTGGTGGGCGGTATCGTGCTGTTATGGCAAAAAGCGATTCGCTGGCATATCCCGGTTAGCTTCCTGCTGTCACTCGCCGTTTGTGCCACTTTGGGCTGGATATTTTCGCCAGAATCGCTGGCCTCGCCTCAGTTGCACCTCCTTTCCGGCGCGACAATGTTAGGTGCGTTCTTTATTCTTACCGATCCCGTTACGGCATCAACAACCAACCGCGGTCGCCTGATTTTTGGCGCACTTGCTGGCCTGTTAGTATGGTTGATTCGCAGTTTTGGCGGTTATCCTGATGGCGTGGCTTTTGCCGTATTGCTGGCGAATATCACGGTTCCCCTGATTGATTATTACACTCGCCCTCGCGTGTACGGACATCGCTAAGGAGTCCCTATGCTGAAAACGATTCGTAAACACGGTATTACGCTGGCGCTGTTTGCCGCAGGCTCGACGGGGTTAACTGCAGCAATCAATCAATTAACCAAGTCAACCATTGATGAACAGGCCGCGATACAGCAAAAAACGCTGTTCGATCAGGTTCTGCCTGGCGATCGCTACAATAATAACTTGTCTGAAAGTTGTTATCTGGTCAATGCGCCGGCGTTAGGCAAAGGTACGCACCGTGTATATATTGCCCGCCAGGACGATCGCCCCGTTGCAGCAATTCTTGAAGCTACGGCGCCAGATGGTTATTCCGGAGCGATTCAACTACTGGTGGGTGTCGATTTCACGGGTACCGTGTTGGGTACGCGGGTTACCGAACACCATGAAACGCCGGGGCTGGGCGACAAAATCGAACTGCGACTGTCCGACTGGATCACCCATTTTAGCGGTAAAACAATCGCGGCGGGTAATGACTCTCACTGGGCAGTGAAAAAAGATGGCGGCGACTTTGACCAGTTTACTGGCGCAACCATTACACCCCGTGCGGTAGTTAACGCGGTTAAACGTGCCGGCCTGTATGCGCAGACACTGCCTGCGCAACTCCCTCAACTTAGCGCCTGTGGAGAATAACCATGAGCGAAATTAAAGACGTTATTGTCCAGGGGTTATGGAAAAATAACTCCGCGCTTGTGCAGCTACTCGGGATGTGTCCGCTGTTAGCCGTCACCTCTACCGCCACTAACGCGCTGGGTCTGGGACTCGCGACTACGCTCGTCCTGACGCTGACCAACCTGACGATTTCAGCACTCCGTCGCTGGACACCGCCTGAAATTCGCATTCCGATTTATGTCATGATCATCGCCTCCGTGGTGAGCGCGGTGCAGATGTTGATCAATGCCTACGCCTTCGGCCTGTATCAATCTCTGGGCATCTTCATCCCGCTGATTGTGACTAACTGTATTGTTGTTGGCCGTGCAGAAGCCTTCGCCGCCAAAAAGGGCCCTGCGTTATCCGCACTTGATGGTTTCTCTATCGGCATGGGCGCAACCGGTGCCATGTTTGTTCTGGGTTCGCTGCGTGAAATAATTGGTAACGGTACACTGTTTGATGGTGCAGACGGTTTGTTGGGTAGCTGGGCCAAAGTCTTGCGCGTTGAGATCTTCCATACTGATACGCCGTTTCTGCTGGCCATGCTGCCACCGGGCGCGTTTATTGGCCTGGGTCTGATGCTGGCAGTGAAGTATCTGATTGATGAGAAAATGAAGAAACGTCGTGCCGAGGCGGCTGTCGCGGACAGTCCCGCGGGTGAAACAGGGAATGCGTAATGAACAAAGCAAAACGTCTGGAAATACTGACGCGCCTGCGGGATAACAACCCGCATCCGACAACCGAGCTTAATTTTACATCGCCGTTTGAACTGTTGATTTCAGTCTTACTCTCCGCACAAGCGACCGATGTCAGTGTCAATAAAGCGACGGCTAAGCTATATCCCGTCGCCAATACGCCTGCCGCGATGCTGGAGCTCGGTGTTGAAGGTGTTAAGTCCTACATCAAGACAATCGGTTTGTTTAACAGCAAAGCGGAAAACGTAATTAAAACCTGCCGCATTCTGCTGGAACAACACAATGGTGAAGTACCTGAAGACCGTGCGGCGTTAGAAGCTCTCCCTGGAGTTGGGCGAAAGACAGCTAATGTGGTGTTAAATACCGCCTTTGGCTGGCCCACTATCGCTGTAGATACCCACATTTTTCGCGTCTGTAATCGCACGCAATTCGCCCCGGGTAAAAATGTCGAGCAGGTTGAAGAGAAGCTGCTGAAAGTCGTACCCAGTGAATTTAAAGTCGATTGCCATCACTGGTTAATTCTTCACGGCCGCTACACCTGCATCGCCAGAAAGCCGCGCTGTGGTTCCTGTATTATTGAAGATCTCTGCGAATTCAAAGAGAAAGTCGATATCTAATGCTGCCGGGGCATCCTCCTCGGCCCTTACATACATAACGATTAGTTATGCACTCCCCAGCGTTTATTTTCCCGACAATGATGCCATTCAATTGCTCATATCTAATGCAATATTCTTGTTAATTAACACCTGAGCAGGTTAATCGTTTTTTTAGCAAAAGAAATTTCTATCTATACGTGATCCAGATCATCCAGCTAACACAATGTTAATAAATTTTTATTTTTTAGTTAAGGTGACAATTGGATGACCTAACTGCACAGTTTCCAAACAAAACATTACACTGCCTATTTTTCAGATAATGGCCTATATCACTGGATTCAACCTTAAATAGCAGAACATATCGCCACATTGCGGTTTTTACGGTGATTAAACAGTGTAAAAATCTGCCATTTTAGAAATGAAGAAATTTAACGCTAGATAACATTTCACCGCCCCGACGATTTCACCAGTCATGATATATGTAACAGATTATTACAAACCACTTGTCTGAAGGGTCAAGATAGTGAACATTACTTGCCGTTTCCCCTCCCACTATAACAATCGGACGGATGAACTTGACTCATCACGTACCTGAACACCCCCGTTGATATGGGATGTAAAAAAAGAGGTAAAAGTGTCTACTGCAAACAATAAACCAACAGAAAGCGTAAGTTTAAACGCCTTCAAACAACCAAAAGCGTTCTATCTCATTTTCTCTATTGAGCTGTGGGAACGTTTTGGTTATTACGGCCTGCAAGGGATTATGGCCGTCTACCTGGTTAAACAGCTGGGTATGTCAGAAGCGGATTCCATCACCCTTTTCTCGTCCTTTAGCGCCCTGGTGTACGGTCTGGTTGCCATTGGCGGCTGGTTAGGTGATAAAGTTCTGGGAACAAAACGTGTCATTATGCTGGGTGCCGTTGTGCTGGCCATCGGTTATGCGTTGGTAGCATGGTCCGGTCACGATGCGGGTATCGTTTATATGGGCATGGCGGCCATCGCTGTCGGTAACGGCCTGTTTAAAGCAAACCCATCCTCCCTGCTCTCTACCTGCTATGCCAAAGATGACCCGCGTCTTGATGGTGCATTTACCATGTACTACATGTCCGTCAACATCGGTTCATTCTTCTCTATGCTGGCAACGCCATGGTTAGCTGCGCGTTACGGCTGGAGCACCGCGTTCGCTCTGAGCGTCGTGGGTATGCTGATTACCGTTGTTAACTTCGCATTCTGTCAGCGCTGGGTTAAACAGTACGGTTCTAAACCTGACTTTGAACCGATCAACTTCCGTAACCTGCTGCTGACCATTGCTGGCGTTGTGGTACTGATCGCGATTGCAACCTGGTTGCTGCACAACCAGCAGATCGCACGTATGGTTCTGGGCGTCATTGCGCTGGGTATCGTGTTCATCTTCGGTAAAGAAGCCTTCACCATGCACGGTGCTGCGCGTCGTAAAATGATCGTCGCCTTCATTCTGATGCTGGAAGCGATTATCTTCTTCGTGCTGTACAGCCAGATGCCGACCTCACTGAACTTCTTTGCGATTCGTAACGTTGAGCACTCTATTCTTGGCATTGCTTTCGAACCTGAACAGTACCAGGCACTGAACCCGTTCTGGATCATCATTGGTAGCCCAATCCTCGCCGCTATCTATAACAAAATGGGCGATACCCTGCCGATGCCGACCAAGTTTGCGATTGGTATGGTGCTGTGTTCCGGTGCATTCCTGATCCTGCCGCTGGGCGCGAAATTCGCTACCGATGCGGGCATCGTTTCCGTTAACTGGCTGATCATCTGCTACGGTCTGCAAAGTATCGGTGAGCTGATGATCTCCGGTCTGGGTCTGGCAATGGTGGCACAACTGGTTCCGCAACGCCTGATGGGCTTCATCATGGGTAGCTGGTTCCTGACCACCGCCGGTGCAAACATCATCGGTGGCTACGTCGCTAACATGATGGCTGTACCAGAGAATGTGACTGACCCGCTGATGTCCCTTGAAGTCTACGGTCGTGTGTTCCTGCAGATTGGTGTCGCAACGGCTGTTATCGCTGTTCTGATGCTGCTGACGGCTCCGAAACTGAACCGTATGACTCAGGACGATGACGTCAATGAGAAAGCCTCTAAGGCCGCGACAGCGTAATTCTCAGGGAAACTCATTTTCAGGCCGCTAACTGTTGTTAGCGGCTTTTTTTTTGCCTGAGGTAGCACTACCATACGATATACCTCAGTCAAAAGGAGTTACCGATGAAACTGTTCTACAAACCGGGCGCATGTTCTCTCGCTTCCCACATCACACTTAGTGAGAGCGGTAAAGATTTCACGCTGGATGGTGTTGATCTGATGAAGAAACGTCTGGAAAATGGCGATGATTTTTTCGCGGTAAACCCAAAAGGGCAAGTTCCCGCACTGTTGCTGGATGACGGTACGCTACTTACCGAAGGTGTCGCCATCATGCAATACCTGGCGGACAGCGTGCCAGACCGCCAGCTCCTTGCCCCTACCAGCAGCCTCTCCCGTTACAAAACCATCGAATGGCTTAACTACATTGCGACAGAACTGCATAAAGGCTTTACGCCACTGTTCCGTCCCGATACGCCGGAAGACTTTAAGCCAACCGTTCGCGCGCTGCTGGAGAAAAAAATGCAGTATGTGAACGACTCGCTGAAAGATAACCAATGGATCTGCGGCCCGCGCTTCAGCATCGCCGATGCATATCTGTTTACCGTACTGCGTTGGGCCTATGCGGTTAAGCTGAATATGGCAGGATTAAGTAATATTGACGCCTATATGGCGCGAATGGCTGAACGCCCGGCGGTTGCTGCTGCGCTGAAAGCAGAAGGCTTAAATTAATTGTTGTTGCCGGGTGGCACTTGCACATACCCGGCCTACAGCTAAAAATATGCCCGATAAGCGTGAGCGCCATCGGGCATCGATTACAGCTGAGTTGCGCTAAAGTAGTGTTCAGGCTTGGCGATACGGTCCTGCGCGGCCACGACCTGTAGCTCATACTCGTGCATCTCTTTGGTAGTGATCATCACTTCGTACACCGCCGCAGTCACATGCTCAAGCGCCTGCTGTAAAGACGCGCCCTGCAGCAGTTTCACCAGTAACAAGCCACTCGTCACATCACCCACACCAACCGGTTGACGTGCGCCAAAATCGACTAACGGACGACTGATATGCCACGCTTGTTCAGCGGTGACCAGCAGCATCTCGAAACGGTCGGTGCTGATACCTGCGCGTGCCAGATGCTTCACCAGTACAATTTCAGGTCCCTGAGCGATCATTTCACGCGCTGCTGCAACGGCCTCACCGACATTATTCACCGCATGCTCGCACAGAATTTCGAGCTCAACCAGATTTGGGGCAATAATGTCACTGGCCGGAAGCGCATGGCGTACATGAAATTCCGCCACTCCGGGTGCGACGATACACCCCTTTTCAGGGTGTCCCATCACAGGGTCGCAAAAGTATTTTGCCTGCGGGTTTGCCGCTTTTACTTTGCGAACAATACCCAGAATATGCTCGCCCTGTTCTGCTGAGCCAAGATAGCCGCTCAGTACTGCGTCACAGGTCTGGAGTTTATCAATATCAGCAATGCCCTGAACAATTTCAGTCAGGTGGCTCGGCGGCATAACGCAACCGGTCCATTTGCCATACTGCGTGTGGTTTGAAAACTGAACGGTATTCAGCGGCCAGACATTTGCGCCAAGACGACGCATCGGAAATTCTGCTGCACTATTGCCCGCATGACCAAAAACAACGTGGGACTGGATGGCGAGGATATTCTTCATTTTACTTACCACAACCCTGAAAAAATAAAGGGGCGTAGTTTCCCACGCCCCTGCTAACTCAATCTTACTTCCAGCAAATCAGACAATAGTTCTTCTTGCCACGGCGCAGTAAGGTATAGCGCCCGAACAGGATATCACTCTCCTGGAAGAAATATTCCGGATCGGACTGCTTCTCACCGTTGATGGTTACCGCGTTTGACGCAATGGTCTTACGTGCCTGACCGCGAGAAGGCTGCAGCTCAGAGTCCACCAGCGCCTGCATCAAATCGGCACCTTTGTCCATCTCGATCATCGGCACGCCATCCTGCGCCAGCTGTTCGAAATCTGCTTCACTCAAATCGCTGAGATTGCCGTTGAACAAGCTTTCGGTAATGCGTTTTGCCGCGACCAGACCTTCTTCACCGTGAACCAGACGCGTAACCTGTTCGGCCAGAACATACTGGGCACGCGGCGCTTTACCGCTGTTTTTATCTTCTTCTTCCAGCGCATTGATCTCTTCAATGTCCATGAAAGTGAAGAATTTCAGGAAGCGATAAACGTCCGCATCGGCGGTGTTGATCCAGAACTGGTAGAATTTATATGGACTGGTTTTCTTCGGATCCAGCCACACTGCGCCGCCTTCCGTCTTACCGAATTTGGTGCCATCAGCTTTAGTAATCAGCGGAACGGTCAGACCAAACACCTGATTCTGGTGCAAACGACGGGTCAAATCGATACCCGAAGTAATGTTACCCCACTGATCAGAACCACCAATCTGCAGTGCCACGCCGTGCAGTTTGTTCAGGCAGGCAAAGTCATAACCCTGCAGCAGGTTGTAAGAAAACTCGGTAAAGGAGATCCCCTGATCGTCACGGTTCAGACGCTGCTTAACCGCTTCTTTGTTGATCATCTGGTTAACGGAGAAGTGTTTGCCGATATCGCGCAGGAAAGTCAGTACGTTCATACCGCCAAACCAGTCGTAGTTGTTCGCAGCAATCGCCGAGTTGTCGCCACAGTCGAAATCGAGGAACGGTGCAACCTGTTTGCGGATTTTATCCACCCACTCCTGCACGGTGTCTTCGGTATTCAGTTTACGCTCGGCGGCTTTAAAGCTCGGGTCACCAATCAGACCGGTTGCGCCACCTACCAGTGCAACAGGCTTATGGCCTGCCTGCTGGAAGCGTTTCAGGCATAACAATGGAACCAGATGCCCCAAATGCAAGCTGTCAGCGGTAGGATCGAAGCCGCAATAGAGCGCGATCGGGCCTTGCGCCAGTCGCTCTGCTAACGCTTCCTCGTCCGTCACCTGGGCCACCAGCCCCCGCTCTTGCAATTGTTTAATCAAGTTACTGCTTGCCATCAAAATCTCCATGTATAAAACGACTGCACCTTTGCCGGTACACGACTTTTCGCCTGATGCGAAAGAAACATAGAATAAAGCGCCGGATTGATCAGCACCAGCGCTTAAAACAAGAAATTTGCATCTTTAGGGGGCCAGGCGATCAATTTTCCACGCGTTATCTTCGCGTTGGTATAAAAAACGATCGTGCAGACGGTTTTCACCGCCCTGCCAGAACTCCATTTGTTCAATACTCACGCGAAAACCGCCCCAGAAACTGGGCAGAGGAACTTCCCCTTGCTGAAACTTCTGCTTCAGTTCGAGGAATTTGCTTTCGAGAATACCGCGCGCGGAGATCCGACTGGATTGTTTTGAGACCCAGGCGCCAATCTGACTGTCGCGTGGGCGACTGTGGAAGTATTTCACCACTTCGAGTGTGGAAAGACGCTCTGCCTTGCCGATCACCATCACCTGCCGTTCCAGCGTATGCCAGGGAAATAAAAGGCTGATGCGTGGATTTTTCTCGATCTGATGCGCCTTACGGCTGCCAAGGTTGGTATAGAACACCAACCCTTTGTCATCATAATGTTTGAGTAACACGATGCGCTGATACGGCTGACCATTTTCATCGACAGTCGCAACGACCATTGCGGTGGGATCGGCCAGTTTGGCATCACAGGCTTGCCCCAGCCAGCGCTCAAACAGCGCAAGGGGTTCGGCGGGAAGATCGCGGCGGCGAAGACCGCCTTTCGTGTATTCACGGCGCAGATGCGCGATTTGCTGCAATTCGTCGTTATCAGACATGATGTTGGGCTACGGATTGTCAGTGGGTGACGCTATTGTGCGCCGCCCAGGTGAAAATCTCAACGCTTCGGGTTCTGTAACTGACAGTTATTTAGCACAATTCTGTCTCGTTTATAGACCGTTGCCTCGTCGCCTTTAGACCAAAATACGTAGATACCATCGGTATAACGTGCACCTGATGCCGACACGCCCTGTTTGAGGTTCAATAGTTGATTATCATAAACAAAGCTTGCCGTCTGGCGGGTATTGTTCAGCTTCACGGTCAGCGGTTTTTCGTCGCAGCGGTATTCAAGCGTATCCGTTTGCATACGCTCGACAAATTGGTTGTACACACTACAACCGCTAAGCAGTACGGGCAGACACACTAACAACAGTTTTTTCATAGCCATATCCTGAAGACTTTCCTGGTCCTGGAGGGTAATGGCACCCTCCCTAATATCCTTAGTTTACCGGCATACCGCGCTGAATAATTTCAGTTAACTCTGAGTTCGCGGATTGGCAGGATAAATTGCCCCTAAAACACTCGGCTCTGACGCCCCAGTCACAGACGGTAAATTTCCCGGCAATCCGGCCAGTGTTCGCCACGCCAACCATGCAAAGGCTAACGCTTCCATATCATCACCGCTGATCCCGGCTTCATTGGTTGAGGTGACCTCTGTACCCGGTAATAATGCCGCCAGACGCATCATCAGCAGTGGATTACGACTGCCACCACCACATACCATGAGTCGATCACAGCCGCCGCTTAACAAGACCTGCTCTGAAATGGTTACTGCCGTCAGTTCGGCAAGCGTCGCCTGTACATCTCGTGGGCTAATTCCCGGAAACTGCGCCAGATGACGCTCTATCCAGCCGTAATTAAAATACTCACGGCCGGTGCTTTTCGGCGCAGGCGCGGAAAAATAAGGGTCGTTAAGCATATTCTGCAGCAACGGTAAGATCACCGTTCCTGAAATGGCCCACTGCGCATCTTTGTCGTAGGGCTGGCCACATTGCCTCCAGATCCAGGCATCCATCAGCATATTGCCCGGCCCGGTGTCGTATCCGCGAACGGGTTGTTGCGGAATAAGCAGAGACAGATTGGCAATACCGCCGATGTTTAACACCATTCGCCGTTCCGTTGGATGTGCCAGCAGTGCCTGATGAAACGCGGGAACGAGCGGTGCACCCTGCCCGCCAAGGGCGATATCACGTCGACGAAAATCGCCGACTACGGTTATCCCGGTACGCGCGACAATCTGGTTGTTATCACCAATTTGCAGCGTGTGCGGCGCAGCACCGTTCGGTTCATGCCACACGGTTTGCCCGTGACAACCAATCGCAACGATATCCTGCGGTTTCAATTTTTCTTGCACCAACAGCGCATTCACCGCCTCAGCAAATAGATAACCGAGCTGTGCATCTAACTGACCAAACTGAGAAAGTGTAAGCTGCTGCCCCTGGCAGATATCCAGAATCGCTTGTTTAACATGAATGGGGATGGGCCAGGTCAGACTCGCCTGCTGCGCAACCATCGTTTCATCTATTGTCGCCAGCACAACATCGACGCCATCAAGGCTGGTTCCAGACATTACACCGATAAAACGGCCCGATTTCATAGGTCATCCTTTTAAGCAAATTAGCCTTGACACTCAACCATAAAGTGTCGACTAATGCCATGCTTCCTTAATGATTTTTGGTGGCTAATCATTACAATGATCGTTTAATTACATCAATTACATGAATGATTCGTTTATACTCGGTTGATCCGATTTCGGTTAAGATTTTCATATTGTTCCAGTAGAACATGTGACCTTAGGCTCACAAATGCCATATAATTTAACCATGAAGGGTGCTTTATTAGCGTTTCGTGGTGACAAAGGAGATTTGTAAATGATTAAACGTGTGCTGATTGTTTCATTAATGGGCGTATCTTTAGCGGGTTGCGTTAACAATGATAGCCTTTCAGGTGACGTGTATACCGCATCCGAAGCGAAACAAGTTCAGAACGTTACCTACGGTACGATTGTTCATGTTCGTCCGGTGCAAATCCAGGGTGGCGATGACGCAAACGTGATTGGTGCTATTGGTGGTGCGGTACTCGGCGGGTTCCTTGGTAACACCGTCGGCGGCGGTACGGGTCGTTCATTAGCGACGGCTGCAGGTGCAGTTGCCGGTGGCGTAGCGGGTCAAGGCGTACAAGGTGCGATGAATAAAACCCAGGGTGTGGAACTGGAAATCCGTAAGGATGATGGTAATACCATCATGGTGGTTCAGAAACAAGGTGCAACCAAGTTTTCAGCCGGCCAGCGCGTTGTTATGGCTAACAACGGCAGCCAGGTTACCGTGTCTCCACGCTAATCGAATTCACGTGTGGTCAGGCTCTGGCCACACGTAACTTATCGTTTCAATCCTGTGACTGCAGTTCAATAATATTGTGTTCGAGTTTGGCAACCAGCTTAATCAGCAGATCAATTTCCTCAGCTGAAATCCCTTCCAGAATTTCTCCACGTGTTTTGTTGATCACCGCTTCCATATCAGCGATCAGCGGCTCAGCCTTCTCTGTCAGTTTAATTCTCTTAGCTCGACGATCGCTGGCGCAAGTCTGTCGTGAAATGAGTCCCTTTTCTTCCAACTGGTCAAGCGTACGTACCAGCGAAGGCTGCTCGATGCCAATCGCTTTAGCCAGCTGAATCTGCGATTGATCCGGCGGCAACTGATGAATGTTGTGCAGCGTAACCCAATGCGTCTGCGTCAACTCCAGAGGTTTCAGGCGATGGTCAATCAGAGCACGCCAAATGCGCACCAACCGTGCCAGATCAGAACCTAATGGCGATTCCAATTTCATCTCCTTATAATTAGCTTGCTAAGTTATTGTGCTGATTTTAGAATAGTGTGCAGCATTTGTATTCCCAAAACAAATGTATTGCCAAATTTGCTTACCGGCTGACATTTTTTCAGACATTATGCGTTACAGAGACTCATTGTCTCTTTTTTGCTAAACCTATAGCAATGCTCTCTTCCGTCAAGGATTTTGCCCGTGAAGTTTATATTTAATGCAACAGGATTGCCCCTACAGGATTTAATGATCGGCGCATCTGTCTACTTCCCTCCTGTTTTCAAGTCGATTGTAGCAGGATTTATTCTCTGGCTGGTTGTTCATCGCCTGCTGCGCGACTGGATTTACTCCGGCGAAATCTGGCATCCCCTGCTAATGGATCTGTCACTCTTTACGCTTTGCGTATGTCTGGCCTTTGTTATGCTGATAGCGTGGTGATTATGTCGCTTAAAACCGTTAAATACTTCTCCACTATTATAGTCGCTGCAATCGCAGTTTTCGCCGGATGGTGGATGTGGAATTACTATATGCAATCGCCCTGGACACGTGATGGCAAAGTACGTGCTGAGCAGGTCAGCATCACGCCGCAAGTGTCAGGCAGCATTAGCGAACTCTATATAAAAGATAACCAGTTTGTGAATAAAGGCGATGTCCTTTTTATTATCGACAAGACGCCATTTCACATTGCTGAACTGAATGCGCAAGCGCAACTGGCAAAAGCGCAGTCTGACCTGGCGAAAGCCAATAACGAAGCCAACCGCCGCCGTCATTTATCGCAAAATTACATCTCAGCCGAGGATCTGGATACCGCAAATCTCAACGTAAAAGCCATGCAGGCAAGCGTTGAAGCGGCTGAGGCCAGTTTGCGCCAGGCCCAGTGGCAACTGACACAAACGGTGGTCAAAGCCCCCGTAGCGGGTTGGGTCACAAACCTGTCTACCCGTACCGGTGATTACGCCTCAACTGGTAAGCCCCTGTTTGCCCTTGTCGACAGTCACTCTTTTTATGTGATGGGATATTTTGAAGAAACTAAGTTACGCCACATTCGCGAGGGTGCGCCCGCCCTTATCACGCTCTACAGCGGTGATATAAAGTTACAGGGTCACGTTTCCAGTATTGGCCGTGCCATCTATGATCAAAGTGTGGAAAGTGATTCCGGCCTGATTCCCGACATCAAACCCAACGTGCCGTGGGTGCGTCTGGCGCAGCGTGTCCCGGTACGCATCGAATTCGACGCCCTGCCGCGGGAGGTCACGCTGGTGTCAGGTACAACCTGCAGCGTATCCATCGGCCAGCGTAAATGAAACTGCCCCGCCTGACACCAGGCAATTTGCCGTGGTTTAAAGCCACGGCGGCACAGTGGCGTTATGCGCTGCGTAACACCATTGCGATGTGCCTGGCGTTAACTTTTGCTTATTATCTGAATCTGGATGAGCCCTACTGGGCAATGACCTCGGCGGCGGTGGTTAGTTTTCCCACCGTTGGCGGGGTTATCAGCAAAAGTCTGGGTCGCGTGGCGGGTAGCCTACTGGGAGCCACCGCCGCATTGATTATTGCCGGTCATACTCTCAATGAGCCGTGGCTGTTTTTGCTGAGCATGTCAGTGTGGATCGGATTTTGTACCTGGGCCTGTGCGCATTTCACCAATAACGTTGCCTACGCCTTTCAACTGGCGGGTTATACGGCGGCGATCATTGCGTTTCCCATGGTCAATACCGTGGAAATTACACAGTTATGGGATATCGCGCAGGCACGTGTGTGTGAAGTCATCGTCGGTATCCTGTGTGGCGGCGTGATGATGATGATCCTGCCCAGCACCTCCGATGGCACCACGTTACTGACTGCATTGAAAAACATGCATTCACGTTTACTGGAACATGCCAGCCTACTCTGGCAACCAGAAACCACGGATGCCATTCGCACAGCCCATGAAGGTGTTATCGGGCAGATTCTGACCATGAACCTGCTGCGTATTCAGGCTTTCTGGAGTCATTATCGTTTTCGTCGCCAGAATGCTTTGCTCAATTCGCTGTTGCACCAGCAGTTACGCATGACCAGCGTGATTTCCAGTCTGCGCAGGATGCTGCTGAACTGGCCTAATCCTCCGTCCAATACCCGGGAAATCATCGAACAGTTGCTCAGCGAACTAATCAAATCCAATGCGAATAGCTACACTGTCGCACGTATTATTGCCCCACTGCAGCCCGTCGATGCCCGCGACTATCGACACGTCGCCTTCTGGCAACGACTGCGTTATTTTTGTCGGCTCTACCTGCGCAGCAGCCATTATCTGCATTTACTGGAAAATGGTGTTACCGCCGAGCGTATTAATATCGCCCGCACGCCGGGGCTTGCCCGTCATACCGATAATGCGGAAGCTATCTGGAGCGGGTTGCGTACGTTCTGCACTTTGATGCTTATCGGCGCATGGAGCATTGGCGCACAATGGGAATCAGGCTCTGGCGCACTCACGCTCGCTGCGATCAGCAGTGTGCTGTATTCCGCCGTTGCCACACCGTTCAAGTCGCTTTCTTTGCTGATGCGTACGCTGGTTCTACTGTCGCTATTTAGCTTTGTGGTTAAGTTTGGCCTGATGGTGCAAATTTCCGACCTCTGGCAGTTTATTCTCTTTCTTTTCCCGCTACTCGCCACCATGCAACTGTTGAAGCTACAAATGCCTGCCCTGGCAGGTCTTTGGGGGCAGTTGATTGTATTTATGGGTTCGTTTATCGCGGTAACCAATCCGCCGGTATATGATTTTGCTGATTTCCTGAATGACAATATGGCGAAAATCACCGGCGTGGCGCTGTCATGGCTGGCCTTCGCCATTCTGCGCCCCGGATCGGATGCACGGAAAAGTCGCCGCCATATTCGCGCCCTGCGCCGGGATTTTGTCGATCAGCTCAGCCGACATCCATCACTCAGTGAAAACGAATTTGAATCGCTGACCTATCATCACGTCAGCCAGCTCAGCAACAGTCAGGATGCGCTGGCGCGACGCTGGTTATTACGTTGGGGGGTCGTTTTACTGAACTGCTCGCACGTGGTGTGGCAACTGCGTACCTGGGAGGCGCGTTCCGATCCGCTGGCTCGCGTCAGGGACGTGTGTATCTCGCTGCTGCGCGATGTAATGAGCGAGCGTGGCGTCCAGCAACGACCACTGAATGCCACACTGAATGAGCTACAGCGCATCTGCGATACGCTTGCCCACCATCATCAACCCGCTGCGCAGGAACTGTCGGCACTGGTCTGGCGGCTACACTGCTCGCTTTCACAACTCGAACAGGCGCCGCCGCCGGGCACTCTCAGTCGTTGATTATTTGATAACACCACAGGCATAGCGTGCTCCGCCACCGCCAAGCGGTTTCGGTTGATCGGACATATTATCGCCGCCCACATGGATCATCAGCGCTTTACCTTTAACCTCATCGAGCGTTTTAAGCCGCGGCGCAACGACCGGCGTTGTAGCGTTACCGTCGTTATTCACCACCAATAGCGGCAGGTCGCCCATATGACCTGCGCCTTCCGGGCCTTCATGTTTGCCGGTTTGGTGCGGATCATAATGGCCGCCAGCCGATTCTGCGGCTGAGGCTTTCCCATCTTTAATTGCCGGTTGGCAGCTGCCGTTCATATGCACATGGAAGCCATGTTCACCTGGCGGCAACGCCTTCAGATCGGGCGTAAACTCCAGCCCCTTTGCGGTTTCAGCAATAGTGACCGTACCAATCGCCTGGCCGACGCCTTGCGATGTGACCAGATTCATCGTCACTTTTTCTTCACTGGCAGCCTGCGCACCTGCACAGGCGAGTAGAGTGATAATGGCCAAACTCAAACGCTTCATAAGACCTCCGTCCAAAAGGTGTCTGATTGTTAAGTGTAAACCAGTGACACAAATTTGAACGGAGATGCGCCAAAAACGCGATTAGGGTACGTCGTAACCCAGCGCCGCTTTACGAATGCGGAACCATTGCTGGCGAGACATGTTCAGCGATTCAGACTCAATGGCAGCACGTACACGCTCTATTTTTCCTGAGCCAATAATCGGCAGCGGCTGAGACGGCAGACGTAAAATCCAGGCGTATACCACCTGTTCAATAGACTGCGCATTCAACTCTTCTGCGATCACGGCAAGCTCATTACGTAAAGGCTGGAAAGCATCATCATTAAACAGGCGACCACCGCCGAGACAGGACCAGGCCATCGGGTGAATACGTAACTGTTGCAGTTGATCTAAAGTACCATCCAACAGGAGCGGCTGATGTACTGGTGAAATTTCTACCTGGTTGGTCGCCAGAGTAAACGGCAGACGCGATTGCAGCAGCGAAAACTGTGAAGGGGTAAAGTTGGAGACGCCAAAGTGACGCACTTTGCCACTATGGTGCAATTTTTTAAAAGCGTCGGCGACATCGTCAGCATCCATAAGCGGATCGGGACGGTGGATCAGCAGCAGATCAATATGATCGGTCGCCAACAGCTTCAGCGACTCTTCTGCACTGGCAATAATATGTGCACTGTCGGTGATGTAGTGGCCCAGCGCATTTTCCGCGCGCGCCGTCGTCGCGATCCCGCATTTGGTCACAATCTGCATTTTTTCACGCAAATGCGGAGCCAGCTTCATTGCCTCACCAAACGCCGCTTCACACTGGTATCCACCGTAAATATCGGCGTGATCGACGGTGGTCACGCCAAGATCCAGATGCTCTTCAATAAAGCTGACTAGCTGGCGCGCGGACATATTCCAGTCCATCAGGCGCCAGTACCCCATCACAAAGCGAGAAAATTCCGGGCCTTGCGGCGCAATAGTAATACGCTGAACCATAGCAGCTTCCTTTTAAGTGAATGTGCCTCGAGTATACGCAATTACGCTTTTAAAAGAGTGAAGGTTGTTGCGGTTCTTCCGAAGGGTTGGCTTTGTTTGCTCGTAATTTACGCATCAGGCGCTGACGACAAAGCCGCAGCACTTCCTGCTTTTGGGTATCGCTCATCTTTTGCCAGTTAAAACGCTCATCCCGACTGCGAAAACAGCCACGGCAAAAGCCGCGTTCGTCAGACTGACATATTCCACGGCATGGGCTCTGGACGGGGAAAAACTCCAGCTGTTCGGCCACATCCCCTCCTTTAATAAGATTGATATACATATTGAAGACGTTAACTGAATTTCTCGCAAGCGCTATTGCATTAGACCGACTGGTCTATTACACTCGTTTTCATGAACAAAATCACTGAACACGATACACGCGAACATCTGCTGGCGACTGGCGAACTGCTGTGTATGCAGCGCGGCTTCACCGGCATGGGTTTAAGCGAACTACTGAAAACCGCTGAAGTACCCAAAGGTTCGTTTTATCATTACTTTCGCTCTAAAGAAGCGTTCGGTGTCGCGATGCTGGAACGCCACTATGCGGCCTATCATCGGCGACTGGCTACGCACTTTGATACGGGAGCGGGAAACTACCGCGACCGCATTCTGGCCTACTATCAGGAAACCCTGAACCAGTTTAGCCAGCACGGCATTATTAGCGGCTGTTTAACAGTAAAACTGTCTGCCGAAGTGTGCGATCTGTCAGAAGATATGCGCACTGCGATGGATAAAGGCGCGCGGCACATTATTGTGCTGTTAGCGCAGGCGCTGGAGAAAGGTCAGGCCAGCCATTGTCTGTCTTTTGTTGGCGAGCCGTTACAGCAGGCGCAGGTACTGTATGCGCTGTGGCTTGGCGCCAACCTGCAGGCCAAGATTTCTCGTAGCGCCACTCCGCTGGAAAATGCGCTGGCGCACGTTAAAAACATCATCACAACGCCTGCCGTTTAACAGGCGTTTTTATTTTCTTTATTACTAGACGACCGGTCTATTCAGGAGTATCACATGTCATCTGAAAAACTGTTTTCCCCACTGAAAGTGGGTGCCATTACGGCAGCAAACCGCGTATTTATGGCGCCACTGACGCGTCTGCGCAGTATTGAGCCTGGCGACATCCCTACTCCGCTGATGGCCGAGTATTACCGTCAACGCGCCAGCGCGGGTCTTATCATCAGCGAAGCGACGCAGATTTCCGCACAGGCGAAAGGCTATGCCGGAGCACCCGGCTTACACAGCGAAGCGCAAATTGCCGCATGGAAGAAAATCACTGCTGCCGTACACGCTGAGCAAGGTCATATTGCTGTCCAGTTGTGGCACACCGGACGCATCTCTCACGCCAGTCTGCAGCCAAACGGCCAAGCTCCAGTTGCACCTTCCGCGATTAGCGCTGGAACCCGCACCTCGCTACGTGATGAAAACGGCCTGGCAACGCGTGCCGATACTTCAATGCCACGTGCGCTGGAAACAGAAGAGATTCCGGGTATCGTTAATGACTTCCGTCAGGCGATAGCCAATGCGCGCGTGGCAGGTTTCGATATGGTTGAACTGCACTCTGCCCACGGCTACCTGCTGCACCAGTTCCTGTCGCCAACGTCTAACCAGCGTACCGATCAATACGGTGGCAGCGTCGAAAATCGTGCGCGTCTGGTGCTGGAAGTGGTTGACGCCGGTATTAAAGAATGGGGTGCCGATCGCATTGGTATTCGCGTCTCCCCGATTGGCACTTTCCAGAACGTTGACAACGGTCCGAACGAAGAAGCCGATGCGCTGTATCTGATTGAACAATTGGGCAAGCGCGGAATCGCTTACCTGCACATGTCTGAGCCGGACTGGGCCGGTGGCGAGCCGTATTCCGATGCGTTCCGCGAAAAAGTTCGCGCACGCTTCCACGGTCCTATCATTGGTGCTGGTGCTTACACCCCAGAAAAAGCAGAAGCGCTGATCGAGAAAGGTCTGATCGACGCCGTTGCTTTTGGTCGCGCCTATATTGCTAACCCGGATCTGGTGGCGCGTCTGCAACGCAAAGCAGAACTGAATCCGCAACGTGCCGAGAGCTTCTACGGCGGCGGCGCGGAAGGTTACACCGACTATCCTACCCTCTAACGTCACAATCTCCGTTCTGACATTGATAGCGGCGTAACAACGCCGCTATACTAAAACAACATTTTGAATGTATTAGCCATTTTTGAAGGGGAAAAAGATGCGTTTACTCCATACCATGCTGCGCGTGGGTGACCTGCAGCGTTCCATCGAGTTTTATACCAACGTGCTGGGCATGAAGCTGCTGCGTACCAGCGAAAACCCTGAATACAAGTACTCTCTGGCTTTTGTCGGCTACGGTCCTGAAACCAGTGAAGCAGTAATCGAACTGACCTATAACTGGGGTGTCGACAAGTATGATCTGGGTACTGCCTATGGCCATATAGCCCTGAGCGTAGACAACGCGGCTGAAGCCTGTGAACGTATTCGCCAGAATGGCGGTAACGTAACACGTGAAGCAGGTCCAGTAAAAGGCGGCACCACAGTGATTGCGTTCGTTGAAGATCCGGACGGCTACAAAATTGAGCTGATCGAAGAGAAAGACGCCGGGCGCGGCCTGGGCGATTAATCTCCCCCTCGGGCGCAGATCGTCTGTGCCCATAGTTTTATACTCATCATTTTGCCATAATACGCGCTGCAATTTTCCCGTATTAAGAGACCCAGATGTCCGATAACGCTCAACTTTCCGGTCTGTGTGACCGTTTTCGTGGTTTTTATCCTGTCGTCATTGATGTCGAAACCGCAGGGTTCAATGCCAAAACCGATGCGCTGCTTGAGATTGCCGCCATCACACTGAAAATGGATGAACAAGGCTGGCTGATGCCGGACACGACGTTACATTTCCACGTAGAGCCGTTTGAAGGTGCCAATTTGCAACCGGAAGCGCTCGCCTTTAACGGTATTGACCCTAACAATCCGCTACGCGGTGCGGTCAGCGAATATGATGCTCTGCATGCCATCTTCAAAATGGTGCGTAAAGGCATTAAAGACAGCGGCTGCAATCGGGCGATCATGGTGGCGCATAACGCTACGTTCGACCACAGTTTCATGATGGCTGCAGCAGAACGCGCCTCAATCAAACGTAACCCATTCCACCCATTTGTAACCTTTGATACGGCGGCATTAAGCGGCCTGTCTCTGGGGCAGACTGTGTTATCAAAAGCGTGCCTGGCGGCGGGAATGGAGTTTGACGGGAATCAGGCGCACTCGGCGCTGTATGACACCGAACGTACGGCCGTGCTGTTTTGCGAAATCGTTAACCGCTGGAAACGTCTCGGCGGTTGGCCTCTTCCCGTGCCTGAAGAAGCGTAACGGCGATATAAAAAAAGCGACCATTTCAGGTCGCTTTTTTACTTCTGCTGGTATTACTCAGCGTCCGGCTCTTCGGTTTTGTATTTCGCTGCTGTTTCTTTAATCAGCTGCTGCAACTCACCGCGCTGGTACATTTCGATCAAAATGTCACAACCGCCAACCAGCTCACCATCAACCCACAGTTGCGGGAAGGTCGGCCAGTTTGCGTATTTCGGCAGTTCGGCGCGAATATCCGGGTTCTGCAGAATATCAACGTAAGCAAAGCGTTCACCACAGGCTGACAGCGCCTGCACAGCCTGTGCGGAGAAACCGCAGCTTGGCAGTTTAGGGGAACCTTTCATGTACAGGAGAATCGGGTTTTCAGCGATCTGGCGCTGGATTTTTTCGATAGTGGTGCTCATTATCTTGCTTCCTTAAACTTCTTTTACGGCAGTAGTCTGACATTGTAACGGGTCAGACAGGCAACGGAAAATAACATTTTCATTACGCGTTATTATTTTATCCCCTGACGCTAAAAGTTGCATTCACAATCTCACTTATCCCCTTCAAACATGTGGATTTGATTATCCGTTCACCAACTCAAACGTTAATTGCTGTTTTTTTTTGCGGTCGGTTACGAAACATAGTTTTAAACAAAAAAAGCTATTAACTTTCCCTCTTTCTATAGATTAGAATCATCAAGTTTTGAAAATCACACGCAGGCACGATAGACCTGCCTTACCAGAGGACTGCTCAGTGGCGCGGATAAACCGAATCTCGATCACGCTCTGTGCTTTGCTTTTTACTACACTGCCCTTTACGCCTATGGCTCATGCTTCCAAGCAGGCCAGGACGACACCTACCAATTCTCACACCATCAAAACGGTAGATAAAAAGAAAAGCGCAACAACCAGCCAAAAAACAACAAAGACCAGTAAGAAAACGGCGACAAAGACCACCAGCAAAACCAGCACCAAAACCGCTTCCTCTTCTAAAAAACGCACTGCCACTCCGGCAAAGTCGACTAAAACTGCAAATCGCCGTGGTAAAACTGCCGCAGCACAAACCGCAGCCGTTACCTGGACGGAAAAATGCACACCGCGCAAAGGTCATAAACCACGCTGCGTGAAGGTGAAAACCACTGCACCGACTACGCTTGCTGACGCACATAAAGTGAAAGTGCAGAAAGCGACTAAAACAGCTATGTCCACCTTGATGAACCAAATCGGTAAACCTTATCGTTGGGGCGGCTCCTCGCCAAGAACCGGGTTTGACTGCAGCGGTCTGGTTTATTACGCCTATAAAGATCTGGTGAAGTTCCACATTCCGCGTACCGCGAATGAAATGTACCATCTGCGTGATGCCGCACCAATTGAACGTGGCGAACTGAAAAATGGCGATCTGGTATTCTTTCGTACCCAGGGTCGCGGCACAGCCGATCACGTCGGCGTCTACGTCGGCAACGGTAAGTTTATTCAGTCACCGCGCAGCGGGCAGGAAATTCAAATCACCTCTCTGAGCGAAGATTACTGGCAGCGCCACTATGTGGGCGCTCGTCGGGTAATGACGCCAAAAACAATTCGCTAAAAACTTACCCTACAGAACATACTGTAGGGTAAGTTCTTCTTTTGCATAACCTTTCAATTTGCTACCCTATCCTTACTCACAATGAGGCTATTGTGTGTACTCAATATAAATAATAAGGAGAGAAGCAATGTCGTTTGAATTACCTGCATTACCGTATGCCAAAGATGCTCTGGCACCGCACATTTCTGCCGAAACGCTGGAATATCACTATGGCAAACACCATCAAACTTACGTGACCAATCTGAACAATCTGATTAAAGGCACGGCGTTTGAAGGCAAATCACTGGAAGAGATCGTTCGTAGCTCTGAAGGCGGTGTATTCAATAACGCAGCACAAGTATGGAACCACACGTTCTACTGGAACTGCCTGGCACCAAACGCAGGTGGTGAACCGACCGGAAAACTGGCCGATGCAATCGCCGCTTCCTTTGGCAGCTTTGCAGATTTCAAAGCGCAATTCACCGATGCCGCTATCAAAAACTTCGGTTCTGGCTGGACCTGGCTGGTTAAAGGAACGGATGGCAAACTGGCTATCGTCTCCACCTCCAACGCAGGTACTCCGCTGACCACCGACGCGACGCCGCTGATGACCGTTGACGTATGGGAACACGCCTACTACATCGATTATCGCAATGCTCGTCCTGGCTACCTGGAACATTTCTGGGCACTGGTGAACTGGGAATTTGTTGCGAAGAACTTCGCAGCATAAAAAAGATAACGCAGAAGGACTTCCTTCTGCGTTTTTGCATTAATTCGCGGTAGTGAAAGCCTCTTCAGGCTGTCTTCTTGCGGAAATGAACACCAGCAGCAGCGCAAGACCCGCCACAATCGCCCCCATTACCGGCACAAAACTGTAGCCCAGGCCGCCAGATATTACCGCCCCACCGGCCGCAGCCCCCAGTGCGTTCCCCAGATTAAACGCGCCAATATTGACTGACGATGATAATCCAGGTGCTTCGCTGGCAACGCGCATCACACGCATCTGCAACGGTGGAACGACCGCAAACGTCGCCGCGCCCCAGACCACCATACTGACCGCCGCTCCCAACTCATTACGCGCAAGGAAAGGAATGACCAGCATAATAACCATCAGCAGCAGTAAAAAGCCTTTTAGCGTACCGTTGACTGAACGGTCAGCCAGTTTGCCGCCAAAATAGTTACCGATCGAGAAGCCAACACCTATCAACACCAGCATCCCGGTAACAAATGCCGGTGTAGCATGAGTGATAGTATGCAGAACCGGCGAGATGTAGGTATACAGCGTGAACATCGCCCCAGCACCCAGTACGGTAGTCAGTAACGCCGACAGCACCTGCGGGCGCATAAGTACCGCCAGTTCGCTACGGACATCCGGGCGCTCTCCTGCTCCCCCCTTGGGTAATGAGAAGAACAGGCTGACCATCGCAATGACGCCCAGCCCTGCAGTGGCCATAAACGACATGCGCCAGCCGATGGTTTCACCAAGCCAGGTCGCCGCCGGAACGCCGCCAATATTGGCGATAGTTAACCCCATAAACATCGTTGCCACAGCGCTGGCCTGCTTATGTTTGGGTACCACACTGGCTGCAACCACAGAACCGAGACCAAAAAAGGCTCCATGGTTAAGACTGGTCAAAATACGCGATAGCATCAGCGTGGTGTAATCCGGCGAGATAGCCGAAAGCACATTACCCAGCGTGAAAATCGCCATCAGGAATATCAAAGCATTACGTCGCGCACGATGAGACAGCAGCA
The DNA here is from genome assembly GCF_030332945.1 of Citrobacter sp. Cpo037. Lineage (NCBI taxonomy): Bacteria > Pseudomonadati > Pseudomonadota > Gammaproteobacteria > Enterobacterales > Enterobacteriaceae > Citrobacter > Citrobacter sp. Cpo037. Next base: position 73,220 of record NZ_JAOWGW010000080.1, read on the forward strand.
ATGTCATCAGCGGTGCACCTACCATCACACCTACTGCATAAGCGCTGATCAGCATGCCAGCCGCCGGAATCGAGACGTCCACACCTTTGGCAATGACGGGCAATAACCCCATTGGCGAAAACTCGGTGGTGCCAATACCAAACGCCCCGATTGCCAGCGACAGTAGAGGGTAATTGATTTTCATATTTCGACTCCGTATCGTCGAGCCGTGGCACGACATAAAATAAGAGTCAAAAGCATGACATTGATCGCAAAATTAATAAAGTTAACAAAACTGCAAAAGACTTTTGCTTATTCGCAAACAATACAGGGGAAAAACGAGTCGAAGGGATGAGGGAGAGCTAACTCCCTCGGGGAAATCAATGCAGCGCTGCGGTCAGACCACCCGCGACGATCAAACCCAGAACAATAATGGTAGTCACTAACGAAAATTTCAGATCGGTGCTCATCAAGTTTTCTCCTTTTTATTCCCACACAAAAAGTGATATTGCGCATTTTTACACACTTGAAAGCAAAAATCTCTCACGATTTATATTGATAACTGCTTTTAACTCTTCCCCTTTTCGTTAAGATCAGACAAAATTCCACGCTTACTTGATTAGCGTACCGGCCATTGACCCCTTCCTGACGTTCCGTGTCGTTTTCCCGGCGTGCCGCAACCCTTACGTTGCGATAAGGGTGTGTAAAGGCAAACGTTTACCTGGAGTATTCTCAGGAGCTTAGGATATGGTCTGGAGTGAGATGTAATGGCAACAATTAAAGATGTAGCGAAGCGAGCAAACGTTTCCACTACAACCGTATCACACGTAATTAACAAGACGCGCTTTGTCGCGGAAGAAACACGTAATGCTGTCTGGGCAGCAATCAAAGAACTGCACTATTCTCCGAGTGCTGTTGCCCGCAGCCTGAAGGTAAATCACACCAAGTCTATCGGCTTGCTGGCGACCAGCAGCGAAGCGGCCTATTTCGCCGAAATTATCGAAGCCGTTGAGAAAAACTGTTTCCAGAAAGGCTATACCCTGATCCTGGGTAACGCATGGAACAGTCTCGAAAAGCAGCAGGCTTATCTGTCGATGATGGCGCAAAAGCGCGTTGATGGTCTGCTGGTGATGTGTTCTGAGTATCCGGAGTCACTGCTTTCGATGCTCGAAGAGTATCGCCATATCCCGATGGTCGTCATGGACTGGGGCGAAGCAAAAGCCGACTTTACCGATACGGTCATTGATAACGCCTTCGAAGGCGGTTACATGGCGGGCCGGTATCTGGTAGAACGCGGTCATCGTGAGATTGGCGTGATCCCTGGCCCAATGGAACGTAACACCGGGGCCGGGCGTCTGGCTGGCTTTATGAAAGCGATGGAAGAAGCGCTGATTAAAGTGCCTGAAAACTGGATTGTCCAGGGCGATTTTGAGCCTGAATCCGGCTATCGCGCCATGCAGCAAATTCTGTCGCAGTCTCATCGTCCGACCGCGGTCTTCTGCGGTGGAGATATTATGGCAATGGGTGCGCTGTGCGCCGCTGACGAAATGGGACTGCGCGTACCGCAGGATGTCTCACTCATCGGCTACGACAACGTGCGCAACGCCCGCTTCTTCACGCCGGCCTTGACGACCATTCACCAGCCGAAGGATTCACTGGGTGAAACGGCCTTCAACATGCTGTTAGACCGTATCGTGAATAAACGTGAAGAGTCACAGTCTATCGAGGTGCATCCGCGCCTGGTTGAGCGTCGCTCCGTTGCCGACGGTCCGTTCCGCGATTACCGCCGTTAAGCCTGTTGTGCGGGAGTCTCATCTGGCTCCCGCAGCCATTCCTTGTTCAACGTTTCACTATCCCCTAAATAGTCCAGCAGCCAACTCAATGCCGGTGACGTATCGTTCTGCTGCCATGTCAGGCAGCATGCGGCATCAGGAAAAGGGTTCTCCAGTTGCAGCGCAACCCATTTGCCGCTATCGATCCACGGTTTGGCAAAATGCGTCGGTACCATGCCCACGCACAATCCCGCGGACAAACAGGTCGCTGAGGATTCCCAGTCCGGCACGACTACGCGCTTTTGGTTGTCCAGCAGCCAGGTAATACGCTTCGGCAATGTTCGAGAGGTATCTTCGCGCACCAGTGACGGCCAGTTGCGCAACGTGTCATCACTTAGCGGTCCAGGCATTGACGCCAGTGGATGATGGCTGGCTACCACGCAGCTCCAGCTCAGCATTCCCATATCGCGGAAGGTATAGCGCCCCCCGACCGGAATGGCCTGTGTGGCACCGATGGCCAGTTCCACGCGTCCATCAGACAGTGCGTCCCACACGCCGTTAAACACTTCCTGAAAAACTAACAATTCCACATCATCAAAGTGACGGTAGAAATCCACTATCATCTGTCGGGTACGATCCGGGCGGACAATGTTATCGACGGCGATCGCCAGCTGTCCGCGCCAGCCGTTAGCAATTTGCTGACATTGCTGGCGCGTGATCTGCATTTTTTTGATAACAGAGCGGCCTTCTTTTAAAAACCACGCCCCGGCAGGCGTTAATTCAACATCCCGATGGCGTCGCTCAAAAAGTGGCACCGCCAGCCACTCTTCCAGCTGGCGCACGGTGTAGCTTACCGCCGAAGGTACACGGTGCAGCTCCTGCGCGGCCGAACTAAAGCTACCGTTACGCGCAACCGCATCAACCACTTCAAGTGAATATTCCGACCACATATTCTGCCTGCAAAAAATTTGAAATCAGTAAGCAAATATTAGCGTTTCACAGCGAGAATTACACTCACTACACTCAGCGGCATTGTTCTACTGCTAAAAAAGAGAAATGATGATGCAACCTGGGAAAGGGTTTTTAGTCTGGCTGGCTGGTCTTAGCGTGCTTGGTTTTCTGGCAACGGATATGTATCTACCCGCCTTTGCTGCTATTCAGTCCGATCTGCAAACACCTGCATCTGCCGTCAGCGCCAGCCTGAGCTTGTTCTTAGCCGGTTTTGCCGTCGCACAACTGCTGTGGGGGCCGCTTTCTGACCACTATGGTCGCAAGCCTATTTTGCTGCTGGGTTTATCTATCTTCGCACTAGGCAGTCTGGGTATGCTGTGGGTTGAAAACGCCACTGGTCTACTGGTACTGCGATTTGTTCAGGCCGTTGGCGTCTGTGCGGCATCGGTTATCTGGCAAGCGCTGGTTACCGATTATTATCCTTCACAAAAAGTAAACCGCATCTTTGCTACTATTATGCCGCTGGTCGGGTTATCTCCTGCACTCGCCCCGCTATTAGGCAGTTGGATCCTGGTACATTTTTCCTGGCAGGCCATTTTTGCCACTCTGTTTGCCATTACTCTGATTCTGATGCTTCCGGCTCTGCGTCTAAAGCCAACGGCTAAAGCGCGCGATGACAGCCAGGATAAACTGACTTTCGCCACCTTGCTGCGCTCGAAAACTTACCGTGGAAACGTGCTGATTTATGCCGCCTGTTCCGCGAGCTTTTTCGCATGGCTGACGGGTTCCCCGTTCATCCTCAGCGAAATGGGTTATAGCCCAGCGGTAATTGGTCTGAGCTATGTTCCGCAAACTATCGCCTTCTTAATTGGTGGTTACGGCTGTCGTGCAGCGCTGCAAAAATGGCAGGGTCGTCAGCTGCTGCCCTGGTTACTCATCCTGTATGCCTTCAGCGTTGTAGGCACCTGGGCGACCGGTTTTATTCATCATGTTGCATTGGCTGAAATCCTGATCCCATTCTGCGTTATGGCGATTGCGAACGGCGCAATCTACCCTATCGTTGTCGCGCAGGCATTACGCCCTTTCCCACAGGCCACGGGACGCGCAGCCGCATTGCAGAATACGCTGCAACTGGGTTTATGCTTCCTGGCAAGCCTTGTCGTTTCCTGGTTGATTGCCACCCCGCTGCTCACCACCACCAGCGTTATGCTGACAACAGTATTGCTGGCTGCTGTGGGTTACAAAATGCAATCGCAGAAAACTGACGCCCCGCAAACAGATGATCATGCGCAAGTTGCCCACGGAGAGTCGCACTAATAATGGTTGCGGGCATTTAGTTAGCCCGCTAACAATTATCGGTTGAATCGTCAAAAATTCAGGCATATACTGATTTTCAGTTGTTAAAAAAACGATAATTTTAATGCGTTAACGGGGACAAGAACGTTCCCGTTTTACCACGGATGGCCTTTTCGGCAAGGGTTTCTCCCTTCCTCTGTTCTACGTCGGATTATAGATTCGCGGATTAATTCCGTGAGATTTCTCACAAAGCCCAAAAAAGCGTCTACGCTGTTTTAAGGTTCTGATCACCGACCAGTGATGGAGAAGCTATGAGTTCATCATGTATAGAAGACGTCAGCGTACCGGATGATGACTGGTACCGCATTACCAATGAATTATTGAGCCGTGCAGGCATTGCCATTAATGGCCCTGCACCGGCTGATATTCGAGTAAAGAACCCCGATTTTTTCAAACGCGTATTGCAGGAAGGATCGTTAGGGTTGGGTGAAAGTTATATGGATGGCTGGTGGGAATGCGACCGGCTGGACATGTTTTTTAGTAAAGTCTTGCGTGCCGGTCTTGAAAACCAACTCCCCCGCCACTTTAAAGATACGCTACGTATCGCCACGGCTCGCCTGTTCAATTTACAGACCAAAAAACGTGCGTGGATGGTCGGCAAAGAACATTACGATTTGGGCAACGATCTCTTTACCCGCATGCTTGACCCCTATATGCAGTATTCCTGCGCCTACTGGAAAGATGCCAACACTCTGGAATCTGCCCAACAGGCGAAGCTCAAAATGATTGCTGAAAAATTGCAACTGAAGCCAGGAATGCGGGTGCTTGATATTGGCTGTGGCTGGGGTGGTTTATCCCAGTTTATGGCATCGCAATATGGTGTGAGCGTGGTGGGTGTGACCATTTCGGCAGAACAGCAGAAAATGGCACAGGAACGTTGCGCTGGGCTGGATGTCACCATTTTGCTGCAGGATTATCGCGACCTGAACGACAAATTCGACCGCATTGTCTCCGTCGGCATGTTTGAACATGTTGGACCGAAGAACTACGCCACCTATTTTGAGGTGGTCGATCGTAATTTAAAACCGGATGGTCTCTTTTTACTGCACAGCATCGGCTCCAAAAAAACCGACAATAACGTTGATCCGTGGATCAATAAGTATATCTTCCCAAACGGGTGTTTGCCGTCAGTTCGCCAGATTGCCAACGCCAGCGAACCGCATTTTGTGATGGAGGACTGGCATAATTTTGGCGCGGATTACGACACGACGCTGATGGCATGGCACGAGCGTTTCATGAACTCATGGCCTGAAATCGCCGATAACTATACCGAACGTTTCAAACGGATGTTCAGCTATTATCTGAACGCCTGCGCCGGGGCGTTTCGTGCTCGCGACATTCAGCTATGGCAGGTGGTATTTTCCCGCGGTGTTGAACACGGTCTGCGCGTTCCCCGCTAATCGTTTTCGCCCCCGTAGCAACGGGGGCTTTACTCTCTGGCTTAGGCTCCCGCTTCGCCCGTTATGTTGCTGATGGCGCTTTCACGCGCCGCCAGGACACGTTCAACGGTATCAACCACCGCCTGCGTTTGGGGATCGATTTCGATATTAACCCGTGCGCCCAGCTTTTTCTTGCCAAGCGTAGTGCGCTCCAGCGTTTCCGGAATCAAATGCACACAGAAACGCGTCGGCGTCACTTCACCGACCGTCAGACTGATTCCGTCAATACCAATAAATCCTTTGTACAGGATATATTTCATCAGCGACGGATCCTGGACTTTAAACCACACCTGACGGTTATTCTCCGAGGTCAGAATTTTCGACACTTCGGCAGTGGTCATAATATGGCCCGACATTAAATGTCCGCCAATCTCATCACTGAATTTTGCCGCACGTTCAACGTTAACCAAATCTCCGACCTTCAGATCGCCCAGGTTGGTGATACGCAGCGTTTCTTTCATCAGGTCGAAGCTTATCTGGTTACCGTTAATTTCGGTGACCGTCAGGCAGCACCCATTGTGGGCAACCGATGCGCCGGTCTCCAGCGCATCCAGCATATATTCAGGCAACTCCACAACATGCGTACGAAAATTTGGTTTTTCATCAATGGACACCAATTTTGCGGTGCCCTGCACAATACCCGTAAACATACTTCCTACTCCTGAACTCAATTAAGACATCTCTGCACAGCACAATAGCAGGTGGAAATTCAGGTTGCCAGCAATGCGCCACCAGCGCCTGTTTTTTCACTGGAGAATTACGTATTCCTCGCTACAATAGACTGAAATTTCCCCTGCTTTTTCTCCTTGCTGCCATATAAGGCGGCTTTTTTAGTCTCTCAAATAACAACAATATAGTGGTGTACACGTGCAAAAGTATGTAAGTGAAGCGCGTCAGTTATTAGCTCTGGCAATTCCGGTGATTCTTGCGCAAATCGCTCAAACCGCAATGGGATTCGTTGATACCGTCATGGCGGGCGGATACAGCGCGACGGATATGGCGGCAGTCGCCATTGGTACGTCCATCTGGCTACCGGCCATTCTGTTTGGTCACGGACTACTGCTGGCGTTGACGCCGGTAATTGCGCAACTCAATGGTTCCGGACGCCGCGACCGTATCGCCCATCAAATACGTCAGGGCTTCTGGCTGGCGGGCAGCGTCTCCGTGCTGATTATGGTTGTGCTATGGAATGCGGGGTACATTATTCGCTCCATGCATAACATCGACCCGGCGCTGGCGGATAAAGCCGTTGGCTACCTGCGTGCCCTGCTGTGGGGCGCACCGGGTTATCTGTTCTTCCAGGTAGCCCGTAACCAGTGCGAAGGATTAGCAAAGACTAAACCGGCGATGGTGATGGGATTTCTCGGCCTGCTGGTGAACATTCCAGTTAACTATGTTTTCATCTATGGGCATTTAGGCATGCCGGAACTGGGTGGCGTGGGTTGTGGTGTGGCAACAGCAGCGGTGTACTGGGTGATGTTTATCGCCATGCTCTCTTACATCAAACGTGCGCGTTCAATGCGCGATATCCGTAATGAGCGTGGTTTCCAGAAACCTGACACCGCAGTAATGAAGCGTCTGGTACAGCTGGGTTTACCTATCGCGCTGGCGTTATTTTTCGAAGTGACGTTGTTTGCGGTGGTCGCGCTACTAGTTTCTCCACTGGGGATTGTCGACGTAGCCGGACACCAAATCGCACTGAACTTCAGCTCGTTAATGTTCGTCCTGCCGATGTCTCTGGCTGCCGCCGTCACCATTCGTGTCGGCTATCGTCTGGGCCAGGGCTCCACGCTGGATGCGCAAACTGCAGCCAGAACGGGTCTGGGTGTTGGTGTCTGCATGGCTGTCGTAACGGCGATTTTCACCGTGACATTCCGCGAGCATATTGCCCTGCTCTATAACAATAACCCGGAAGTTGTCGCCCTGGCGGCTCAGCTCATGTTACTGGCCGCGGTGTATCAAATTTCGGACTCTATCCAGGTTATTGGCAGCGGGATCCTGCGTGGTTATAAAGATACGCGTTCCATTTTCTTTATTACCTTTACGGCATACTGGGTGCTGGGTCTGCCGAGCGGTTATATTCTGGCGCTTACCGATCTGGTAGTTGACCGGATGGGACCAGCGGGATTCTGGATGGGCTTTATTATCGGCCTGACCTCTGCGGCGATACTGATGATGCTGCGGATGCGGTTTCTACAACGCCAGCCGTCAGCGGTTATTTTACAACGCGCTGCGCGATAACCTCATAAAAGCCGCCGCCAGGCGGCTTTTTTTCGCCTCAAAACGGGCTGTCATTTTTGGCGTTCATCCACGCTTCACTAATGGGATGCCTGAAATGCAGTTCACTGGCATGCAGCATCAATCGCGGCGTTTGTTCAGTGCCAGGCAGCAAACGCCCGCCATACAAATCACATCCTAAAATGGGATGTCCTAACTGCTGACAGTGGATCCGTAGTTGATGGGTACGCCCGGTTTCAGGCGTCAGTTGCACTCGCGTCAAGGGGAGCAACGCCCCCTCTTCCTGACGATGATAAAAACGCTCGACAACCTGATAGCGCGAGCGTGCGGGTTTGCCGTTGAGAGCACAAATCGACATCAATGGAAACAGCGCCGGGTCTTTAGCAATCGCTGCATCGATAACCCCTTCGTCGTTTTCCAGATGCCCGCATAACAGCGCGCTGTACACCTTAGTGACCGTACGCTGGCTGAACTGCTGGCAAAGCGCGGCGTTGATAGCCTTGTTACGAGCGACCACCATCAGCCCAGAAGTGCCGAAATCAAGCCGATGTACCAGCGTGCAGCCAGGGTAAATCTGTACCAGCCGGTGATGTACCGAATCGAGATTCTGCGGATTTTTGCCCGACAGGCTAAGCAACCCGCGGGGTTTATTGATGAGCAACAGATGCTCGTCCTGATAGAGGGTCTCTATCTCGTCATGGCAAGGCGGGGCAATAAAGGTATCGAGGATCGTAGACATCAGGCGGCCAGAATGAGGTGTGGGAACGGATGATAACGAATTTTCACCACAGTGGCGAATCTGAGCATTGACCCAATGGCTGGCATGGTAGAGTGTGATTTATCCTGAGTGCGATGAGAGGGTTACTCTGTGCAACAAATCAATTTTTACATGGTGGATGCCTTTACCACCACGACGTTTGGCGGGAATGCCGCAGCAGTCTGTCCGCTCACGGACTGGTTGCCCGATGAAACATTATTAAAGATGGCGCAGCAGCATAACCAGTCAGAAACCGCTTTTTTTGTCACCGATGAGAATGGTTTTGAGCTGCGTTGGTTTACCACTCAGGGTGAAATCAATCTTTGTGGGCATGCCACGCTTGCCGCCGCGCATGTCATCTTTGAACATCTGGATTACCCGGATACGAAAATCCAATTTGCTACCCGCTTTGTGGGACCGCTGACGGTCACGCGCTGCGGTGAATGGCTGACGCTTGATTTTCCAGCCTGGCCAAGCGAATCTGCCGTGCCGCCAGCTTTACTGCTGGAAACATTAGGCATCACCGAATACAAAGAGGTGCGTGTGGCAAGAGATTACATGGTGGTGCTGGAAAATCAACAGCAGGTTGAGGCTGTGCGCCCAAACATCCACGCCATGCTGCCGCTGGGAAAAATGGTATGCATCACCGCGCCGGGTGACGGGGAATACGATTTTGTCAGCCGTTTCTTTTGCCCGGGTGAAGCCGTCGCGGAAGACCCGGTCACAGGCTCGGCACATAGCATGCTGATCCCTTACTGGGCTGGAAAACTGAATAAAACACAGATGCTGGCACGCCAGGTCTCTGAACGCGGCGGGGATTTACGCTGTCAGTTAGCAGGAACGCGTGTTTATATCAGTGGGCAGGCGATAACTTATCTGACCGGTGAAGTGCTGTTGCGCTAGCGGCCTTACCCAAAATAACCAATCCATGGAGGATTTATGTCGAACAAACTCGTGCAGATACACTTTGATTTTCATGGTCCGTTTGGGGCTGAGATGTCGAATCAGCTCGTTGAACTGGCCGAATCAATCAACCAGGAGCCGGGGTTCATCTGGAAAATCTGGACCGAGAACGAAGCAAATCACGAAGCGGGTGGCATCTACCTGTTCCAGAACGAAGACACCGCTCAGGCCTATATCAAAAAGCATACCGCCCGCCTGAAGCACCTGGGTGTGGAAGAAGTAACGTTCAAAATCTTCGATATCAATGAACCGTTAAGTAAAATTAACCACGGTCATATCAGCTAAACTTTTGCCTTAGACGCCCCTCCCGGGGCGTTTCTTCATTTCCCCCGGCTTTCCCTCATCAAAAGCGATCCCCCTCTTTCGTCACCTCGCGATTGCGCTATAGCGTGTGCCAAGTTTGCAATAGTTCACAAAATCATCACTCGCGAAAACTATCTCTAGCAGGAAGTGGCATAAAGGCGTATAAAATAATACAAACAGTATTATTTTATACAAAATGAATCACAAACTGCGACTGGAGATTCTCATATGACCGCGGACATTACACTGAACTCATCTGCTGGAAGCTTCCCGCCAGCAGGTCATTACTCGCACAGTACAACGGCTGGCGGATTCGTCTTCATTTCCGGGCAGTTGCCGGTCACTTTCGACGGCGAGAAAAAAGCGGATGCCTCTTTTGAAGATCAAACCCGGCTGGTACTCAAGAATATTGATGCTTGTCTGGCTGGTGCTGGGGCATCACGTCAGCATCTGGTGTCTGTTCGCGTCTATGTGACGGATATGAACCAGTGGCCGACGTTTAACAAAATCTATGGAGAGTGGATCGGCGATTTCCGTCCATCCCGTGCAGTAGCAGGTGTTGCGGAACTTCATTATGGTTTTGCGCTGGAAGTTGAAGCTATTGCGTTGGCCCCGCAAGCGTGACGTTTAAAAACATACAGGTGAACAACAATGACTGAAATGACACTGCCTGATTATAACGATGTTGCCGCTGCGGCAGAGCGCATCGCAGATTATGCTAACAAAACGCCGGTGATGACCTCCCGAACGGTTAACGAAGAATTTGGCGCGGAAGTCTTCTTTAAGTGCGAAAACTTCCAGAGAATGGGCGCCTTCAAATTTCGCGGCGCTATGAATGCGCTACGCCAGTTCACCCCACAACAACGCGCTGCGGGCGTCGTGACGTTTTCTTCCGGCAACCATGCACAGGCCATTGCCCTGTCGGCAAAGTTGTTGGGCATTCCAGCAACAATTATCATGCCGCATGATGCCCCGGCGGCCAAAGTTGCGGCGACGAAAGGCTATGGCGGAAAAGTGGTAACTTACGATCGCTATACTGAAGATCGTGAAAAAATTGGTCGGGACCTGGCAGAGAAACAGGGGTTAACGCTGATTCCCCCTTATGACCATCCGCACGTGATCGCAGGCCAGGGCACCGCCACAAAAGAGCTGATTGAAGAAGTGGGTCAGTTAGACGCCCTTTTCGTGTGTCTTGGCGGTGGCGGCCTGCTCTCAGGATCCGCCCTGGCGGCCAGAAATCTGTCTCCTGACTGCATCATCTATGGTGTCGAACCTGAGGCGGGTAACGATGGTCAACAGTCGTTCCGAAGTGGAAAAATAGTTCATATCGATACTCCCAAAACCATTGCTGACGGTGCTCAGACTCAACATCTCGGGAACTATACGTTTCAGATTATCAAGCAAAACGTGAACGATATTCTGACTGTTTCAGACGCTGAGTTAGTTGCCTCAATGAAATTTATCGCTGAACGCATGAAAATCGTCGTAGAGCCGACCGGGTGTCTGGGTTTTGCTGCCGCCAGAGCGCGTAAAGCTGAACTTCGCGGCAAGAAAATCGGCATTATCATCAGCGGCGGAAACGTGGATATCAGTCGCTACAGTGAATTTCTGGCCGGATGATAAACAGGGTATCTGCCATGCAGATACCCTACTTTTACTGTCTGTACACTCCCGTCTGGAAAAACGCTCCCAGGTCACTGTAAACTGCTCGCAATCATGGCAACAGACATCACCGCAGGAGACTGGCATGCCAAAAACCGACAATAACTCGCTTCTCAGCCAAATTGATACTATCGCCAGGGGATTGAGTGAGACCTTCTCTCCGTTTTGCGAAGTGGTGGTTCATGACCTCAAAAATCCTGAACATGCCATTTTGTCCATCCATAATAATCTGTCCGGACGTCAACCCGGCCAGCCAGCAACCGAGCTTGGTCTGGCGAGAATTGCATCACCTGACTTTCCCAGCATCATTGCGAACTACAGTAATCAGTTTGCCGATGGCCGCCCGGTGAAAAGTACCTCCATTGGCATCAAGGACGAAGACGGCAAATACGTAGCGGCACTTTGCCTGAATGTCGATATGACGCTGTTCCGTGGTATGCAGAGTGCTCTTGCGCGTTTTACTGAAACTGAAAATTCCCCCATTAAGGAACATATCGATCCCGGCAGTAATGAAGTCATCCGCCAGCGTATTGATGACTTTGCCGCTAAACGCGCGACGACGGCCCGAGCACTTAAACCTCAAGACCGTAAGCTGCTGATTCAACAATTACGCCAGGACGGTTTGCTGAACGTACGCAAATCTATGGACACAGTAGCGCAGCATCTGGGCGTATCGAGGGCCACCGCCTATCTGTATGCCCGCCAGTCAGCTCAGGCGGGTGAATAAACGGGTTCAGATAGACCACACTTGCCGCGTATAGAATTTCTGTCCTTGATTACCGACACGAAGCGTTCCCGCTCCACTAAAGGCGGCTTCGTGCCCGATATAGTTACCTACCAGTAAACAACCAAATCCAGCCGCAGTGAAAAAATAAACCTTTATTTTCGTGCGTATTTATTGGCACTGAGTAAATAGATGATTTATTTTTGTACATACATAGTGAAATTTAGCTTTACTCAAATAACACACCAGCATTTTTAATGCACCACAGCAGAACAGACAACAAATAACCCACTGATTTAAAAGAGTTTAAAAGCCATTGAAGTTATTACACCAATAATACCCATGCAATATATATAAATAGCGTGATATCTAAATTATAATTCTTTAACATCCGGCTGATTGGTGAGGTAAGAATGCGGTTAATGGTCATGTTGGTAAGCTTTGTACTCTCCACCCAGCTATGGGCAGGTGAACTTTCCAGGCCCACCGGTAAAGTGCTTTTAACGCTGTCGGGTAATATTGAAAATACAAATGCAGACGGGAAAGCCGTTTTTGATACCGCCAGCCTTGAGAAGCTGGGCATGGTCAGTTTCCAGACCACCTCCCCCTGGTATAATGGGCGTACTACCTTTACGGGTATTCCGCTACAAAAGCTCATGGATTATGTCGGGGCTAACGGCTCTGTTGTTAAGGTCACTGCACTCAATGACTACACCACCGTAATCCCTCTTAGTGATTTCAAAAAATACAATGCTATCCTTGCGTTAAAAATCAACGGAAAATATATGCGCATCCGTGACAAAGGCCCGTTATTCATTGTGTACCCCTATGACAGCATGCCAGAACTGAATAATCAGATTTATTATTCAAGGTCTGCATGGCAGGTCAGTAGTATGGATATTGAGTAAGCGTTCAGGGGAACATCATGAACAGAATACTGGCTGGCATCATCTTTTTTCTTTTTATATCTACCGGGTATATCTCTTTCCTCGTGCATGAACGGCAACAAGAGTTACAGAAACTGACTCACTACACCGATTCCTGGTCTGCTGCTCAGCTGGTATCACAATATTACCGATTTGAATCGTTGCTTGGTCTTTACACTATCGATGATACGATGAATCTCGATGATGTACGCATGCGCCTCGACATTATGCTTAGCCAGAGTGATTTGATAAAAGAAGGAGACCTGGGGCGCTACATCGAAAGCAATATAGCGCACCGTGAACTGGCGGTAAAACTTGAAAATACCCTTAGTTTTCTGGATGTTAATCTAGAGAAAATGAACCGTTTAGCACTCCAGGCTTATCTGAAAAAAATGCATACTCTGGATGCGCCACTGGGTCGTCTTTCATCTGGTGCGTTAAACAAAGATGTTAACTCGATCAATAACGCCAACCAAAAAATTCAGACGCTGTACTATATTTATTCTGCTACCTCTGTGCTGCTGATAATACTGAGTGCGATTCTGGGCGTGCTCATTTTCTATCAAAACAGAAATATTCTGCGGGCGCACCTGCAGGTCAAGAGTCTTGCCGAAGAACTGCAGAAATCTAAAGAAAAACTGCAAATGCAGAATGCTAAACTGGAATATGACGTCTACCATGACTCTCTTACCGAGATGAATAACCGTCAGCTATTCTGGAGCGATTTAAATAAAACAATTGAGAGAGCAGAAAAAAATCACGATTCTGTGACTGTGATGTTGTTTGATTTAGATCGATTCAAAGAAGTAAATGATACGTATGGTCATGATGCCGGTGATATGTTGCTACGCCAGATATCTGACCGACTGGTTTCGATGAGCCTTACCTCGGATACGCTGTATCGCCTGGGTGGAGATGAATTTGCGTTTCTCTCAAGCGGCCTGACAGAAAGCCACGCCGTTTCGCGCGCCCAGAAAATATGTGAATTTATCAGCCAGCCCTACACTATTTATAACACGATTATCAACATAACCACCTGTGTTGGCATTGTTATCTCAGACACTGAACGTCGTTCCGACTATCTTTATAAATTTGCCGATCTGGCCCTTTATGAAGCCAAAGGTGAAGGCTCTGGTAAGATAAAAGTCTTCCGACAACGAATGTTAGAAAAGCTACAAGAAAGCAGAACGCTTGAGCATGATATGGCATTGGCAATAGTGAACAAAGAATTCGTGGTTTATTATCAGCCCATTGTTGACTCCTTCAGTCAGGAAATTTATAGCTATGAAGCCCTAATTCGTTGGCTCCATCCTCTAAAGGGCCTCCTGTCGCCGGATAACTTTATTCCTGTTGCTGAAAAAACCGGAATGATTAATGAGATGGGGAAAGCTGTGCTTGAAATTGCCTGCCGGGAAGCGGCTTGTTGGGCGGTTCCGGCTAAAATTTCAGTGAATGTCTCTCCTGTCCAGCTAAGCAGCAAAGCCTTTGTCGGTATCGTACTGTCTATTCTGAAAGAAACTGGACTCCCAGCCGATCGTCTTGAACTGGAAGTAACAGAATCCTCTCTCTTCACTGAGAGTACGACGCCGATGAACACACTTAACAAACTCAGAGCCATGGGTGTAAAAATCTCCATCGATGATTTTGGCACCGGATATTCTTCCCTTTCGCGCCTGAGCAGGCTTGCCTTCGATAAAATTAAAATAGACAAGTCGTTTGTCCATTCAATATCCACACAGGAAGATGCACTTAATATCATCAAACTGATCACCGGCATGGCGAAATCCCTCAATATGAAGGCTGTTGCTGAAGGTGTTGAAACGCAGGAACAACTAAAAAGCCTTCAGGCGCTGGGCTGCGATTTCGCCCAAGGATATCTGTTTGGTAAACCTCAGCCTTGTATCGATGAGAAAATCAGAAACGGTTGAATCGCTCTCAGACTATTTGATCATCAACCGTAGCGCTAAATCATTCGGATAAGGATCAAAATAGTTCTGGGTAAGCAGATAGCTGTCTGGGTATTCAGCCAGATAGTGCTTGAGTAGCGTCAGAGGCGCCAATATTGGCAGCAGCCCACCGCTATAGTTGAGGATAACGTCACGTAACTCTCCGCGCTGGCGGGTGTTCAACCGTTCGCGGAAGTAGCCCTGGATATGCATCAGTACGTTGGTGTGATTTTTCCGTGAGGCGGGCTTTTTGAGGATTGTCATGAGCTTTTCACGATAGACAACGAAAAAAGCGTCCAAATCATCCCACTGGTGAAGCGAGGCTACGAATGGGCCGATTTCCCGGTAACCGGCCTGGTGATGAGCCAGAAGCTGGAGCTTATAGCGACTGTGAAAGTTGAGTAAGCCATGGCGAGTAAGACCATTGGCCCGCAGCCTATTAAGCTCATGCAATGCGAACACGCGTTCGACAAAGTTCTCCCTCAGCACCGGATCGTGCAAGCGGCCATCTTCTTCGACTGGCAACCATGGGTAGGTTTCCATTAATGCGCCAGTAAACAGACCAGTCCCTTCTTTTCGCCCACGATTTCCCTTCTCGTCATACAGTCTCACTCTTTCCATACCGCAACTCGGTGATTTAGCACAGACGATAAAACCCGAGAGGCCACCAAGTCCCTGAAGATATGAGTTGGTGAAATCGGACATTTTATCGGTTACATCCTCACCAGGCGCATGGCTAAAACAGATGCGGACATTCCCTTGGGCGGTTTGAACCAGACGCAACGCGGGACGTGGTACAGGCAAACCGATAGACATCTCAGGGCAGACAGGTTTGAAAGTCACCCACTGAGCCAGCTCGTCCATCACAAACCCCATCCGTTTATGCCCACCGTCGAATCGCACGGCTGAACCAGTTAAACATCCACTAATCCCGATGACAGGCTGAGTGTTCATAACGACCCCCTCGTTAATTGATGACCCTTTTCGGGAAAAAATGACGGTTTCACTATTAAATCATAGCGTACGTTATCTGCTGTGAGATGGAAGAAAGACCGGAGACTTCAGTTTAGACTGGTACTGTTTTCAGGGAGGAGATCAAGGATAGCTCTCCCGCCAGTGAAGCAAGGACAATAAGAATGTAGCCTTAGTGCAACATCTTTATTCTAAATATCTGCAGCTAAAGTTGGTAAATCCCCTGAACGGTTCTATAGTCGGGACTGCTTCTCATTACAGGGTTCACTAATGCGATTTAACGGACTGACTAAAGGTTTCTTCATTTTCATACTTGCCCTCGTGACCTGGGCGTTCTTCGATGTATTGTCCCCCTACTTTTCCGCCATTTTGTGGGCCGCGATATTAACGACTATCTTTAACCCGGTAAAAAACCGACTGCGTAGCGCGCTTGGCGAACGCAACGGGCTGGCATCGTTGATTACCATCGCCATTATCTGTCTGATTGTATTTATCCCGCTGATGGTAATCCTGTCATCGCTGGCCATTGAACTGAACGTGGTATACACCAAACTGCAACAGAATGACACGCAGTTCCCGGAAGTAGTCACTTCTGTTCTTTCGTACCTTCCTGATTGGGCCAGAGGATTTCTGGCAGAACACAATCTGGATGATGTCGCGCAGATCCAGAAAAAACTGTCCGATGTCGTGCTGCAAGGCGGGCAGTACCTTGCTGGCAGTGCATTCCTGATTGGGAAAGGGACATTCGGCTTTGCTATCAGTTTTGGCATCATGCTGTATCTGCTGTTCTTCTTACTGAAGGATGGACCGTATCTGGTGCGCCAGATTCTGGACTCATTACCCCTTTCTGACTTTGCCAAACAGCACCTGTTTGCCAAATTCGTCGGCGTGACGCGGGCAACCGTCAAGGGCACGGCGGTCGTCGCTTTGGTTCAGGGTATTCTTGGCGGCATCGCGTTTGCAATTGTGGATATCGACGGCAGCGTTCTGTGGGGGGCGTTGATGGCGTTTCTCTCGCTCGTGCCTGCAGTGGGCTCAGCGATCGTCTGGGTACCTGCAGCAATATTCCTGTTCGCCACCCACCAGCTATGGCAAGGGCTGTTTATCGTTGGCTTCTTCGTGATTATCGTTGGGCTGGTGGACAATATCCTGCGCCCGCTGCTGGTAGGTAAAGACACCAAAATGCCGGACTATCTGATTTTGATTACCACTCTCGGCGGCATGGAGATCTACGGCATTAACGGCTTTGTGATTGGCCCCCTGATTGCTGCACTATTCATAACCTGCTGGAACCTGTTTTCCGGGCGTGACCATGAAGGTAACGTGGAAGGAATCGACGAAGCCTTTATGGAGGAAGGAAAAAATCCTCCAGATTTATGATTGCAGGACGATAACAGAAGGCGGTTTCGGGACCGCCTTTTTTATTTTCACGCAAAATCATGTGTTTCCTATAATTGCAATCATGCGTATTCATTAATCGTCGCAGAAGGAACTAATCAGTGCGAATTGCCACAATCACCAACTGGGCCTATAGCGCGACGGTATGCCTGACCATCGCTTCAGGCGTTGTCATGCTGATGGCATCCAGCGCCGATAACACAGAACGCCAGGTGGTAGAACAGCGTTATCAGTTCGATCAACTTACCGAAGAAGTCGAACTCGATGCCTGGTCGCTGTCCGACCTGGCGCGCGACTATGTTATTGCAAAAGATCCTGAGGTGCTTAACGCCTACCGTCAGAAAGAAGCGACGCTGAAAGCTGTTGAGCATCGGCTGTCAAAGCTCAAAGACCTTGGGGCAACGGATGAAGAGCTGGCGCTATTGCACGAAGGGCTACAGATTGTTGATGCCCTGCAGGACGAGCAAGCTGCGGCGCTTGCCAGCGTCGCGCGCGCAGAAGAGTCGCAGGCTATTGCCCTGCTCTATGGGAAAAGCTATGAACAGGAACTGGAACGCGCCCAGGACCGGATAGATCATTTCCGCCAACTGCTCGATAACCGCGTACGCAATACAATTGAAGATGCAACCCAGTCATCCCGCATGCTGCGGACAGCCTCTGAAGTGATGGTCGGCCTGACGGCGCTGCTGTTTTTTTTCGTTCTCGGTTTCATTCTAAAGCGTCGCGTCCTGCGCCCCGTCGTGCGTTTGAGCGATGTCGTAAACCGTCTCGCATCGCAGGATTATGCCGTTGAGACGCCCAGCTTTAACCAGATAGATGAAATAGGCGACATGGCGCAGGCGATCCGGATATTTCGCGAGAACGGTCTGGCTCGTCAGAGACTGGAGAAAGAGCGAGATGCCGACTGGGCAATCCGCGATCTGCTGGCACGTATGACGCAGCGTCTGCAGGGCTGCGAGAATTTTGCCGATGTCATCAATGTGGCGGAGCTGTTTGCACCGAATATTGCCCCAGGGATTGCCGGGCGGCTTTATATACTGGACCGGGAACCCTGGCAAATGCGCTGCGTTGCACAATGGCTTTCACCGCAGAGCAAAGCGGATGCGTTCCACCCGGATGAATGCTGGGCTGTGCGCCGCGGCCAGAGCCATCCTCCGGTACAAGGCGAACCCGATATCGCCTGCTACCATCTGCCGGAGTCATGCCAGCAGCATACCTTGTGCGTCCCGCTGATTGCCCAGGGCGAAGCCATCGGCCTGCTCTCATTCCAGAACCTTAGCGATGATTCCGCCCCCTCTCGTGCGTATCTGGAGCTAATGGCAGAAGCACTCGGCCTCGCATTAGCCAACCAGCGTCTGCGTGACGCCCTGCTGGAGAAAGCGCTCTACGACCCGCTAACCGGACTGCGCAACCGTCATCATCTTGAAGATACACTACGTACTCAGATGAGCCAGGCAGTGCGTAACAAAGAACCGATCAGTTGCCTGATGATCGATATCGATCATTTTAAAAGTATTAACGACCGCTTTGGCCATGAGGCAGGCGACAGCGTGATTAAAAGTATCGCCGCGACTATTCAGCGCGTGGTCCACGACAGCGGTATGGCCTTCCGCTACGGCGGTGAAGAGTTTCTGGTACTACTGCCCAATACGGATGAACAGGCCGCTAACCGCTTTGCTACGGAAATCTACAACGGTGTACGCGAACTGTCGCTGCGCTTTGGCGTTTCCGATATTGGACACGTGGATGTCTCTATTGGCGTCGCCAGTTACCCGCAGCACGCCCAGAGCGACAACCTGTTACGCGCCGCAGATGTCGCACTGTACCGCGCAAAAGAGTTAGGTCGTTCGCGCATTGTGAGCTTTGGCATGCTGGAAGCGAGCTGATATGCGCCAGCACTTCGGGCATTGCTTTACCTCTACGCCAGGTGGTATGTTAATTGGATGAACACAAAACACGATATCAACGGTTTTAATCACAACCTGTGGTGGCTGCCTTCTTAAAGGCGGTCAGAATGTGTTTTCCTCATTTTAAATAACCGCCGAAAGGCGGTTATTTGCATTTAGAGACCCCTTTCGGTTTTATGACTAAGGAGTCTTACATGAACAATAAAACCATCATCCTCACTGGCGATCGTCCCACCGGCCCGCTGCATCTTGGCCATTATGTGGGGTCATTGCGCCAGCGCGCCACGCTGCAACACGATTATCAGCAGTTTATATTGGTGGCTGACCTACAAGGGTTAACCGATAACGGCAGCACACCGCAAAAGATCCGCAACAATATTCCCGAAGTACTTGCCGACTATCTTGCCGCAGGAATAGACCCGTCACTTACTACCATCTGTCTGCAATCGGCACTGCCTGCTCTCGCAGAGTTAACCGCGCTTTATATGAACATCGTTACCGTGGCTCGCGTGGAGCGTAATCCTACGGTCAAAAACGAAATTGCGCAGAAAGGGTTCGCCCGCTCGTTACCGGTTGGTTTTCTGGTTTATCCCATCAGTCAGGCGGCAGATATTACGGCCTTCAAAGCCGAAGTCGTTCCCGTCGGCGACGATCAGTTGCCAATGATTGAGCAGACTAACGAAATCGTGCATAAGATGAATAGCCTGTTACCGGCCCCCGTCCTATCGCACTGCAAAGCGCTGCTGAGTGAAACCAGCCGCCTTCCAGGGATCGACGGAAACGCTAAAATGTCAAAATCGCTTGGTAACACATTGCTCCTGTCAGCCAGCGAAGAAACCATTCACCGCGCGGTCAGCGCAATGTACACCGACCCTAATCATCTGAAAGTGTCCGACCCAGGGCAAATAGACGGCAATATGGTATTCACTTACCTCGATGCTTTTCATCCGGATAAAGCAAAAGTGGCGGAAATGAAAGCGCATTACCAACGGGGTGGACTGGGTGACCGGACATGCAAAAACGAGCTGGAAGTGTGCTTGCAAGAACTCATCGCGCCAATGCGCGAGCGGCGTGCAACCTACATTCAGGATAAAGGCATGCTGATGGCGATGCTCAAAAAAGGAAGCGAGCAGGCGCACGAGATTACGCAGCAGACATTAAGAGAAGTGAAGCAAGGGCTGGGTTTGCCGGTGTTCTGATATCGAGTTGCAACAGGAGCGATAAGTAACGATGACTCCCGTCTGAATGCCACCGCCGGGAGTTATCAGAGGCCCCCTCCATGAAGGGGGCCGGTTTTCGTATTGCTGATTAATGTTAGTATGAAGTGCGTTTATATTGACGATACTGCGGATGCCAATAAATCTCGTCAATTTTGCCTCGTAATGATTCCTCCGGTATACGAATGGCTACGCCATCGCGTTGCGCTGCAATACCAACACTAAAGGCAATAGCCTTTGTTACTTCCTGAATATTATTTATATCCGGTAATAATGGAGAATCTTTATTGCTTTTCATTGGCGAAAAAGAGGCTAACGTTCGGCTTGCCGTTATTAGCATATTTTCGGTAATTCGTGTGGCGCCGCTTGCCAGACACCCTAGACCAATACCAGGGAAGATGTAAACGTTATTACATTGTGCAATGGGGTACTCCTTTCCTTTGTATACTACGGGATTAAATGGACTTCCCGTTGCAACAATGGCGTTTCCCTCTGTCCATTCAATGATGTCTTCCGGCCTCGCCTCGACCCGTGAAGTTGGGTTGGATAACGGCATGATTATTGGGAACTTACAGTACTTGTACATTTCCCTAATAATAGCTTCGCTAAACAAGCCTGGTTGGCCGGTAACACCTATCAACACCGTAGGATGCGCGTGACAAACAACATCCATCAGCGTCATTTTTTCGCTTTCCACAACCCAGCTTTCGACGATCGTTCGAGGCTGTGACAGTTGTCGCTGAAAAGGTGGAAGGTTTGCCTGGTCATCAGTCAACAATCCGAACCGATCCACCATAAAAATTCTGGCACGAGCTTCCACTTCAGACAAGCCTTCAGCGATCATCTGCTGAACAATATGCTCAGCAATACCGCAACCAGCCGATCCGGCCCCCAGAAATACGACTGTTTGCTCGCATAATGAACGACCAGAGACTGAACTTGCCGCCATTAAACATCCTAGCGCGACGGCAGCAGTTCCCTGGATGTCGTCATTAAAACAACACATCTCATCTCTGTATCGCTCCAGAAGAGGAAGTGCCGTTTGCTGAGCAAAATCCTCGAATTGCAGTAGGACCTCAGGCCATCGACGTTTAACCGCGTTTATGAACATATCCACAAACTCAAAATATTCTTCCCCGGTAATTCTTGGGTGACGCCATCCCATATAAAGAGGATCATTTAGCAGTTGAGAATTATTGGTTCCAACATCCAGCAGAATGGGTAATGTATTTGCCGGATTTATACCACCGCAGACGGTATACAAAGACAGTTTGCCGATTGGAATCCCCATGCCGCCAATACCTTGATCCCCAAGTCCCAGGATCCGTTCGCCATCGGTGACGACAATGACACGAATATGCTGTTTCGTGGCATTGTGCAATATATCATCGATTTTATGGCGATCCGGCCATGCGATAAATAACCCTCTGGCCCTACGGTAAATATCAGAAAAATGCTCGCAAGCATGGCCAACAACAGGTGTATAAATAATAGGTAGCATTTCTGCTAAATGTTTATTCACCAGATAATAGAATAGTGTTTCGTTAGTGTCTTGAATGTTCCTAAGGTAGATATGCTGTGCAATAGCAGACTTAAAATCGCTAAACTGGCGATATGCTCGATGGGATTGCTCCTCAATTGTTTCAACTGCATTGGGTAGCAATCCTTCCAGATTGAATATCACTCGTTCCTCTTCGCTAAAACCACTTCCTTTATTAAGAAGAGGAGATTCGAGTAGAACAGAACCTGAGTAAGGAATATAGAGTAAATTATCTACATTTTTATTTAACATAGTGTTCATCCAGATAAAAACCTTCCGTATTCAGTTACTATTACATACTGGAAATTAGCATATTAGCGATTAGCATAGTTATGATTCCACCAAGTGCCGGAATGACCGTTCTGCGCACGATCATAAATGGGGAACACTCACCCGATTTACTGACGGCAATAATAATACCGGCTACGGGCGACATTGCGCGCCCCATCCCAGCCATCAGTTGCATCGGCAGAAGCATATGTACGGCGTTCATTCCAAACTTTGTTGCAATAGTCTGCGCCATACCGGCAAATGAAAAGAAGGCTGCAACCCCCGATCCTGTCAGTACGGCCGTTACCCCGACCAAACATGCCATTACAATCGTCATGCTGGTGAAACCAAAGCCAGCGTTATGTGTCGCATCGAGTAAATAATCCACTGCACCAATTTTTTGTAATCCCTGTGCGAAAATTTCGGCGCATACCAGTAATGAAACGATACTGGTAAACATACTCCCCATACCTTTAAAGAAGACTTGTACTCCCTTGCAGCACTCTTTAAAGTTTCGTTTTACACATAGCTCAAAAATAAAGGCGACAAGAGTTCCGATAACCATTGCAGTCACGACATCTACTTTAATGGTATCAACAACCAACGGACTGAACACCAATACCAGAACGACAGGAAAAATGGGCAATAACCCGTAGAACTTAGGTGCTGGTGCGTCATCTTTTTCAGCAATCTCGGGGTGCACAGCACGTTGTGACGCAACAACATGTCCATCTTTTTTGTCAAAATATTTCGCCGTAAAATAGATTAATATAGAAACGACAACCATCACCGCCGCAGCTACCGGCATCTGATAATGAGCAAAATACAGTGCTGTTTCCATGCCAGCATATTCAGCAGCTAAGTTCGCGGTGCCAACGGCCGGACCAAGATCCATAAAGGCACACATGCCAATCATAGCCGCGGCAGCAGCCTTACTTACCCCAAGCCGAACCAAGACCGGGAAAAATGTCACCAGCAATAACATTGCAAGGCCCGCAGCACTGGATATGGCAACATGGAGCAATTGTGCAAAAATGTAGCCGATGGCAAGGATCAGATAAGGTGCTTTTAAAGCCTCCAGCGGCCGAATGCAGACATCAACCATGGCCTTTGAAGCTTTAATATGATCCATATAGCTGGCGAAACCACCGGCCGCCATAATAATCAAACCGATCCCTGCTACCTGCGTTGATAATGAACCTTTTACAAAAGCAAATATATCAATCCAGACAGACCCTGTGGATTTTGCATTTCCATATAAGATACTTTTTTCAGGGTAGAAAATGGCTGTAATTGTTAACAAGGAAAGCCCCGCCAACAGCAAAATAGTTTGCGGTTGGTAATTCTTGATAATTAACCAAGCCGCAACGACAGTAATAACTATCGCAATAATAAAAGCACTCATGGATATGTCCTGTTATTTATTCGTCAAGATATTAATAATCCATATAGCCACAGTGGTTACATGAGGATAACAAACAATAATGTCGTTGAGTGTGCATGATGTATTTAGCTAAAATTATGCCTCATCATCAGAATTAATATCGTTAAGCATCATTCCAGCAACCAGTGCGGTTCTGGTAACGATATTTTCGGGTAATATATGCTCATGGAGCGCATGGATACCGGCTCCTGTCGCACCAAGGCCATCTAATGTAGGAATACCTAACGCCGCGGTGAAGTTTCCATCACTACCACCTCCAGCCGATTTCGCGGTAATCGTAATACCCAGTATTTCCGCAATCTTTTGCGCTTTTTCAAATAGCTGTTCAGAAGCTGAAGAACGTTCCATCGGTGGGCGAGTTTGCCCTCCTTCAATCCTGAGTTGGCTACCCTGCAAATGAGGTGTCAAACGGGTGATAGCATCATGGATCCGTGCAGCTTCTGACTGATTTTCCACTCTGGTATCAATTTCTAATTCGGCATAATCCGCGACGACATTGACCCTACTGCCACCCCGTACAATACCAACGTTAACGGTAGTAGCGCGCTCAGGATCATTCAACTCTCGCAATTTGAGGATCTGAAAAGCCATTTCCTCAATAGCACTAACCCCCTCACCTGGATTATTGCCTGCATGCGCAGCATGACCTGTGATAGCAATGCGGTAGCGGCCAGTGCCTTTACGGGCAATTTTTAAATCACCATGAGTTGTCGCCGGTTCAACAACCAATACTTGCTCAGATCCTGTAGCATTACGGATAATCCATTCCTTCGAACTTGGACTTCCGAGTTCTTCATCACTATTGCACAGGAAAACAATGCGCTTACCGCCGAGTTGCCCACTCTCTTTTAACGCACGAACCGCCCAGATAGACTGAATCATCCCGGCTTTCATATCGAGGATCCCCGGGCCATACCATTTCCCCTCTTCTTCGCGAAGTGAGAGTACCCCTTTATCCCAGACCGTATCAAAATGCCCCAAAATTGTGGTTTGCGGGCCCTCATTTCCCAGAACAAATTTTAACTGGTTACCGTAATGTGTCTGTTTTTCAGTTTCAGCCTGTATACCCAGACGCTTTTCGAAAATAGCTTTTAAAACGTCACCACAGTGGTCAACAGCAGCTTTATCAGTTGAAGGAGACTCAGCCAGTACCAAATCGCTGATATCTTCCATGATAAGGTCAGTATGTTTCTGTAAGTAATTAACAACGCTCTTCATTGCCACACTCTCCGTATAGGTATTTAGCATTAGTATGTAATGAATCCCGGTTGAAAAAGAATCAGGCTCCTATGCTATTATTGTTGCCTTCAGGTCAACAATAATGGCAAAAACATGACATTGAGCACCTATCCAGAAAAAGCGATCCGTTATTTATATATGGTCGGATTGTACGGTGGGATCCGCAGAGCCGCCGACATCCTTGGCTTTAACCCTTCGGTTGTCAGTCGTCAAATCTCTCTTCTGGAAAGAACAATACAGCTGCCATTGTTGGAGAAAAGAGGACGTAACGTAGTCCTCACCGAGGCGGGCAGATTACTGGCTGATGACTACGCCATTACTCAACAAAAACGCAATGAACTTGAGCGGCAACTCAGCGATATGCGCCATATGCGTGGAGGGACAGTTACGCTGCGCGTTGGACAAGGAATGGTCCATGAAATCATTACCCACGTCGTGAGCGATTTTGCCCAAATCTACCCGAATGTGTTTGTCGATATCACCTCTGGCAACATGGAAACATCGATGGAACTCATTGCAAGAGGTGAAGTGGATATGGCCGTAGGATTTGGTCCAGTTGGGCAACCGGCACTTAAACGATATAGCTATAACCGGGGAGCCATTTGTGCCATTGTCAGGAAGGATCATGTTATTTCTGATTTAAAGAAAGTAACGCTTCAGGAACTTTCCCGGCATCGCCTGATTGCTATGCATGACAATTTTGGGCTTCAGCGATATCTCGCTGCGATGTTTCGCGATGAAGCGATTATGTTCAGGCCATCCTACTGCTGTAATTTGTTTACCAGCGCAATAGCCCTGTGCCGTGCGGGACTGGGGATTGCTTTTATGACAGAACAAACAGCTAATGCTAATTCTTACCCTGGGGAATTAACGGCAATACCGATTGATCATCATATTGCCAGAGAGTGTCAGTGGCATGTAT
The DNA here is from genome assembly GCF_030332945.1 of Citrobacter sp. Cpo037. Lineage (NCBI taxonomy): Bacteria > Pseudomonadati > Pseudomonadota > Gammaproteobacteria > Enterobacterales > Enterobacteriaceae > Citrobacter > Citrobacter sp. Cpo037. Next base: position 99,145 of record NZ_JAOWGW010000080.1, read on the forward strand.
TGCGCAGCTCCGATCATCGTTTTACACCGGCGGCGCATTACTTATGGAAGTTACTGTGTAATTATTTAAGTGATTCCAGCACGTAGGAATGCAAAACATCACGCAGTTTAACAATCGGGTGTGACTCGCCCGACGCACAGCCTGAGTAAATAGCATTCTGCAAAATTAACAAAAAACAATCATTTCAAAACTAAAAAAATAAATATAAATCAGTATAATAAACAATTTCAGGGACAGTTAATAACGGGTTATAGCAGCTATTAATGTGTCCCTTTTTATGTCCCTGCTCCAAAAGATGCCCCTAAAATCACGCTTCAAGTGGGGTAAAACCACTCCAAAACCACACAGGTTGTTCAAGCCTCTCATCATCCGTACTTATGGCCTTCAACTATTCAAATTTCACGTGAAAAACAGTACCTCCTCATACGACTGCTCAGTGCTGTGAGTTCAACTGATGGACGCAACACCTCGAGTTATTTTTCTTTCCTGTAACTGGAGAGGCGGCGCTCAAGGTTGGTCCGAACCTGCGGCCACTCATCATCAATTATGCTGTACCGTATGGAAGTACGCTTTCGTCCATCAGGCATAATTCGTTCATTTCTAATGATGCTTTCCTGGACCGCGCCAATACGGAGAATGGCTGCCTGAGAGCGCTCATTCAATACATCAGTCGTAAACTGAACGCGGACACACTTAAGTTGCTCAAAGGCGTATCGCAGCAGTAACAGTTTACTCTCGGTATTTGCAGTTGTTTTTTGCCAGCTTTGTGAATACCAGGTATGACCAATTTCGAGTTTTCGGTTTTCTCTATCAATCTTCCAGAAACGCGTTGACCCAATGACACGTTGATCGGATGAGAGCGTTACAGCAAACGGCATGACAGTGCCTTCGATCTGCCCCTTGAGGGCTTTCTGAATGTACGAATCTGCGGTGTCAGCAGACGGAACCACCGTAAATGGCAGGGACCAGAGTTCCCCATCCGCTGCCGCATCAATCAATAGCTGAGCATCTGTCTCAAGCAGAGGACGGAGCGTGACAAGAAATCCTTGCAATGTAGGCGTCATATTTGTGACCTCACAATTATTTTGTGCCGATGGATTGGGCTGCATAACCTGTTCTGAATGAATTACTATGCCCCGTTTGCATTGAATAATCGACTCATAAAGAGGCGATTATCTGCTCATTGCTCATGATGGTAGCTTGTCCACTCCCTGCCAGTAATGGACTTCCCTCTTTTGTTAAACAACGATGTTGAAACGAAACCGTTTCATGATAAATCTATAAATGTAATAAGACGAAAAGGAAGAACAAATGAAAATCAGACTTGCAGTACCTGAAGAGGCTGCAACGTGCTGGAATATAAGGGATCTTTCTATCCTGGAAGGATGTAAGCCAAGTTATTGTGCCAAGGTGCTTGAGGCCTGGACGCCTGAAGCTATGCCTGAACATTACAGGGAGGTTATTACGGAAAATCCTATCTTTGTTGTAGACCTGGCTGATGCAGGATTGGTAGCAACAGGATATCTGGATCTTACCCAAGGTAGCGTAGAAGCTGTTTTTACATTGCCGGATTATTTTGGTAAAGGTTTTGCTAGCCTGATTATTGAAACGATTAAAGATGAGGCGATTAAAAGAGGGCTGAAACAGTTAACCTTGACCTCAACACCAAACGCGCAAACTTTCTACGAAAAGCATGGTTTTATGTTTATCAAGGAAACGACATCCCCATCAAGACTTGCCCAAGCAGATCTGCGTTGTATGGATATGTCCATCGTATTATCAGCCTGAGTTTTCTTTTACTCTTGGCAAGAGAACTTACCAACGGAAATCTAATCGCTACGAATTCAGTACGGCAGCTTCGAAGTCTTGGGCTGATAACTCCTGTGTTCAAACTCACCCAACCCTTTGTGATACGATATTCGCTTTAAATTGTCACATGGGGTCAGATTTTGAATTCATACATTTTCCTTGCCGGGGCCATCGTAGCTGAAGTCGTAGGTACAACCCTGATGAAGTTCTCTGACGGATTCACACGCCTATGGCCATCTGTAGCAACTATTGTGTGCTACTGTGCAGCCTTTTATCTTCTCTCCCAAACTCTGTCGACCATTCCAACGGGTATCGCATACGCAATTTGGTCAGGTGCTGGAATCGTATTAATCAGCCTTTTGGGCTGGTTAATAAGCGGGCAAAAACTAGATTTTCCGGCGATCGCAGGTATGCTTCTTATTTGTGCTGGGGTTCTGGTTATTAATATTTTTTCAAAATCCTCCCCACATTGATCCTCTTATCTTGATCGAGCAGGAAAAGTGCATATGAAAATACCAATACTCCATACAGAACGCTTGCTGTTAAAACCATTAGAAGCCGAAGATGCCTCGCAGATTCAGGTGCTTTATCCCCGCTGGGAGATAGTTCGCTATATGGTCTCCTCAGTACCCTGGCCCTATCCTGATAACGGTGCGGAGAATTACGTCAACAACGTTGCCCTGCCTGATATGGAAAAAGGGATTGCGTGGATCTGGACTATCAGACTCCGTGAGGCCCCTGACGCTCTCATAGGTTTAATTTGCCTTTATGACGTTGAGGATAATAACCGTGGATTTTGGTTAGCTCCGGAATATCAGGGGCAGGGTTTTATGCGTGAAGCCAGTAATGTCGCTACGGATTACTGGTTTAATACGTTAAATAAGACAGTATTGCGTGCGCCGAAAGCCTCTCTCAATATCCGTTCCAGACGTATTTCAGACAGTAGCGGAATGCGGCTTATCAAAACGGAAAAGAAAGAGTATGTCAGCGGTTTGCTGGATTCTGAACTTTGGGAAATCACGCGCGACGAATGGAACGCTCGTCAGCGTTGGTTAAAATAAATTATGGAATGTCCATAACCGAACCGCAGAGAATTTCTGTTCTTCGCGAAAGTTCATCACCTCTTGAATCAGTTTTCTGCCCAATCCAATCCACCGCCGCGACAGCCATCATCGAGTATAAACCAGCGCAAATGTGCTTCATTCATTTTGCCCTGCACCAATGGCAAGTTTATTAAAACTGCAGTGGCGATCATAATAAATAGATACGCCGCGAAGCCTGTCACTCGCGGGCAACATGAGTAATGCTATCTTTTTTGAGGATTCTGGCATGGCCCCCTTTCATCAACTGACTGCCACCAGCTTGCATGGCCAGCCCATCTGTATGGCCGACTACGCAGGCAAACTGGTTCTGGTGGTTAATACCGCCAGCCATTGTGGTTTCACTCCACAATATGCAGGCCTCGAAGCGCTCTACAAGAAGTACGCCGCGCAGGGTCTGGTGGTGCTTGGTTTTCCCTGCAACCAGTTCGGTAACCAGGAGCCCGGTGGAGCCGACGAAATCGCGCAAACCTGCCACATCAACTACGGTGTGAGCTTCCCGATGTTTGAGAAAGTGGAAGTCAACGGTGCTGCTACGCACCCGGTATTTCGTTACCTGAAAGACGAATTACCCGGCGTGCTGGGTGGGCGGATCAAGTGGAATTTTACTAAGTTCCTGATCGGGCGTGACGGCAAGCCGCTTAAGCGATTTGCACCCTTCACTACCCCAGAGAAAATAGAAACCGCCATCCTTACAGTGCTTAAAGTCTGAGCGCCTCTGTAATTCAAACCGTCCCTGGTATGCCCCAGTTCGCTGTCTGAATAAAAAACACGCTGCAAAATCAACAAAATATAATCAACTTGCTTAATTACTCTGCAATCGCGTGAGATCGGGAAGAAAAATGCTATTTCCCTCTTGCCTCATTCGGTCTGTGCCGCTAATATTCGTCCCCGTTGTCACCTACAACGTTGCGTTCATAGCTCAGTTGGTTAGAGCACCACCTTGACATGGTGGGGGTCGTTGGTTCGAGTCCAATTGAACGCACCATCTTGCGTCCGTAGCTCAGTTGGTTAGAGCACCACCTTGACATGGTGGGGGTCGGTGGTTCGAGTCCACTCGGACGCACCAAATCATATCCCTTTGATTTGGTGCTATTTCACTTCAAAACTATCTATTTATCTTCAGTTTGTATCCGTCAGTTTTGTCATTTCCCTTGATGATTCAATAGCACTGCGCTAAATCATTCTAAATTCCATGCTCAACGCGTATCATTCATCTTCTTCGTATAATGTCTTTCGTCAGAGCCAGGATACTATGCCCTCTTCCATCCTCCTGTTCGCCGCAGGCAGTTTGCGCCCTGCATTTACGCCACTGATAAGCCAGTTCACGCACATGAGTGGAATAGACGTCAAGGTTGAATATGGTCCGGCCGGTTTATTGCGTGAGCGTATTGAAGCGGGAGAACCGTGTGCGCTCTTTGCCTCGGCCAACAGGGACCATCCGCAAAACCTGTTAGCATGTAATAAAGCCGTCTCTACGCACACTTTTTGCTGGAACAAACTGAGCCTTGTCAGCAACCGAACCGGTGTCTGGCTGGATTTACTCCGCGACCCAACGCTGCGACCAGGTACATCAACGCCCGGCTGCGATCCTTCCGGAGACTATACCTGGGCATTTTTCGACAATATGGATGTACTGGAACCAGGACTCGGGCAACAGCTTCGGACGCGCGCAATCCCACTGGTGGGTGGTCGTGATACGGTAAAAATCCCGCAAGGAGAACTGGCGAGTACCTGGATCCTGCGCCAGGGACTGGCCGATCTGTTTATCGGTTACGCGCATTACGCACACGCGCTGCGCGCGATGCCCGACGTACATTACGTGGCTATTCCCGATGAGCACAATATTCGCTGCGAATACCAACTGGCGGTGCTTGATGCTTCCAATGAAGTCATGGCGCTGGTTGAATTCATACTCTCCCGCGGCGGACAGGAATTTCTTAGCGCCGCAGGATTCTTACCGCTTAACGACGAATAGAAAACAACGGTGCGATAAACGGCGTCTGATAGTTCTCCACGCTGAGTTTTCGCAGCGTTAAGCCATAAGCCAGAAATAAATTCTCCTCCGTCACAATGCTGTTCGTGGGCCCTGCCCGCCATTTTCCTTCAGGGAGTAGCAGCAAAGTATGGGAAGCAACCTGTAACGCATGAAGCGGATCGTGAGTCGAAAAGAGAATACTGCATCCCTGTTGATGGGCCAGATCGCTGATGAGCTGCAGCACCACCTGCTGATTGGCGAGATCCAGCGCGGAACACGGTTCATCCAGTAACAGCGTTTGACACTCCGTCACCAGAGCCCGGGCAATCATCACCAACTGTTGCTGCCCGCCAGAAAGTGAGCCAAATGAGCTGGAGGCGAGATGCGTGATATTCAACTGCTCTAACGCCTGCATTGCTCTTTTTTGATCCTGCGGACTGGGTTGCGCAAAAAGCTTCACGTGCTGTGCTCGCCCCATCAACACCACGTCGCTGACCGTGTACGGAAACGGCAGATGGCTATGCTGTGCCACAATCCCTATCCCACCGTTATTTTCAATACTCCCGCCTATAGCAGGCAGCGTGCCGGTTAACGTATCGAGCAGTGTACTTTTACCCAGGCCGTTGCGTCCCAGCACGGCCCAGATCTCACCTTTCTGGCAACAAAACGTTAGCGGCTCAAATAACGGCGCGCGATACCCATAAGTAAGCTGATGTACACGCAGTGCGGCAGGTATCATGATTTCTCCCGACGGCTGGTACGAATGAGTAAGAAAGCAAACAACGGCGCGCCGAACAATGCGGTAATGATCCCCAACGGTATCTCCGCGTGCATCAGGGTACGGGCAATATCATCCACCACAATCATAAAACCGCCCCCCAACCAGAAGGCGCACGGTAGTAAACGACGATGATCAACCCCCACCAGCAAACGCGCCAGATGAGGAATCACTAATCCAACCCAACCAATACTGCCGCTGACCGCCACCTGAGCAGCGACCAAAAATGCGCAACATACCAAAACGCTGCGTCGCAGAGGAACCACCGCCACCCCCAGTGCTCTGGCATCTTTGTCATTGAGCGACAACAGGTTTATCCGCCAGCGTAGCTGGTACAAAACCGTCGCGGCGATACCGACCGGAACCGCCAACAGCAGCACTTTATGCCAGTTGGCCGTCGCGAAGCTGCCCAGCAGCCAGAACACAATATTAGGTAACGTCTCTTCGGTATCTGCCTGATACTGGATCAGGCTCACCAGCGCGGCAAAAAATCCGCTCAAAATGATACCCGACAGGATCAATACCAGCGTATTCTCCAGCCCCTGTAACGCAGCAATGGCATACACCAGGATCAACGCTGTCAGACCAAAGAAAAACGTTGATCCCATCATCAGCCAGGGCGAAAGACCGAGCAGAATGGCCAGTGTTCCACCAAAGGCCGCCCCCGACGTCACGCCGATAATATGCGGGTCGACCAGAGGGTTATGAAATACCCCTTGCAGCGTCGCGCCGCATAACCCAAGCGCGCCCCCCGCCAGCAGTGCCATCAGAATACGCGGTAGCCTGACTGTCCAGATAACCTGGCTGCCTATTCCCTCAGCGTCGCTATAGTGCGTCAGGTGATAAAACACTTCGCTTAACGACAGCGGATACTGTCCGAGGCATAGCGAACTGACGCCCAGCAACAGAACCACAACGATTAAGAGCGGTTGCTGGGGCAAAATACGGTTACTTAGCGGCATCAGGCTGCCAGTTCACACGATAAAAACGTTGATAGTAGTCCTGGGCCTGCGCATCAACGTCCACGTTTTTATAGGCATCCGGATACAGTTTTTTGGCCATCCAAAGTTCACCGATCGCCAACGCTTCCGGCATCGGATAGCCCCAGGCTTTGGCATATTCAGGCATCAACCAGACGCGATGATTTTTCACCGCATCAATCCCCTGCCAGTTTGGATCGTTTTGGATCTGAGTTACCACCTGCGGATAGCGATCCTGGACAAAAATCACCTGCGGGTTCCACGCTAATACCTGCTCCAGCGCAACCTGACGGGCACCTTTCACACTGGCAGCCGCCACGTTTAATCCCCCCGCGTGCTGCATCATCAGTCCCGTGTACTTCCCGGAGCCGTAGGTCATCAGGTCGGGGTTAGCCATATAAATACGGACTTTTTGCGCATCCGGGATTGTTGCAACCGGCGCATTGAATTTTGCCCGCGCGGCAAAAACGTAGTCGATTAACGTTTCGGCCTGCGGTTTGCGCCCAACCACGTCAGCGATCAGGCGAATACCCTGCTTCAACCCTTCGTTGTAGACCTGCTCTTCATCGGCCATGGTCGGGTTCATTTTATTCTGTTGCCCGGTGGCATCCTTACGTAACGAGATAGCCACGACCGGAATACCGGCGTTCTGAATCTGCTGGATCATCTCCGCGGGCGCATAGTTGGCGACAAAAACCACCTGCGGATGAATCGCCAACAGGCTTTCGATGTTCACGCTGGTGAGATCGCCTGGCGTCGGCAGTGTAGTAATCGTCGGCATAAAGCGCGCAAATTCAGGCCCGAGCTGCTTTTTCCAGCTCGACATCACACCAACAATGTCCTGCTGGGTATTGAGCTGAACCAGAATATTCAACGTCTGGTGTTGCAGCACGACCACTTTGTCCACGTGGTCAGGAATCGTGACCTGTCGACCAAGCTGATCGGTGATCGTTCGGTCGGCCTGAGCAGAAAACGCAAACAACATGCTGGCGCAAACCAGCACAAAAGAGCGGAAAGTTAACATGGGATACCATCTGAATAGAGGAGTAAAAACGATATGCATTAAATTATATAACGAGAGGCCTGGCAAACCATTTTCATCATGAGCGCACCAAACCCCACATTTCAGAGAGGAAAAAATGGCGTGCAATCCTCATCACGCCTGTCTTTATACGTGAGCGCTACTCCTGTGGGGGTAACGTGTTTAAAACTCGCATCGCCTGCTCCTGAGTGAGCGAATAATCGAAGAACTGGCGATAAAAATCTCGCGTTACGCTGACCATATCCAGGCCGCTAAACAGCGCAGGATGCAGTTTTGATGCGGCCCACTGCAGCTGCAACGCGCTTTCAGTGCCGTAACGGTCCCAGGGGAACACGCCCGCCGGATTGCGCCAGACGTTACCCTGTTTCACTGCGTTAAGTTCTTTGAACAATGCCGCATATGGCGAACTGGCGATATCACCGCACCCCGCACCGAGAATAATGACCTGCGGTTGCCAGTAAAGCACCCTCTCGGGCGACACCTCTTTCATGTTGCCGTCAACTTCACCTGCCGCATTCCGTCCACCCGCCAGCGTAATCCAGGTATCGATCAACGTGTTCCTGCCGTCGACTTTAAGCGGATTTAGCGATTGAATATGAAGTACCCGAGGGCGCTGATTTTCCGTCAGCTCCGCAGTTTTAGCCTGCACATCCGCGAGCACACGGTTGAGATACTGATTGTAAGCCGTTGCCCGGACGCGAGCCTGCTCGGTACCCAGAACCTCTGCGGTCGTTGTGACCGATTTTTCCATCGAAGCATAGTCAGTAAATGCCATTTCAAGGACCGGAATACCCGCCTGACTGTAGCTTTGAGCATCCCCTTTTCCTTTTGCCACAAACACCACGTCGACGTGCCGGGCCAGCAAATCCTCACTATTAAATGATGTTCCCCGTATCTGTAAAGCTTGCCTCAGAGAAGGATTGATTTTAAACATCCATGGCTGGTTTTCCTCATGGTTGACCGTCGCAACAATGTTACGACCTGCGCCCAGCGTCATCAGCACCGAATGATGTGCAAACCAGCCATCCGCAATACGTTCAACATGCGTGGGAACGGTAACTGTGTGACCAGCATCATCCACAACCTGGCGTGTTGCCAGGGCAGGAAACGCCAGCCACACACAAAGCAGCCATGTGTGGCACGTTTTCATAAGCACCCCCTAAAAATCAACCTGAACAGAAAACTGAGCCTGGCGCGGTGCGCCAAGTTGAGCGCTGGCAGCCCCTGCCCCCGTGTAACCAGTCAATGCGCCCGGAACAATATTGGTCCAATAGTGACGGTCGGTGAGATTGGTGATATCAAACCGGAAAGTGGTTGGCGTGTTCCACAGTCTGGTGGCATAACGCGTACCGATGTCCACCGTGGTGTAACTCCCGACCCAGCTGTCGTTGGCATTATCGGTAGCCCGACGTCCGACGTAATGCACGTTCGTGTCGACATCCAGTCCCGGAACCCGTTCGATGGTGTAGATTGCGAGGATATTCGAGGCGAAGCGCGGCAAACCAACTACTTGCTTACCATCCGCATTGCTGGCCGCGGTATTATGAAGTGTTGGATCAAGCCAGGCTCCACCGCCTAACACGCGCAAATTTTGAGTAATATGCCCATCAGCCATCAGCTCCAGCCCACGGTTTTTCTGCGTACCGTCCTGAGCAAAATCGCCGTTGTCGTTGGTATAGGCAAAGGGACGTTTGGCTTCAAACAGCGCAGCGGTTAGCAACAGATCTTTTACAGGCGCATATTTTGCGCCCACTTCGATCTGACGACTGCGGTAGGGATCTAACACCTGCCCGGCATTGTGCGCCCCGGCGGGTGCGGTGTCGCCCTGCTGCAAACTGTCCGCCCAGGTGGTATACAGCGTGACGTTCTCCACCGGTTTATACATCAGGCTGCTGGAACCGCTCATGCCATTGTCTTTTTGACGGCTGCTTTCATGCCCAGCTTTGTTGTAGTTACTGACGGTAAACAGGTTCTCGCTGCCGGAAAGCAGCAAGCTCCACTGCGGGGAAAAATGCAACGTATCGCTTAGCAAAAATGCATGCTGAGTGGTGGTCGCCGAATGATAGCGATCGTTAAAATCTGGATACGGTGGTCGTGGATAGTCGGGATGTTGATTGAGAGAAGAATGCCCCAGAGTGAAAGTGCCACCGTTTCGTGGATTATAGTTTTTCCACACAAATCCACGCATTCCGGTAGCAATGTCCTGCGTCAGCCAGCCGGTGTCAACGCTACCGGTCAGGTTCGCTAAATAGCTGTTGATAGTAAAGCGACTGGCCGCCGAATTGGCGGTTGTAGTGGTGTAATCTCCCTGATTATTCGTCAGAGTATTGGTCACTGCCGTCGATTCTCGGTCTGCAACCTGGTGCAGCGCCCCCAGATCCAGCATCCAGTTGCCGTCAAAATCATGCTTAATATGCATATCGGCGGTGGTCGTTTCGTCATCATGACCCGCATAAGACTGGCCATACTTATTGTCCGTAGGATCAAATGCCGCGGGGAAGTGAACGCCTTTCGCCAGAGCAAAACTCCCCGGCATACCTTTTTCGTAATAATGGTAATAGCTGAAATTACTCTCCAGCACCGTTTGATCTGTCAGTTGAAAGTCCAGCCCCAAGCCAGCGTACTGTCGACGGACATGGCTATCGGTGGTGTAGCTATGTCCCTCATCATTCAGCAAGTTGAGACGATATTTCACCCGGTCTTCCGCATCGATTGGGCCACTGAAATCCATCGACGTCAGCGTACCCGACCCTGTACCTTGCCCCACGGTGACGCGGTGTAACGGCGTATCGACAGGTCGTTTAGACACCAGATTAAACATCCCTGCTGGATTGGCGGGGCCATACAGCGACCCAGCGATGCCGCTCAACACTTCAATGTTCTGGAACTGTTCGGTCGAATATTCAGTCGTGGAGACGGCGTTCAGGCCATCAATCATATGGTTTTGTACCACACTCCCCTGCATACCCCGGGTTTGCGGGCGGACGCCGTCCCCCTGAACGGACGGTAGGTAGCGATAGGCGTCTTTCACATCTTTGATTTGTTGCTGATCCAGCACTTTTTTCGACAACGTCTGCACCGACCAGGGAACGTCTATCAACTCTCGCTCGCCGAGGCTACCTAACGTTGCTTTTTTTTCGCTCGCCGGAGGTTCATGTTCCGATAACGAGGATTGTGACGTGGCTGGCGCCGAAACGATGACGGTATCTTCAGCATGAGCCGTGACGGCAGTAGAAAAACAGGCAAAGGTTAACAACCCAGAGGCCACTGGGGTAAATTTGTTATTTAACATTCGTTAATTCAATTCGTTAGATAGAAAGACTGGAGGCCGCTAACGCAAGCGCCTTCTCTTGAAGAGTACAGTTATTATATTTGCATGATGAATAGGATAGACCCAATCGATATATATGTAAATATATAACGACGTGTTGTTGATAAATCCACGACAACAAAAAAGCCGACGGTGATGACGACCGTCGGCTTTGGGTAAATGACAATTAACGAATTACTTGGTTGCTGCTTTGATAATATCGAGCGCTTTGGCGAACTGATCCTGCGGAATTGTCAGCGGGTAAAGGAAACGAATAACGTTGCCATACTGACCGCAGGTCAGCAGCAGTAATCCTTGCTCAAGGGCTTTCTTCTGCACGCGTTGCGCGGCTGCGGCGTTGGGTTCTCCTGTCGCTGCATCACAGAATTCAGCGGCGATCATAGAGCCTAAGCCACGCACTTCGGCCAGTTCAGGACACCCTGCTTGTGCGTCTGTCAGAGCAGCGCGTAGCTGTTCACCGAGAGCCGCCGCACGCTGGCATAGCTGCTCATCACGAATGATATCCAGCACCGCATGGGCCGCTGCAATCGACAGCGGGTTTCCAGCGTAGGTTCCCCCCAGACCACCCGGCGCAGGCGCATCCATAATTTCGGCTTTGCCCACGACGCCTGACAGCGGCATGCCGCCCGCAAGGCTTTTCGCCATGGTCATCAGGTCCGCTTTATCGGCGTAATGATCCATCGCAAACAGCTGACCCGTACGGGCAAACCCGCTTTGTACTTCATCAGCTATCATCACGATGCCATGCTCGTCGCAAATACGGCGGATGGCAGCCACAAACTCTGGCGGTGCCACCACGAAGCCCCCTTCTCCCTGGACGGGTTCGAAGATAATCGCCGCAACCTGGGTTGGATCGATATCGGCTTTAAACAGGCGCTCAATCGCTTTTAGGGAATCCGCCGTGGAAATGCCCTGCAATTCAGAAGGATACGGCGCATGGTAAACAGAGCCTGGGAACGGGCCGAACCCTTTTTTATAGGGTGCCACCTTGCCGGTTAACGCCATCGTCATGTAAGTTCGCCCATGAAAACCACCGCCAAATGCGATAACGCCAGGACGGCCGGTATGCGCGCGCGCAATTTTCACCGCGTTTTCTACCGCTTCAGCCCCGGTAGTGAAGAATGTGGTTTTACGCTTGCCGTCGATTGGCGCAACGGCGTTGATTTTCTCAGCCAAAGACACATAGCTTTCGTACGGGACAATCTGATAAGCCGTATGGGTAAAAGCCTGAAGTTGCGCTTCGACTGCCTGCACCAGGCGAGGATGGCGGTGTCCGGTGTTCAGCACGGCGATCCCGGCGGCAAAATCGATGTACTGATTGCCTTCGATATCGGTAATTGTGCTGTTTTCTGCCGACTGGGCATAAAAATCACACATCACACCCACGCCACGCGGGGTGGCATCCAGACGACGTTGTTGCAGGTTTTTATTGTTCATTCTCTACACCTTGTCCATTAATACATTTCGGTTGAATTACCCTTTAAATTTAGACGCCGTCTGGTACTTTAATCGAGAGCCAAATCGTTTTATTTTAAGGATCCAAATGCGTTCACTTGCCGGAGATGTGATCAAGCATGCATTTAATCAGCAGACTGACGAAAAACTACATCGCCGCCTGTATGCCGCCATTTGTAGTTGCATCCTCGAAGGTAGCCTGAAACCGGCTACCCGAATGCCTCCGTCGCGTGACCTGGCAGGAGAGCTGACGCTATCGCGCAATACCGTCCTGCGGGTGTACGAACAGTTGCAAGCTGAAGGGTATATTTCCGCGCGCACCAGCAGCGGCACATTTGTGACCGACAGCGTGCTGGACAATCTCGACCTGCGTCCTGACAAAGAGCCTGTTACTGCCGCTCAGGAAGATCACACCCGTTTATCCGCCCGCTGCCTTGAGCTGTTAGGTAATGCCAGCGCCAGTCCCCGTCAGTGGGGGGCATTTATTCCAGGCGTACCTGATGTAGAGCATTTCCCGCACCGGGTGCTCAAGAAAATTCAGGACAGGCTGGCAAGACGACTGCGCCCGGAGTTTCTCACTTACGATGCAGCAGGCGGCATGAATGAGTTGAAAGAAGCTCTGGCAGACTATCTGCGCACCGCTCGCGGCGTACGGTGCTCACCGGAGCAAATTCTGATTACTGAAGGTATTCACCAGGCCTTGGATCTGGTGACCCGGACTTTATGCAACCCCGGCGATCACGCCTGGATTGAGGAGCCGGGTTACTGGGGAATCAAAAATATTCTTCGCATCAATGCCGTTAATTTTTCTGCTATTCCGGTTGATGAACAAGGCATGGTCCCGCCGGATGCAGGTGAAACACCGCCAAAACTTATTTTTGTGACACCGTCACATCAATACCCACTCGGTTCGGTAATGAGTCTGAGTCGCCGCCGGCAACTTCTCTTTCGCGCACGTGAAACGCGAAGTTGGATAGTGGAAGATGATTACGACAGTGAGTTCCGCTTTTCCGGCCAGCCGATTCCCTCTTTGCAGGGGCTGGAAGAAGAGACACCGGTCATTTACATCGGGACATTCAGTAAGACCCTCTATCCCGCACTGCGACTCGGGTATGTCGTGCTACCTAAATCGCTAACCGCTCCGCTGAAAAAGGTTCATAACGACCTTTATCGTGGTGGACATCTGTTGATTCAGGCCGCACTTGCGGAGTTTATTCGCGAGGGTTATTACGCGGCACACATTCGGAAAATGCGTCAGCTATACAGTCGTCGTCGCCAGATGCTGGTAGAGCTTATCAGCCGCCAACTTGGTGAACATTTTCTTGGTTCTTTCAGCAGCAACGCCGGGCTGCATATGATCTTACAGTTACCCGCCGGGAGTGATGATGCGGTCATTGCCCAACAGGCGAATGCGCAAGGGTTGCTGGTGCGCCCACTGTCACGCTACTACGTGAATGAAGAGAAACGCAGCGGCCTGTTGCTGGGGTTTGCCAGCATTGAAGAGCATGAAATGACGGCGGCGTTTACCCGACTCGCGGATATTATCAGAGTAAACACCGTGTAAGCATTGCCGGATGGCGGTGCAAGCACCTTACCCGGCATACGATTTAATGTGACGCTTTTTTAACGCCAGCCAGGTCTTCCTGGCTTACTTCGCTATTCCCTTCACCCCAGCTCTTACGCACGTAGTTGATCACGTCGCGCATTTCGTTGTCGCTTAACAAGCCACCGTAGGCAGGCATCTTAAAGGAGACGCTGCCACGCGTTGTCGGTGTTTCTGCGCCGTGGGCAATCACTCTGAACAGCGGTGTCGGGTCATCAACCATCACCAGTGGATTGTTCACTAAAGAAGGCGCGTTATCATCCGTACCTTTCCCTTCCAGACCGTGACAAGTTGAACAGTAGCGGTTATAGGTCACTTTGCCCACCTCAGGTGAATTCGACCAGGATGCTGTAGTCACCGCAGCACGTACCGTTTCAGGCTTCCCACTTTTCAGGCTCAACAGATATTGGGCGATCGCCGTGGCATCTTCGTCGGTCAGATACTGTGTACTCTGCGTGACGACTTCAGCCATCGAACCTGAAACCGCGGCATGCTTGCTTTTACCGGTCAGCAACAGCGATTTTAACTCCTGCTCAGACATACCGGTGCCGCGCAGCGACGGTGCATACCAGCCGTCAATCATCGCGCCGCTCAGGTATTCGGCATCAGCATTAGTATACGCTTTTTCGTTCATCGCCATGCCTCTCGGGGTATGGCATGAACCGCAGTGTCCGGGGCCTTCCACCAGATAAGCGCCTCGTTTTACCAGGGCAGCATTATCATCCGTTTTCGCGCCCTCTACAGCCATCACTGGCGCATCGGTAAATAGCCAGTTCCAGATATGCAGCGGCCAGCGGGCGGAGAGTAGCCACGGAATGGCATTCTCTTTATTGGGCTGTGCTGACGGCGTGACGTCATGCATAAAATAGCTATACAGCGCCTTAACATCCTCGTCAGAAAGTTTTGCATACGAGGGATAAGGCATCGCCGGATAGAGCGGATGACCATCTTTGGCAATCCCCTGCCGTACGGCCTTCTCAAAATCCTCGTAAGAATAGTTACCAATACCCTGCGTCTTGTCCGGGGTAATGTTGGTCGAATAAATATCCCCTACCGGAGTAGGAAACTTTTTGCCCCCCGCCATCGCTGCACCACCTTCAGCGGTATGACAGGCGACACAGTCTGAAATTCGCGCGATGTATTCACCGTTAGATTCAGCAGCGCTTACCGAAGCGGTAAATAAACAGGCGGCGAGAATGGTTACGTTACGCATAGATCACCCCATATCCTTGAGTTCATTAACCGCACGCCATGCCTGATCGATTGCCGTATGGGCATAAGCACTCCAGTCAGAATCGGAGTTAGCGATGGCAATGCGACCGACTGGCTGACGCGCCCGCTCGATAATTTCTGGCATCTTATCCATATCATCGAACAGCGAGTTGGCGTAGTACGCATAGCCATGCGCCCAGCGGTTAACCGTAATGGCGGAAATATCGCGTTGATTATCAAAGCCTGT
Organism: Citrobacter sp. Cpo037; assembly: GCF_030332945.1. Taxonomy (NCBI): domain Bacteria; kingdom Pseudomonadati; phylum Pseudomonadota; class Gammaproteobacteria; order Enterobacterales; family Enterobacteriaceae; genus Citrobacter; species Citrobacter sp. Cpo037. The sequence continues at coordinate 114,680 of NZ_JAOWGW010000080.1, forward strand.
TGAGCCAAACATCTCCTGCAACTGGGAGCGAATCATCTCCTCATGCGCCGCAAAGGTGGTCCCCAGCAAATAGGCTCGTCCCAGACGGAACTGCTCTCTGGCCGACAGGTTACTGCCCGGATAGGTCGGCACATAGACCATATGAATGACCATCGGGTCGTCCGGGGAGGCCGGATGTTGATACCCACCAATACTGACCGGATAGTCGAGCTTGACCCTGCTATAAGGTGCCGCCGGAGAATAAAACTCATGCACGCCAAGCTGTTTGAACGCCTGCCAGTTTTTGACCACCACGTTGGTGTACACCAGCGGTGCCTTCACGTTCAGTTTAAGATCCGCCTGCTGCTGTTCCGGCATCTCAGGCACCAGATACGGGATCATCATGTTATAGCCTGCCATGATGGTGTTCTTACCGCGCACACGGTGCATTTTACCGTCACGCAGATAGGTCACCGCCACGCCATCCTGCACGTTGGCCGCATTAATCACCGTGCTGTTCAGGCGCAGGCGCGTAGTGTTTTCCGGCAGATCCAGCTTTTCGTAATGTAGTCTGGCGAGGACAGAGTCTTCCATCGTGTTGCCCGGTAGCGCATCCGGCAGCATATATCTGACTAACAGGCGGGCTAACCCGGCGTTACCGTCCGGGAAGTGGTAAACATACGGCTCTTCGAGGTCGGCCAGCGACTCTCCGTCCAGCGGCGGTAACCCCATCCCTTCCATGCCGGGTAAGGCGCACGCCCTGGCATCACTACAAGAAATACCTTCAATACCAATAGCAAAGAAGTCGTTGGAACGCTGCTGGAAATAGAGCAGCGCCATTTTGCTCAAACCGACTTTTGTTGCCAAAAATTCACTGTAGCTGTGGGTATCCAGCCATTCCATTTTCTCATCGACCGTCATTCCCGGCAGGTAATCACCGGGCCGGACGTGCAGGTCGATCAGCGCTTTTCTGTCATTCTCACTTAGCGGAAAATCATTGATAAAGTCTTCAATTTTACGCCCATTGAGCCTGTCCGGCGGAATATCATCAGATACCGCGCGGCCCGGATCGCCGCTGACGATTTTTGTTTCGCCAAAATTCTTCTTATCGAAGAAAACGCCGCGACTGAGCTGCCAGTCGGGGTAGAAGTTTACGTCAAAACTCTCTTTCAACCGCGTCACGCTGACGCCCACGGTTTCCATCAACTTTTGTACTTCAGGGCTGAAATTATGCGCAGGGGACTGGAATGCTTCGCTGCCACCATAACCGAGTAATTTCTTACCCGAGCTGGTAAATTCATTGCGTTTGGCGTGTCCACCAAAGTCGTCATGGTTATCGAGGATCAGGATCCGGCTATTTTGCCCGGCAACTTGACGCCAAAAACAACCGGCAGCTAACCCGCTAATACCGCCACCCACAATCACCAGATCGTACTCTTCCTCAACGGGCAGAGCGTTTAAATCAAAATGTTTATGCTCGCGACCTAGCGCATGCGCCATTTCAAACGATCCAGGATGATTGCCCCGCAGCCCCGTCAGCGCAGGAGGATAATAATTTCCATCTATAAATGCGTTTCCCTTTCCTGCCGCCCTGACCCACTCCAGCGGGGTAAGTCCCGCCGCAATAGTCACCGCGACGCCGTTGAGAAAATCACGTCTGGTAATTGCCATTAACTTTTTTCCTTATTGCTACACACTGCCTTTAATACGACACAAATAAGAGAGATACCCCTTCTTATTTATAAAGGGGTACAACCGACTACTTCACTGGCTTTAACTCTTCATCCAGTTTTTTAGAATCATAATAATCACCCTGCCAGGTGATTTTTCCTGCTTTAACATGAATATAGCTGACGCCTTCAAATTTGATCGGATTATTTGTCGGCGGACTCCCTGCCCATTCACCACTATTTTTACCTAAAAATTCCCAACGAAAGGCCACGGTGTCTTCGTCGTAGACGGGCTTGCCGACCATTTTCCAGCTAAGATCTGGAACCGCCTTAATAAAAGCGCCGATAACCTCTTTTTCTGCTTTTTCCCTGCCGTTTATCGGTTCTCCCGCGGCGGCATCATAATAGACCGCATCATCAGCAAGAAATTGAGCGGCTCGCGAAGCATCATGCGCATTCCACGCCGCCATATACTCTTTTACGGTATTCAGCGATGTACTTTCTGCCAGGCTATAGCCCGAGAACATCACTAATGAAAGCACCGCGAGTTTTAATGTTTTCATCGTAATCCTCTCTATTCAGAAATGTCGCACATGATATGTTTCACCCGAGTGTATTCCTCGAGCGAATAAGATGAGAGATCTTTGCCATAACCCGATTTTTTGAACCCGCCGTGCGGCATTTCGGCGCACAGAGGAATGTGATTGTTAATCCACACCGTGCCAAAATCGAGGTCAATGCTGAAGCGTTGGGCGCGACCATGATTACTGGTCCAGACGCTGGCGGCAAGACCATACTCCACATCATTCGCTTTGTGTAGTACCTCTTCGTCAGTAGTAAACGACTGAATAGTCATCACTGGGCCAAATACTTCATGTTGAATAGCTTCATCATTTTGATGCACTCCGGAGACGATCGTCGGCTCAAAATAGAAGCCTGGACCAGGCCCGACGCGCCCACCGGTTTCAATTTTCGCATGTGCCGGTAAACGCTCAATAAAGCCTTTCACCTGCTCCAGCTGATTCCGGCTATTCAATGCACCGTACAGTGCATTTTGATCTTCTGGCGGCCCAAATTTGATTCTTTTTGTTTTCTGGATCAGTTTTTCCAGAAACTCAGAGTAGATAGATTGTTCTACCAGAATCCGCGTAGCCGCTGTGCAATCCTGCCCGGCATTGAAAAAGCCTGCCGTGGTGATCGTCGCAATCGCCTTGTCTATATCCGCATCGGCGAACACGATTGCGGGCGCTTTCCCGCCCAATTCCAGGTGTGCTCGGGTCAGGTTTGCCGCCGCCGAAGCCGCAACCTGCAAACCCGCACGGACCGAACCGGTAATAGAAACCAATGAAGCCTTCGGGTTTGAAACCACCAGCGAACCAGTGCTGGCTTTGCCCAACACAACGTTAAATGCCCCTCTCGGGAACAACGGTGCGGCCAGTTCAGCCAACAGCAGCGTACTAACTGGCGTGGTGTCGCTTGGTTTTAACACCACAGTGTTGCCTGCCGCCAGCGCTGGTGCAATCTTCCACACCGCCATCATGAACGGGTAGTTCCACGGCGTCACTTGCCCAACAATACCCAGCGGTTCACGACGAATGGTTGAAGTAAATCCTGCGGAATATTCTCCAGCCGCCTTTCCTTCAAGACAGCGCGCCGCACCAGCAAAAAAGCGGATGGCATCGCAAGATGCCGCGATCTCCTCTTTCTCAATAAAATGGCGAAGCTGACCGGTTTCCTGACTCTGCGCGGTTACCAGTCGCTCAACGTTACGTTCAATCTCATCGGCCAGCCGCAACAATGCTTTTTGCCGCTGTGCCGGCGTCGATTTTCTCCAGATGCTAAACGCCGCCTCCGCTGCTGAGTAAGCCTGCTCTACCTCCGCCTCGTTAGCGTTGGGAGATATTGCGTACGTTTCACCGTCAACCGGACTCACCAGTTCGAAGCTATCTTCGCTACTGCCTGCTACATAGTGCCCATTAATAAAATGCTTCAGGGTTTTCATGTTTGTCTCCTGCCAATTAATACATAAAGAATCTTATGTAATATATATATTGTAAAATTTTTTCAAATGCGCAACATTGACACTATGATAAGCCTCGCATTTTTAACTTAATTTTTACATTTTCAGGATGAGGCTTTTTATTGCCAGCTGACGCGTTACGCCCAGCTCATCATAAGGTTATCGGGACACACATCCGCTTGTGCAGTGACGTTGCGCCCAGGCATGTAAAATAACTCGGCCATTCTTACCTTCCTTGCCCGACGGGCATGTGTTAAAAATGGTCGTTGTTTCAGGGAATTGAGTACAGAAAAGATTATGATTACTCACGCGGTCATATTTGCGCCTATCGGGCAGGTCAGTCGTTCAGACCAGATAGTCCAACGCCTTTCAAATGCCATTATCACGGGGTTGCTGGAGCCAAAAGAACAGCTCCCCAACGAAACTGATTTGGCAAAGATGATGGGTGTCTCACATATCACTATCAGAGAAGCGCTAAACACGCTTCGGGCTAATAATCTTATCCATACGGTTCGTGGTCGTAATGGCGGGAGTTTCGTTTGCGAAAATATTGATGGCAAAAATAGCGCCCTACATCCGTTCAAGGCGATCAGTACGGATTATCTGTCTGATCTGGGTGAAATGCATTGCGCCATTATTAGCCATAGCGCGCGGCTGGCTTCCCGACGGATGACCGGTGCGGATATCGCCAAATTTCGCGAGTTTGTCGAGGTGCTCAGAAAGGCAAACTCACCTGAGTTGATGACCCAGGCCGATATGCGTTGTCTGCTGGCGATTGCCGCAAGTTCGCATTCAGCGCGACTGGCCAATCAGGAGCTGCAGGTTCAGGCTGAATGGGCATCGCTGGTGGCGATACTTTATCGCACAGACAGTATTCATGCAGAAATTACCGCGCTTTATTCGGCGCTGGCCGATGCGCTGGCTGCTCACAACGAGGCAGAGTCAGTACAGTTTGCCACGCGGATCATCGACACGTTTACCTACTACCTTATTGAAAAAAAGCTGAAATATAACTCGAACTGACAATCAGTGAAGGCAGGACAGACAATGAGCTCTTCGACATCCCTAAGCGCATTAATTCGTAAAATTGATGACATTACTGTTTCTACCGTAGATTCTACCGTTGCGCTGGCGAGGAGCATCCATGAGGCGATTTCAGGGGTACAAAAGGCCTCAGCCGAGGTCGTTCTCGACCCCTCAGTCAGATCCACCGTTCAACAGCACATCAAGCGCACGCTCAATAACAACCATTACTGCTCAGGGGCGGGATTCGCCAGCCATATTGAGAGCACCGCAACCACAAAAGAGTATTGGTTGCTGGAGTGGTGGTATAAGAAAGATAATGGTTTGAGCCAGGCGCATCTGGATTTGGATCAGGCCACGCAACAACGACTGGACTTCAGAACCTTTGAGTGGTTTAAGCATTCTCCTCCGGCTGGCAAAGCCTATATCCACGGTCCCTACGTCGACTATATTTGCAATATCTCCTATACCCTGACGTCAGCCGTCCCGGTCTACTACAACGATCAGTTTCTCGGTGTTGCCGCGGTCGATCTGCTGGTCAGTCAGATAGAAGCCGAACTGCTTTCCTGTGCCCATCCTGACTATGTGATTCTGACTAATCTGGAAAACAGGATCATTTTCTCCAGTTGGCCACGTTTTCGCGTGGGTGAATTGCTGTCACCTGCAAACAGTACAGTGGTGTATCAGAGCGACTACTTTATCCTTTATCACTATCAAAACTAAGGGCCCGAAGGCCCTGAGTTTTTAGTTATCCTGCCCCATATTGAGCTTATTGGCGTAGGCAATGGCGTCGTTTTCCGGCGCCGCTGAACGACCAAACGGACGGGTCAGGAACATATAAATAAGCCCCGAGCCAACAACAATCGCCAGGCCAAACAGGACCGTCCAACGGTCGATGAAGTCGCTGCTGTCTGCCGGTTGCGCCAGTAACCAGATCCCGCACAATCCGTAAGCTAACGCCAGCACATTCACGATTACGCCCCAACCGCCAATAGTCCACTCCCCCGCCGGTTTCCAGCCTTTCAGACGCTGACGCAGCGCGGCCAGCACAACCATCTGGAACGAGATGTATATCCCGATTACAGCAAACGCGGTGATACGCGACAGGTTATCTGGCTGGAAATAAACCCAAACGCAGATAATCACTGGCAGCAGGCAACTGACGACCATGGCATTATCCGGAACACCATTTTTAGAGATTTTGGCCATCCATTCACTTCCCGGCAGCATTCTGTCGCGGGAGAAAGAAAAGATAAGACGGCTTAACGCAGCCTGCAGAGACAAAATGCACGACAACATGGCGATAATTGCGACGACGATAAAGACAGTTGCGCCAGTTTCGCCCAGAGCTTCATTAAGGATTGCAGGGATAGGATCGGACGTTTTGCCATTCACGATGCTGACCAGATTCGGTGAAGCCAGCAAATAACCCATAACAGAAATAATGGCGGAAATCGCGCCGAATACGATGCTTAAAATCATCGCCACCGGGATCTTTTTACTCGGATTCTGCACCTCTTCCGCAACGTTACCGCAGGCCTCAAAGCCAAAGAACATAAACAGCCCCATCAGCGCAGCGGACATAAATGCGGTGGAGTAGCTGCCGTCATGCGCCAGCACGCCCATCGAGTCAAAAATCACAGAGAACGGCTGCGAACGGTGGAAAATCAGCAGATAAATCCCCAGCGCGATCACGCTGACAATTTCACACCAGAAACCAATTTTTGCCACCCGGGCCAGATTTTTAGTCCCGGACATATTAACGGCCATCATCAACAGCAGCAGCAGGACAGAAGTCACCAACATCGTGGCCGGCGTCTGACCATAGTGGAAGAGTGATTCAACAAACGTTGATGTATATTCCGCGATCGACGTAATGGTGACCACCAGCGCCCACAGGTAGATCCAGGCGGCGATCCACGCATACTTCTTGCCCCACAACCTTCTGGCCCAGGGGTAAAGCCCGCCGGTTATCGGATACTGGGAAGCAACCTCACCAAACACCAATGCCACCAAAAGTTGCCCACATGCGACGATTAAAATCCACCATACTGCGGGCGGCCCCGCCAGCGTTACGGCCAGCGCAAACAGCGAATAGACGGCAGTAAGCGGCGACAGGTAGGTAAAACCCAACGCAAAGTTTGAAATAAGACCTATCGATCTATTGAACTGTTCTTTGCCATCTTTTTGAAAATTATCGTTTTTCTTATCAGGTGTCTGTTCCATATAGCTTTCTCTTTTGTGGAATAGTCGCAGGGTTGAACGATTAATGTATAAAAGATATTAAGTTATATGTATAGTGATTTTGTCGCAGATTTGTTAAAAATGATCGCGCATCACGTTAATGAAAAAGTGGAGATAAAACGGTAGAGAGAGCGAGAATTTTGCGGTATTTACAACCAACGATTCTTTAGCAATTGCGAACCATAGGCTATTTTGGCGGATAAATACGCACAGCGGATTGCGTTCGATGCTAAGTAGCAAGAATCGCTGCTGTTAAGCAACATTTTTGCAATATAATAACGTGATGTTAAACGCTGAACCTGAGCAGGTGAATGATGGAAATTGATCTCGATAATCTGGTCTTTGATGGACTGGAAGAAGCGCAAGAGCGTAACGCTGAACGTCTGGAAGATGCAGACAAGAAAGCGCAGGAAATTATTGCTGATAATGACTGCGGCGACGCCTGCAAAATCTGATTTCCAAACCGGCGTAATGCCGGTTTTTATTGCCTGTTTAAGCCACCCGTTTCAGCCCGTATACCGCAACGCCTCAATCAGTTGCGCAAAAGCGGCGGTATGCTGTTTTCGGCTGGGATAGTACATATAATAGCTAGGAAAAGGTTCACACCAGTCCTCTAACACTTTTTCCAATGCCCCCTCAGCAACAGCCTGTTCGACGGTGTCTTCCGGCACAAAAGCCAGCCCCATTCCCGCCATCGCTGCACTAATTCGCGGAGGTAGATTGTTAAAAATAAGCTGCCCTTCCACCCGTACGCGCAAATCTTGCCCGTCTTTAGCAAACTCCCAGGCGTATAATCCGCCCAACGTCGGCATGCGCATGTTAATACAGCTGTGATTTTGCAGGTCGTGAGGGGTTTGCGGTTTGCCATGACGAGCAAAATACGCCGGTGACCCCACCACTACCATGCGCCAGTCCGGGCCAATTCTTATGGCGACCATGTCTTTTGCCACCTGCTCACCGAGCCGAATACCCGCGTCATAGCGGCCAGTCACAATATCCGTCAGACTATTGTCGATGGTCATTTCCACATTCACATCAGGGTAAGCCTGCAAAAACGGCTCCAGCGCGGGCCAGACGGTAGATTGCAATGCATGTTCGCCCAGCGTCAGGCGAATGTTACCGGCCACGCGCTGACGGACATCGGTTAATGCCAGCAGCTCTGTTTCAATGTCATCAAAACGCGGGCTGATACTGTTGATAAGCCGTTCTCCGGCTTCGGTCGGCGCAACGCTGCGCGTGGTGCGGGTCAGAAGCCGTACATCCAGCCTCTCTTCAAGCCCACGAATCGCATGGCTTAGCGCGGATTGCGAAACCCCAAGTTTTGCCGCTGCCCGGGTAAAACTACGCTCGCGGGCAACGATAATGAGATAATAGAGATCGTTAAAATTATCACGCAGCATGCTTATCCCCACTCCAGACCTGTTGTGACATATGGTACAGGTCCGGAGGGTATTCCAGTAGCATTTCTGGACATTAGCACAACTCAATCTTATTCAAGCGTGCTCTCTCACAAAAACAAAATGCGAATTATTACCAGGCTTATGCACGATTTTACCTTTCACTCATGCATTATTTTCACCCGCTATTAACACATCCTTCACTAATAACATTTTGTATATAGATAAGAATTTTTTCTTATTTTGTCCCAACCGTAAGTTATGGGAGCGTAAAAAGCACAAACCAAAAACTACAGGGATTTCATACAATGATGGCAACGAAAACGTACCGCGCTAAAAAAACACTGCTGGCATTGGGCGTGCTGCTGGCCTCAGGACTTACCGTCTCGCAGGTTCAGGCTGACCAACTGGCCGATATCAAAGCCGCAGGCGTCGTAAAAGTCGCGACATTTGACGCGAATCCTCCGTTTGGCTCCGTCGATGCCAAAACCCATAAGATTGTCGGCTACGACGTTGATTTTGCCGAAGCGCTGGCCAAATCCCTTGGTGTAAAACTGGAACTGGTGGCGACCAATCCGGCAAACCGCATTCCGTTATTACAATCCGGTAAAGCTGATTTAATCGTCGCGGATATCACGATTACACCTGAACGGGCGCAGGTAATAAATTTCTCCGTCCCTTATTTTGTTACCGGCCAGCAGTTCCTTGTGCCAGCAAAATCTCCGGATAAGCTCGATGAATACAGCAAGGCACGCATCGGCGCGGTAAAAGGCACTACTGGTGAACAGGCACTGCATCAGCGCTTCCCGCAGTCGCGCGTGGTGGCCTACGACGACATCCCGCTGGCGTTAACCGCGCTACGCAACGGCAATGTTCAGGCCATTACCCAGGACAGTACAATTCTGGCCGGTTTATTAGGCGGTGCGCCGGATAAAGCCGATTTCAAAATTCTGCCGGACCTGCTGAGCAAAGAAGAGATCGGCGTGGGGGTGAAAAAAGGTGAGCCAGCGTTGTTAAAAGCCGTCAACGATGAACTTTTGAAGCTGGAATCTACCGGGCAGGCGGCCAAAATTTATGATGTCTGGTTTGGTCCTGAAACCAAAAATCCGCAACCCCGCGCCTTTAAAATAGAAGCCAAGTAATATGCTCTCAGCCCTTTTTCATCGCTCCGCAGCTTCGGCTGCGGATTTTACCCATTTGCGCCAGGCGAGCGTCGAACTGCGCAATGTGATTAAACAGTATGACGCTCATTCTGTCCTTAACGGCGTTAGTTTGGCGGTTGAACCCGGTGAAGTGGTGACCATTCTGGGGCCTTCCGGCTCAGGAAAGTCCACTCTTATACGTCTTATCAACCAGCTTGAGTCGCTCAGCGGTGGCGAAATCTTCATTGATGGTAAACCGATTAGCCAGTTGCGTGGGGCGGCGTTACGCCAGCTACGTAGCCGTATCGGTTTCGTATTTCAGCAATTCAATCTTTATTCGCACCTGACTGCGCTGCAGAACATCGCGCTGGCGCTGGAATATGTTCACGGCTGGAACAAGACGGAAGCGGAACGTCGGGCACTCGAGTTACTGGAAAAGGTAGGACTGGCGGAAAAAGCCAACGCCTATGCCGCGCAGTTGTCCGGAGGGCAGCAGCAGCGCGTGGCCATCGCCCGCGCACTGGCTTCATCACCGCAAATTATTCTGTTTGATGAGCCCACTTCCGCGCTGGATCCGGAAATGATCGGCGAGGTACTTCAGGTGATGAAAAATTTGGCCCACAGCGGTATCACCATGATCGTCGTGACCCACGAAATGCATTTTGCCCGCGAGATTGCCGATCGGGTGGTTTTCATCGATGGTGGCGATATTCTTGAAGTGGCCCCGCCGGAGGATTTTTTCGTCCGACCACAGCACCCAAGAACCCAGCGTTTCCTGAAAAAAGTGCTCGACCCGTTACACCAGGAGTCATCATCATAATGCATGCAATGGACTGGCAGGGAGTGCTGAGCGGGCAACCCCTGCAATGGATAATTTCCGGTTTTCTCACCACGCTCTGGGTGACGCTGGCAGGTATCGTGCTCGCCACGCTCATTGCCATCTCACTGCTCGGCCTGCGCCTGACGGGCAATCGTCTCGCTAAAGCGATGGTCGGGGTGTGGGTCTCGGTGTTTCGTAATACACCTTTACTGGTGCAACTGATGTTCTGGTATTTTGCCGCCTGGAACTGGCTACCCCGTGACGTCATTAGCTTTATCAATGCCGATCATCCATGGTCAATTTTGCCGGGTGATGTCTGGTGGTTAACACCGGAGTTTATCTGTTCAGCATGGGGGCTTGGCGTATTTACCTCAGCATTTTTGGTTGAAGAGATCGCCTCTGGTTTACAAGCTGTTTCTGCCGGACAACGCGAGGCTGCCGTGGCGCAGGGGTTTTCATCCTGGGCGATATTTCGTCATATTCTGCTGCCTCAGGGGCTGGCAAACGCCTGGCAACCGATTGTTGGGCAATATCTCAACCTGATGAAGCTTTCCTCGCTTGCCAGCGGTATTGGATTTGCTGAGCTCACCTACCAGGTACGGCAAATTGAGAGCTACAACGCGCACGCGCTGGAAGCCTTTGCCGTTGGCACCGCACTTTATCTGTTTACCGGCATCGTTCTGGGTATGCTGCTTACCCGTCTTGGCCCGCAGTCTGCGTCGGATAAATCGTCAAAGATAAGAATGCGCATCTTCAGCGTCAGGAGCATACTGCATGATCGCTAATGTTTCGGTCATTACCGACAATCTTAACTATCTCCTGTGGGGACGTGTAGCTGAGGGGCAACCCGGCGGCGTCCTGCTCACTTTGCTGATGGCTATCGGTGCGGCTTTGCTGGCGCTGCCTGGCGGGATCGTTCTTGCCTGTTGTGCCTGGCGATTTCCGGGCGCGGTTCGCAACGGATTGTTTATCTGGGCGGAATTTATTCGCGGCATTCCGCTCATCTTTGTGATTTTCTGGATGTGGTATTTGCTACCCATGCTGACCGGAAGCGATCTGCCCGGTGCCGTTACCGTGACACTGGCGCTGGCATGGTTCACCGCCGCCTCGGTGATGCACTCGGTGTATGCTGGAATTAGCGCACTGCCTGGCGGGCAATATGAAGCGGCAGTTGTTCAGGGTTTTCGCCCGGATCAGGCCCTGTGGCTTATCTTGCTGCCGCAGGTGCTGCGTAACGTACTGCCGTCGCTGACAGGGATTTTTATTGGGCTACTGAAGGACACGTCACTGGCGTTTATTGTTAACGTGCCGGAACTCACGACGGTTGCCGGTCAGGTTAACAGCCGGGTGCAGATCTACCCCGCTGCCATTTTTATCTTTACCGGGCTGGTCTATTACCTGCTGTGCTTTAGCCTTGAAAAAATCACCCTGCGCCGATTCGCACTAAAATGACCTCTCGGCTCAACATTCCACGAACTGATGGTCTTCGTTGAGCCGATATTTCACGCCTGCCCGAATGTTATTTTCCCCTTCAACGGCAAGCGCAAAACGCATTCTTTCGCCATCGTGATAAGCCAGCGCCGCACATCCGCCGGGACCAAGAATTATCGAGTCGACAGCACCGGTACTGGCAACAACGGCGTTCTCTCCGCTGGCAATAATGTGGATATTGTCCGCGCAGTTAGCGATTTTCGCCTCTGCGCCAAAACAGGCCAGCTGGGTTAAATCACCGCTACTGGCAATCCGGTTTCGGTCGCCGAGCGAACTGATACGTACGCGCATGCCGGTACTGGCAATACGCGTTCCGTCGCCCACGCTGCTGATACGCGCCGAGTTTCCCGCAATCGCTATTCGCCCGCGATCACCTGAACTGCCGATATGCGTGTTATAGCCTACACTGCCAATCCGTGCGCTGTAACCGGCACAGGCGATCTGCGCAGCATACCCGGCGCTGGCAATTTTAACGTTGTCACCCGCACTGCTAAACCGGGCATAATCTTCCGCACTCGCCAACGGACGGCTGGTTTCCCCCGCGGCTTGCTCACAGGAAATATTCCCCATTGCGTCAATATCCTGCTGAGCAAAACTCGCCTCTTCCCGCCATTTTGACCAGCCGTATTCCACCAGGCTATTTGCCCAATCGGTATACCCTTCCCGCTGGAGCGCGCGATGAACATCGGCATAGCTTCCTCCTGCGGGAAACGCGCGTAGAAACCAGCGGTACATGACGGGCCCAACACGCCAGGCCCGTAAGTCACTTCGCGTAATCATCATCGCTTAATGCCGGTGGTAGCCATCCACCATACACTTAAAGGTTTCGCCCGGCGTGCGACCCGTAGTGCAGAGATAAAGATGCCCAAAAATGAAAAACAGACCGACTATTGCCAGCGCAAAGTGCGCCTGAAGTAGCCAGTAACGCACCCCGGGGAACAGATCGCCGACGGCCGTCGGGTAAAGCGATAACAATCCAGTGATCAGTAGCAGTGGCAACAAACCATACATCACGCCAACATAGGCCGCCTGCTGTAACGGATTAAACTTAGAGCGAGGTGAGGCCGGAAATGGGTGTGACTCGCCCTGCATAATGCCAAACAGGTAAAAACGAGTTTGTCTTTGCGCGCGTGCGATCCAGCCCTGACGTTGAATAATATAGTGATGTCCGTTGCCGCCAATCAGGTTGATCAGCACAAAACCAATCCAGCAGGCAAGTAGCAAAAAGCCACAAACCTCATGAACGGTAAGCAGGCTTTTCATTACCGGTGCGCTGACGGCAGAGAAGTGATTGACCAGGCCACTGACCAAAAGTAGCAGAAACAGCAGCGCATTCGACCAGTGCCACAAACGAACAGCCTTCGAATATAAATAGACCTTCTCACCGTGCCCTGCCGACGCTTTATGTGCCGCCCGAAAGCGCAGCATGGCGTGAAGCGCCAGCACCAGCCACATTCCCACCAGCATTAACCCGGCAACGACTAACCACACAGGCCAGTAGTCCGGTGAAAACAGGGGAACATACTGTGCAAGCTGGGCGTGAAACTGTTCGGCATTCTGCGACGCGTTCATACATTTTCCTTTTTAATCAAATGTTGACCGAACCGACGATACAGATGGGGTTTCCCGGCGCCTGCAAGTTGATATTCGTAATACTTGTTTTCTCGCAACCAGGTCTGAATTTCCGGGCTATCTTCACGACCGAAAATCAGCGCATGTTCCGGGCAAGCGTTAACACAGATCGGAGGGAAACCTTTCGCCAGCCGAGATTCTGCGCAGAAGTCGCATTTATCAGCCACTTTGGTTTGCGGGTTGAGATAGCGCACCTGATAAGGACACGCGCCAATACAGTAACTGCAGCCAATACAGGAAGACGTATCTACTCGCACAATACCGTTCTCATCTCGCCAGGAGGCACCGGTCGGACACACCTCAATGCAAGGCGCATCATCACAATGCTGGCAGGACTGACGGAAGTAGTGATACAGCGTTTCGTTGTCGTTGTCCGAGACTGGAATATGCGCTATCGACAAACGGCTGCCCTGGGCAGGAACATGGTTGGTTTTCCTGCAAGCCCGGGCGCAGATATTACATCCGTTACACAGTGATTCATCGTGAATCATGACGTAACGAACGGCTTTAGGGCTCCTGGTACTCGCTAACAGATTTTGACCTGGACCGGTGAAAAAAATCACCGTCCCCATGCCAATGACAAATTTTCGTCGGGTGAAGGACATCGGGTTATCCTCTAATACTGTGACAGTGGTCGTCCACACGTTCCATGACATCAACCTGAATAATTCAGGGGTTCTGATACTGCTCAACCTCAAGCCATTCACACAGGCCGTACGCTTTGCCATAACTCATAAAACGTTCGCTAAACAGATAAGGCTCCGCATTTGACGATTCCACAGTACGTATATCCGCGTAATCGGGATGCGTTTCCATGGCCGTGAGCGCCGTTGTAATCTGTTGAGACTCAAAGCTGTACGGCGGTTGCGTCAACATGGCGACCTTATAGGGGCGAGGATACGTTCGACAGTCGAAGCGTACAGCCTCGGCAATCGCACGGCAGATGTCGTTTTCCACCACCTGCACGCACATGTCGGCGTAGTTTGCCGTCATGGTTTGCGTTGAGTAGAAATAGACATCTTCCGCCCCCTGCACACGGGTGATATCCGCGTTATTCGCGTCCTGGCACAGCACATCCAGCAGCGCGGAGAGATCGGCTTCAGGGACCGAATAAGGTGGCTGCAGAAACACGCTGCGCGCTACCAGGTGCCCCGATGCCGAATGCTGGCGGATAAAATCTGCCACAATCGACTCCGGGCTGGCGGCTTCCTGAACCTGCGGCGCAGTCACCTGCTCGACCGGCGGGTGAAACGCCTGTAGCCAGTGTCTCTTTTGGCTATCAACCTCGTCAGGAATCGCCTCAACGGGTGCCTGAACGTTGCTCACGTTAGTCATCTCGCGTTCCTTACGCTGGCAACAGATCCTGCGCAGCCAAATCGGCTGCCACATCTTCAAGTCCGAGTCGGTTCAGGGTTTCGCGCGTTGGGCAACCCAACTCGGGATCCCAGCCCATTTCCTGATAGAACATCGTCAGTGACTGACGCATATCCTCCCTGTCCATCTTGTCGGTGCCTTCGGTGAAGACCGGAATTTTTGGGTCTTTATCAAACACCCAGGAGCAGATAAGATCGTGCTCGTTACGCATATCTTTGGTTTGCATCAGTTTGACCGTATAGGCACGATGCAGGGTAAAGATGCGTTCAGCAGCCAGGTCCAGACTCGCCTGCGTGGTTTCATCACCGGTGACGGCCTGGAAGAACTTCGCTTCCAGATCCAAATCTCCGCGATAGTTGCGGCTCTTGAGTGGTGAAACCGTCATCGGCCAAACCCAGTTACACAACGTAACCGCGTTATGCAGACAGACTTTCAGCAGCGTCCATTTGGCATATTTGATCTTGGCGGCATTGATCGGGGTGTAGTTTTTGGTTTCGTCGTAGGCATCCTGCGAACCAAATAGCTCGCCCGCCACTTCACGCTGTAATTTCAGTGGTAAACCGGAACCAATGAAGTTGATATGGGTGTGCGTCATGCAGTCACGGTTAAACATGCAGTTGGTGATCGCCCCCACCTGCGCCGAGGCTTCGTTTGCATGGTGGACCGGAAAACCAAACGGCGACCACAGTTTATTTTTGGCATAACCCCAGTACTCTTCGCCCAAATCCCAGCGTTCAGCAATGGCATACGAACCGTCTGCAAGATGACTGAGTTCCCCCACGCGATGCGCCAGTCGATAGTAAAAATCTTTGATAAAGTTAGGATCGCCCGCCTCCAGTTGATCCCAACGGATCTCCGCGTACTCTTCGGTTGGCAGCACGCGTTTAAAGACACCTTTCGAATAGCAGTAGGTAAAGTCACGGTGCAGCTGGCCGTAGTTACACCAGATACCGTAATCGTCAAACAGGTTCAGTCCGATCAGGTTCCCTACGACTCGCCCATCGTCTTTATCGTCAAAATCTTTCGGGCCATTGGGGAAAATGGTGGTGTGAACAAAGTTCGCCACGCAGGTGTTGCCGCCGGTACTCGGCACGCCAAAATCCTTCACCCGCGGGACATTGAGCTGCGACATACAACGAATAGGGCATGAATGGCAGCCGCTCATTTTGACCGCGTATTTTTCTGCGGCTGGACCCAGATCGAACACCGATTTATAGGTACGGAAACCCACCGTATTTTGGTTGCCCGGCGGGATTTCACCGGTTTCGATTGGCCCCCCTTCTGCCGCACCCCAGAAAAGTCCCTTACGGGCTGTCCAGCGCGAGTTTGGCGAAGAGTATTCTGCCCAGGCCTGCGGGGTGCTTGGCACAACGTGGTTGTTGTTGGCGCCGATAAGCTCGGTCATCATGTAGTCATTGAGACGCTTCATCTCTTTACGATCGGCTATGTTGACGCCTTTAGTCCCTTCTACCGCAATGGCCTTCAGGTTTTTCGAACCCATCACCGCACCCGTACCGGCGCCGCCGCTGTGGTTGCGGCTGTTGATCATGCAGGACAGTGGAACCAGATTCTCACCCGCCTGCCCAATAGCGGCAACGCAGGTTTCCGGGCTGGTAATCCGGCAAATCTCTTCGGTTGTGGCGCGAGTCCCCTTGCCCCACAAGAAATCGGCTTTTTCGATACTGACTTTATCGTCTTTGATGTTGATCCAGACCGGTGATGCGGACTTGCCTTCAATAATAATGGCGTCGTAACCGGCGAATTTCATTTGTGCAGCAAAGAAACCGCCCATATGGGCATCTACGACTAAGTTACCTTTGGTAAACGTCGATAAGGAGGTGATATTGACGCGGGAGCTACAGGGAGCGCCAGACCCCGTCAATGGTCCGGTGGCAAAAACCAGTTTATTCCCTTCATCAAAAGGCATGGTGCCTGGCGGGACTTCGTCGTACATAATTTTATAACCAAAGCCCATCCCACCGACAAATTTTTTAAATTTACTGGAATCTTCAAGGGTGATATTACCCGTAGTGAGATTGACCCGTAAAATATTACCTGTCCAACCATTAGCCATCATGTTTTCCTTTGCAAGAAGGTTTAATAGATATACCCGCCATTCTTCAGGCAGCTTTTTTATCCAAAACTGCAGTATTTTTGGCAATTAATGGCGCGAATCAGGCATGCCTGTTATCTATCAAACAGTAATATCTTTCCACTCGATAATTTTTAATGCTCCAGTCGGACAAGCATTGGCGCATTCCCCGCATAACACACATTTTGAGGACTTTTTCGTTTCGGTATTTACGGTCGCCATCATCCACGGGCAGGCTGTGGTACACGCGCTACAGCCAATACAGCGTTTGTGGTCCACCGCAATACAACCGTCTTCCTGTTTCCAGGTAATTGCACCAATTGGGCAGACCTTCATGCACTGCGGATCTTTGCATTGCCGGCAGGTATCAGCGGTATAGTTTAAATCGCCATACAGCCCACCACCGGACCCGACGCCATCATCGCCAAAGAAGAAATTGCGATGGATTTTTATCCGGGAAAAGAAGGTCCCTACGGCACCATCGTTATAATTGGTACAGGATATTTCACAGCGGTGACAGCCCGTACAGCGGGCTCGCTGGGTCACCAGAACCCCTTTCGGCGTATTGATAAGCCCCACGGTCCCACTATCGACATCTTCCTGCTTACAACCAAATAGGGATAACAGCGCGGGGGCAATCGTTAATCCCGCCAGTCCTTTCCCTGATATCCGCAGGAATTCTAGTCGCGTTAAACCACAATCTAAAAATGGACGATCAACCTGGTTCATTTATTTCGCATCCTCTTCGCAAATGCTGTGGTAGCAACACATCCAGGCTAATTTAAACCAGCGCAGCTCAAGCCATATCGGGCGGTTAATGTTGCCAACAACACGTAAATTTTTGCCCTAACCTGATCGCGTAAATGACGGTGGTTAAACTGAATAAATCTAATCCTTTAGGGTTAGGCGTAGAAATAATGTGGTTATTCAGCATGCATAGTCTTGATCGTCATCAATTAAAAAACGGAAGGGATATAATTAATGCGGAGTGAGATTTATTATCATTAAGAAATGGAGTGTAATAGCAGCCCATTTAAATTACAAATATTTGTGAAGCCTCTCACAAATATAATACTGCACGGCCATCGATATATAAATAAATATCGATTTATAATTCTCTACAAGAATTTATTAACGAAGATAAATTATATAGATTGATAGATTAACGTATCGAGAATAAGAGGACGGCAAAAAATTTCTGCGGTCCTCTTTTTATGAATTAACCGGCCAATGCTTTAATTACGGTCTCAATAGCCTGTTTTTCTAACTCACTGCGCTTCACGCGCTGGTTAGCAAGGGTGGTTCTCAGTACTCCCGCAATGACGATATGCTTAGGTTCTTGTCCCAGATCGCGCATTTCCAGCACTACTTTACCGACTACTCTGCACATTTCACGGTACAACTCGTCGTCTTTCGTCTGATTTCCCATTTTTGCCCGCTCGTCATTAACCCAAACCAACAGCATATATCACTCTGACGATTTAGACAAAATTCAATGAAAATCAAATAAATGTCATCATTCTACTGAATTCTCTGAAGTCGATTAACGAGCTCAGCAAGACTTCCTGCCTGCATTTTTTCCATCACCCGCGCCCGGTGCACTTCAACCGTACGCACGGCAATATTCATGGCATCAGCAATTTCCCGATTCATTAACCCTTTTGCTACCAGATGCGCCAGTTCCCGTTCTTTTGGCGTAAGTTGTTGATAGCAACAGATGATCTCTTGTCGCGAGAACGCCGCTGCCGAGACCTGCAATGCATGTTCTAATGCCGCCTGCAGCGGCACGGCTGACACGGGTTTTTGCAAAAAATCGACCGCGCCACGTTTCATTTGCTCAACCGCCATCGGCACGTCGCCGTGCCCGGTGAGAAAGACCACCGCCAGCGTGCTTGCTTTCTGACGCATGATTTCATGCACAGCGTGCCCATCCAGTACCGGCATACGCATATCCAGCAGTAGTACGCCCACCTGGTGCAGATTTGCCTCGGCGAGGAATTTCTCGCCTTGCTCCCAGCAAGACACCTCATATCCCAGACTTTCCAATAAAAACGCACAGGCCTGCGTGACGGCAATGTCGTCATCCAGCAGATGAATTATCGCCACTACGGCCTCCTTCCTGATTTGGTTTAAAATACAATGTCACTCTCGCCCCCGCTTTGCCGTCCGGAGCCTGCTGATTTTTGATCTCAATATCCCCGTTTGCGTAGCGCACCAATCGCTGACAAATGGCCAGTCCTAGTCCCATACCTTCTTTGCGGGTGGTCATAAACGGCTGAAACGCCTGATACAACTGAGCCTCGTCAATGCCTCCGGCATTATCCTGCACCTGAATACGCACGCCACCATCCTTGTGCAGGGCGCTAAACCATACTGTCGTAGCGCCTGCTTGGGCGGCATTGAGTACCAGATTAGCCAGCACCTGCTCAAGAAGAACGCTTGGCAGCATCAACGTTAACGCCTTACTAACCTGCGTGTGCAGCGCTATCGCCGGGAATTGCTGGGGCATGCGCAGTAATTGCCAGACGTGATGGATAGCATCGTGAACGTTGATGGCTTGCCAGTCATCGGTGAGTACCGGATTGCCCTGTGCCTGGCTGACCCACTGCCGGAGATTGCGCAGCGTATCGGCTCCCCGTTGTGCCTGGGTGTCTATGTGCTCAAGCGCGGGCAACAACGGATGCTGCTCATCCTGACCACGCAGGCGAATCAGACAGCCTTGGGCATAATGGCGGATAGCAGACAACGGCTGATTGAGCTCATGGGCAAAACCGGAGGTCATCTCCCCCAGCACACTCATTTGGCGGGCAGTCTCCAGCGCCTGTTCCTGTTTGTGCAACAACACGTTGTTCCGCTCCAGCTGCCTGCCACGTCGGCGAACCAACAGCATCACCCAGATGTAATTGAGCGTAAGCAACAGCAACACGATGGCCACGCCCCCCATCGCCAGTCGGTGTTGAATAAACCAGCTTTTGACATCCAGCCACAGCTGACGCTGCTGCGGATGCTGGCGGACGTCGCGCAGCAACGCTTCTACTTCACGGGTCGAGGCGGGCGCGCCCCAGCGAAACGCCGCGTTTTGCGGTGCATTGAACAGTACCCGCGTGACGCGATCGGCCAGCTCGTCACTCACTGCTGGTAGTGCGGCAAATGACCAGTCCGGATAGAGCGGCGTACTGGTTAAACAGGGAATTGAAGTCGGATGATTCAACACGGTCATAAAATCGGTTTTACGGATGAGGCCTTCTTCATCCATTTTTTCCAGCAGGCACACCGGCACGATCACCGCCTGCACGGCTTTTTCACGTAATAAATAGAGTAAGGCATCGGCGGGAAATCCGGTGAACGTCAGACGCAAATCGCGCTCCGGGCGCAGACCGGCATCGCTGAGCGCTTTATATCCCAGCAAATAGCCGCCAAACGCCTGTGCATCAATGGCACCAACCGTTTTGCCGATCAGATCGTGTGCGGAGGTTATACCGCTGTCGCGCCTGACGAGAATGGCGCTGCCAATCACGTTACTGGTGGCTTTCCCACCACGGGTGGAGCGTAACGACGCCAGCCAGCGTAGCGCTGAGCGGCTGTTAAGCTGGACAAACTGCGCCGGATTGGTGACAACAAAGTGTACCGTTCCACGATTCACCGCCTCCTGCATCTGTCGCAGGTCCAGCGGTTGAATATGAAACTGCTCACCGGGGATTTGCTGATTCAACAAGGTTTCCAGCGGCTGCCAGTGATTGCGTGTTGAAACCTCCCCGCGCATCGCCAAAACGCCAATGTTCCATGTCTGCGCCCTGACCGCGCCGCTTAGCACCCACAGCGACACCAGCACCGTCAGACATCTTACTACGTTACGTCCCACTCAATTATCCCTGTCAATTATGTTGTTTTAGATCAACAACAAGCCGGGTATGTGGTTAACCACAATAGAGTATACCCCGTCACGATTTTTACACTGTAAATCATTGAGATTCTTTATTCATCACACGCAAATCAACGGCGTGACCAATGTTTCGTTGTTGCATCGTGACGGGAGAAAATATGGACAGCAGTAAACGGCAGTTTCTCCAGCAACTGGGCGTCCTGACCGCTGGGGCATCACTGGTTCCGCTGGCTCAGGCGCAATTTCCCTATTCGCCTGAACGCCGGGAAGGCTCACAACAGCATCGCTACGCCATGCTGGTTGACCTGCGACGCTGTATCGGCTGCCAGGCCTGTACCGTCAGTTGCGCCATTGAAAACCAAACGCCACAGGGCGAATTTCGTACCCTCGTCAACCAGTATCAAGTACAGATTGAAGGTCAGCAAAGCGTCACCAACGTCCTGCTGCCGCGACTGTGCAACCATTGTGATAATCCCCCTTGCGTGCCCGTTTGCCCGGTGCAGGCCACTTTCCAACGCGAAGACGGCATTGTGGTGGTCGACAACACACGCTGCGTGGGCTGCGCCTATTGCGTGCAGGCCTGCCCTTATGATGCGCGATTCATCAATCATGAAACGCAAACCGCCGATAAATGTACCTTTTGCGTTCACCGCCTAGAAGCAGGGCTGCTCCCGGCCTGTGTGGAATCCTGCGTCGGCGGCGCGCGCATCATTGGCGATATTAAAGATCCGCACAGCCGCATTTCACAAATGCTGCATGAACACCATGACGCCATCAAAGTCCTGAAGCCGGAAAGCGGTACGTCTCCTCACGTGTTCTATCTGGGACTGGATGAGGCGTTTGTCACCCCATTGATGGGACGAGCTCAACCCGCTCTCTGGCAGGAGGTTTAAATGAGCCATTCACTGATTATCGACGAGGTTCTGGCCCATCCCCAGGACGTAAGCTGGTTACCCTGGGCCGTACAATATTTCTTTTTCATCGGCATTGCCGCCTGCGCCGCGCTGTTCGCCTGCGTTCTCCACTGGCGCAAAAAAGAAACGGCAAACCTGGAGAATCTGACGCTGTTAATCGCCCTGACCTGTGCGATTACCGCGCCGCTGGCGCTGACCGCTGATCTACACCAAACCGCCCGCGTCTGGCACTTCTATGCGTATCCGACGCCATGGTCCTGGATGCCGTGGGGCGCGCTGTTTTTACCGCTGTTTACCGGTTTTTTAGGTCTGTGGTTTCTGGCGCAGCATGTGAAACGACTAACGCTAAAAAGTTACAGCGTCACAAAATGGTTAGCACTTGGTAGCGCGCTGTCCGCCATCGGATTGCTGGTTTACACCGGCCGTGAAGTGTCGGTGGTACAGGCGCGTCCCATTTGGTTCAGTTACGCCTTTCCGGTTGCGATGTTCCTCAGCGCGCTGCAAACATTTCTTGCCCTGCTTATTGCCACGACAAATAGCAAGGACGCACTACCGCGTAAGCTAGCGTGGGGGCAAATGGTCACGTTGATCGCGCTGGCTATCGTGGTAGTGATCTGGGCGAGTGGTAATACGCTTTCCGGTTCGGCTATCCGTCAGTGGCTGGATGTTGCCTCTTCAGCACAACACTACGCTATCGGTTGGGTTGCGCTATGGCTTGTTTCGCTTGCTCTTTGCGGGTTGGTTGTACGTTACCCCTTGTCGCTACCGCTGCGCATATTACTCGCTTTTAGCGCTATGGCGCTGTGCTGGCTAATGCGCTGGACGTTACTCATCCAGGTGCAGACCTTACCGAAATTTAACGCGCAGTTTAATCCCTATACCCTGCCCGGCGGCACCGATGGCTGGCTGGCTATTGTGGGTACCTTCGGCCTGTGGATAGCACTGATTATTATTGTTCGTGAAGCCCTGAACGCGATCGCAAGGAGAATGCAACATGGCTAATTTAACCCGTCGTCAGTGGCTTAAAGTGGGCCTTGCCGTAGGTGGCATGGTGACTTTTGGCCTGAGTTATCGGGATGTGGCAAAGCGCGCAATAGACGGTTTGTTGGACGGAACCTCGGGCAAAATTACCCGTGACCGCATTTTTGCCAACGCGCTCATCCCCGAAGCCAACGCCCGGCCTCACTGGCAGCAAAACCCGCAGCAGGTGATCTCGATGACGCAGTGCTTTGGTTGCTGGACGCAGTGTGGCGTACGGGTTCGCGTTGACACTGAGCAAGGCAAAGTGCTGCGCATTGCGGGCAACCCTTATCATCCGCTGTCGCACGAGCATCATATAGACGCCTCTGTCCCCTTTACCACGGCATTGGAACAGCTGGCCGGGGAGTCAGGTCTTGACGCACGTTCCACCGCCTGCGCCCGTGGCGCAACCTTACTCGAAGGTCTGTACAGCCCGCTACGTATTCTGGAGCCTATGAAGCGTGTCGGTAAACGCGGTGAGGGAAAATGGCAGCGCATCAGCTTCGAACAGCTGATCAAAGAGGTGGTGGAAGGTGGCGATTTGTTTGGTGAAGGCCACGTTGATGGTCTGAGAGCTATCCACGATCCCACTACACCGCTTGATGCGAAACATCCCGGCTTTGGCCCAAAATCCAATCAACTGCTGGTCACCAATACCAGCGATGAAGGACGTGATACCTTTTTACGTCGCTTCGCACTGAACAGTTTCGGCAGTAAAAACTTCGGTGCTCATGGCGCTTACTGCGGCCTGGCCTATCGGGCCGGTTCCGGCGCGTTAATGGGCGATCTGGATAAAAATACCCACGTGAAACCCGACTGGGATAACGTCGAATTCGCGCTGTTTATGGGCACCTCTCCGGCGCAATCCGGCAACCCGTTTAAGCGCCAGGCCCGCCAGCTGGCCAGCGCCCGTTTACGTGACGACTTCCGCTATGTTGTGGTGGCGCCAGCCCTGCCATTAACCACGGTGCTGGCTGACGATCGCGGCCACTGGCAACCCGTACGACCGGGAAGCGACTCCGCGCTGGCTATGGGGATGATAAGCTGGATTATCGATAAACAACGCTATAACGCTGATTATCTCGCCATTCCCGGCGTGCAGGCCATGCAGCAGGCAGGAGAAAAAAGCTGGACTAATGCAACGCATCTGGTGATTACCGATGAAATTCCAACGCTTGCCGGACAACACCTGACCCTCGCCCATCTGAGTGCAAACGCTGCCCAGGAGCCGATGGTCGTCAACGAGGCCGGTGAGATTGTCGTCGCCAGCAGTTGCCCGCGCGCTCAGCTGTTTGTTACCCGTGAAGTGACGCTGGCCGACGGGCAGACAGTAACGGTAAAAAGCAGCTTCCAGTGTCTGCGTGAGTCCGCAGAAAAACTGTCGCTAACGCAGTACAACCAGCAGTGTGGGGTGTCAGAAGCAGACATTGCCGCTCTGGCCGACGCATTCACCCGCCACGGGCGTAAAGCGGCTGTGATCACGCACGGCGGAATGATGGCAGGCAATGGATTTTATAACGCCTGGTCGGTGATGATGCTCAATGCGCTTATTGGTAACCTCAGCCTTGAAGGCGGCGTGTTCGTCGGCGGCGGCAAGTTTAATGGCGCCACCGACGGTCCGCGCTACAACATGGACAGCTTCGCCGGGAAGGTAAAACCGAAAGGGTTAAGCATCGCGCGCAGTAAAACCGCTTATGAGTCTTCGGAAGAGTACCGCAATAAGGTAGCTGCCGGGCAATCGCCCTTCCCGGCTAAAGCGCCGTGGTATCCGTTTGTCGCCGGTCAGCTTACCGAACTCCTCGTCTCGGCGCTTGAAGGTTACCCTTATCCGCTGAAAGCCTGGATCTCCAACATGACCAACCCGTTTTACGGCATTGCGGGGTTACGCGGCGTGGCGGAAGAAAAGCTCAAGGATCCTGCTCGTCTGCCGCTGTTTATTGCCATTGACGCCTTTATGAACGAAACCACGGCGCTGGCAGATTACATCGTGCCGGATACCCACAACTTCGAAAGCTGGGGATTCAGCGCTCCGTGGGCGGGCGTGGCCAGCAAAGCCACCACCGCGCGTTGGCCAGTTGTCAGATCGGCGACCAGCCTCACGGCTGACGGTCAACCGGCCTCGATGGAGTCTTTCTGTATCGCAGTGGCAAAGCGCATCGGGCTACCTGGATTCGGCGACAATGCAATTACCGATCCGCAAGGTAATCACTATCCGTTAAACCGTGCGGAAGATTACTACCTGCGTCTCGCGGCCAATATTGCGTTTATGGGCAAAGCTCCGGTTGCTGAAGCACAGCCGGAAGACATAGCGCTGACCGGGGTCCAGCGGATCATGCCTGTGATGACCCAAACGTTGAAAACCGATGAAATCAGCCGAGTGGCGTTTATCTACTCCCGCGGCGGGCGCTTTGCGCCGGACAACAGCGGGCGAGTTGATAACCGCGTCGGCAATGCCTGGGAAAAACCGCTCCAAATCTGGAATGCGAACGTCGCCGCGCACCGCCATGCGATTACCGGCGAGCGCTTCAGCGGCTGCCCGGCCTGGTATCCTTCACGTCTGTCAGATGGACGTGCGGTCGAGGAGTTGTTCCCGGAACAAGAGTGGCCGTTGAAACTGATTTCCTTTAAATCCAATACCATGTCCAGCGCCACGGCGGTGATCCCACGCCTTCATCATCTGAAGCCGGTTAATCTGGTGGCGCTCAATCCACAGGATGGTCAGCGGTATGGCTTAGCACACGGCGATATCGTGCGTATCACTACCCCAGGCGGTCAGGCGCAAGCGCAGATAAGCCTGCTGCATGGCGTCATGCCGGGTGTTATCGCCATTGAACATGGTTACGGACATAAAGAAATGGGCGCGGCACGGCATACCCTCGACGGTGAGCCGATGGCGTTTGATGAGCAGATTAAGTCGGGGATTAATCTCAACGAGTTGGGTTTTGCGGACCCAACCCGACAGGTAGCCAATACCTGGCTTGACTGGGTGTCGGGTGCGTCGGTGCGTCAGGGGTTGCCCGCGAGAATTGAGCGAGTGTAGCTCTGGTGCCGCATGGCATTGCGAACGCGTTTTACCCGGCCTACAGGACATCGTAGGCCGGGTAAAGCACTGCCGCCACCCGGCAAAAAGCGGATTAGTTGTTTACCGGGATCACCGCACCTTTATATTTAGTACGGATCCAGTCCTGGATCTCTTTTGAATGCAGGACATCAACCAGCGCTACGATATCCTTTTTCTTCTCGTCGCCACGATGCACGGTAATGATGTTGGCATACGGGTTGTTTTCACCACTTTCAACGGCAATAGGATCTTTCACTGGATCCAGCCCGGCGTCGATGGCGTAGTTGGCGTTAATCACCACCGCATCACCTTCGTCGTTGTTATACATCTGCGGTAACAGCGCGGCTTCCACGTTTGGCAGGAACTTCAGCTTTTTCGGGTTTTCGACGATATCGCTAATGCGCGCGGTTACTTTATCCACGCCCGGCTTCAGCTTGATCACTCCCTCTTTTTCGAAAATCGACAGAATTCGGCCTTCCTCAGATACCGCATCACGCATGATGACTTTGCCGCCTTCCGGTAGATCTTTAAGCGATTTCACTTTTTTCGAATAGATACCAATCGGCTCAATGTGAATCGCTCCGGCGCTGACGAAGTCATACGTTTTATCGCCTGCATGATCTTTAATCACGCTGTTCAGGTACGGAATATGCTGGAAGTAGTTGGCGTCAATCTCACGGCCAGCCAGCGCAGTGTTCGGCAGAATGTAATCCTGGAACGGTTTAATCTCCAGATCGATCCCCTGCTTCGCCAGAATCGGTTTGGCCTGTTCAAGGATCTCCGCATGCGGCACGTTAGACGCGCCAACGGTCAGAGTATCAGCCCAGGAGGCAAAGCTCAGGGCGCTTAAGGTTGCTGCAGCGAGTAACGTCAGTGATTTTTTCATGATAATGGTTTCCGTATTTTATTAGCGTTTATCTAACAGAGAGGTGATCACATCGCCGCAAAGCTGGATGATGAAGACAATGAGCAAAATCGTCACCGTCGCCACCAGCGTGACGTCGCTGTGGTTGCGCTGGAATCCTTCCAGATAGGCCAAATTCCCTAAACCACCGGCACCAATTACCCCTGCCATCGCGCTGTAGCTCACCAGCGCAATTAGCGTCACGGTGATCCCGGACACCAGAGCAGGAGAGGATTCCGGCAGTAAAACTCGAAAAATAAGCGTGCTCAGCCGTGCGCCCATCGAACGCGTCGCTTCAATAACGCCTTTATCCACTTCACGCAGAGCGATTTCGACCAGACGCGCATAAAACGGCGCGGCCCCCACGATCAGCGCAGGCAACGCGGCATTGGCGCCGAGAATGGTGCCTACCATCGCTTTGGTAAACGGGATAAGCAGCACGATCAAAATGATGAATGGGATCGAACGAAAGATATTCACCACCAGTGAAATAGCGCTATATACCGCGCGATTAGGGAATAATCCGCCGCGCGCTGTCAGGAACAACGCCAGGCCAAGCGCGATGCCCAGGATAAAGGTCGCCGCCCCCGAAAGAGCTGTCATATACAGCGTTTCCTGGGTTGCCGCTAACAGTTGATCCCACTTCAGATGGGGAAACAGTTCTTCAGCCATGTTGAATCACCTCGCCTTCAATGTCGCTCTGGCGCAGGTCGGCCAAAATATTGTTCAATTGTTCCTCAGAGGCCACCACGTGCACCCAAAGTTGACCAAACACGCCGTGTGCGGTTTGCGTCATCTTGCCGTGCAAGATGTTGAACGGCAGGCCATAGCGCAGGGTCAATTCCCCAACCACAGGCCGATGGGTACGTTGCCCGGTAAAGGTTAATTTGATAACCACCCCACCCAACTCGCTTGCCAGTTGCGGATTAAACTCGTCTTCTTCGGTGTACTGGCTCACCTGACGAACAAATTGTCGGGTAATAGGCTGCTGAGGATGGGTAAAGACGTTGAGCACATCACCTTCCTCAACGACCTTGCCGTTTTCCATTACCGCGACGCGGTCGCAGATTTTGCGTACTACGTGCATTTCATGAGTGATCAGCACAATGGTCAATTTGAATCGACGGTTAATATCGAGGAGTAAATCGAGGATCTGATCGGTAGTTTGCGGATCCAGCGCCGAGGTGGCTTCGTCACACAGCAGGACATCCGGATTGTTCGCCAGCGCGCGGGCAATTCCTACACGCTGCTTTTGCCCACCGCTGAGCTGGGAAGGATACGCATTTTCACGACCGCTCAGCCCAACCAGCGTAATCAGTTCAGCAACCCGCGCTTTGATGGACGCTTTGGACGCACCGGCGATTTGCATAGAGAAAGCAATATTTTCGCTAACGGTCCGCGACCACAGCAAATTGAAGTGTTGAAACACCATGCTGATTTTCAGTCGCGCCTGGCGTAACGATTCCCCACTGGCGGCAGAGATATCGTGGCCGTTAATCGTCACGCTGCCGGAGGTCGGTTTTTCGAGACCATTGAGCAAACGAATTAAGGTGCTTTTACCTGCCCCGCTGTAACCAATAATTCCGTAAATCTGCCCCTGTTCAACCGTCAGATTGACGTTATCGACAGCGGTGATGGCAAGCCTGCCTGGCGTAAACACTTTCGAAATATTTTTCAGGACAATCATGTCGTTTGGGTATCCGCTGCTGCTTATTGTTCTTCTGCTATCGCTTTTAGCTGTTTAGCAGTATGGATGTCCAAACGAGTGTAATCAGTGGAATTGGCTTTTAGAATGAATTAAAACGAATTTGATATAACTTTTAGAAATATATTACAAGATCAACGTCAACCGTATAAAACATAGTCATCAGGATGTTAAATGCAGTTTGTTGCGCAACAGAACGCAACGCCCGATAACCTCTTTATCCATACCGATGAACAAATTAATGAATATTTATTGTAAAACTGCACAGAAGTGTTTTGAAACGCTGTTTCCATTTTCCTTTTTGATAATTTTCAGCGTATAATGCGCGCCAATTGTCTCTTGAATGGTTTCAGCACATTGACCTGTAAAACTCAACGACTACAAAACTCACCATCCCGTTGGGCTGAAACACAAGCACACATTCCTCTGCACGCTCTTTCGATGTCACCTATCCTTAGAGCGAGGCATCACAACTTTCGTAACTCAGGTTTAGCTTCCCGTCCGTGCGCGGCGGGAGCCAGATTTCCATATCCTTCTCAACTTAAAGACTAAGACTGTCATGAAAAAGACGAAAATTGTTTGCACCATCGGTCCGAAAACCGAATCCGAAGAGATGTTAACCAAAATGCTGGACGCGGGCATGAACGTCATGCGTCTGAACTTCTCCCACGGCGACTACGCAGAACACGGTCAGCGCATCAAGAACTTGCGCAACGTCATGAGCAAAACCGGCAAGAAAGCCGCAATCCTGCTCGACACCAAAGGTCCGGAAATCCGTACCATCAAACTGGAAGGCGGTAACGACGTTTCCCTGAAAGCGGGCCAGACCTTCACCTTCACCACCGACAAATCTGTCGTAGGCAACAACGAAATCGTTGCTGTTACTTATGAAGGCTTCACTAAAGATCTGTCCGTCGGCAACACCGTTCTGGTTGACGATGGTCTGATCGGCATGGAAGTTACCGCTATCGAAGGTAACAAAGTTATCTGTAAAGTGCTGAACAACGGCGACCTGGGCGAAAACAAAGGCGTTAACCTGCCGGGCGTTTCCATCGCGCTGCCAGCACTGGCTGAAAAAGACAAACAAGACCTGATCTTCGGTTGCGAGCAAGGCGTTGACTTCGTTGCAGCGTCCTTTATCCGTAAACGTTCTGACGTCGTTGAAATCCGTGAGCACCTGAAAGCGCACGGCGGCGAAAACATCCAGATCATCTCCAAAATCGAAAACCAGGAAGGCCTGAACAACTTCGACGAAATCCTCGAAGCGTCTGACGGCATCATGGTTGCGCGTGGCGATATGGGCGTTGAGATCCCGGTTGAAGAAGTTATCTTCGCGCAGAAGATGATCATCGAAAAATGTATCCGTGCACGTAAAGTCGTTATCACTGCGACCCAGATGCTGGACTCCATGATCAAAAACCCGCGTCCGACCCGCGCTGAAGCCGGTGACGTAGCGAACGCCATCCTCGACGGTACCGACGCAGTAATGCTGTCTGGCGAGTCTGCAAAAGGTAAATATCCGCTGGAAGCCGTTACCATCATGGCGACCATCTGTGAGCGTACTGACCGTGTGATGACCAGCCGTCTGGACTTCAACAACGACAGCCGCAAACTGCGCATCACCGAAGCCGTTTGCCGTGGCGCGGTTGAAACTGCTGAAAAACTGGACGCGCCGCTGATCGTCGTCGCAACCCAGGGTGGTAAATCTGCTCGCGCAGTACGTAAATACTTCCCGGATGCCACCATCCTGGCGCTGACCACCAACGAAACTACCGCGCGTCAACTGGTGCTGAGCAAAGGCGTTGTTGCACAGGTGGTTAAAGAAATCAGCTCTACCGATGATTTCTATCGTCTGGGTAAAGAAGTCGCTCTGGAAAGCGGTCTGGCTCAAAAAGGTGACGTTGTGGTTATGGTTTCTGGTGCACTGGTTCCGAGCGGCACCACCAACACCGCATCCGTTCACGTGCTGTAATAATTCCATCGCGAATTAATTTGCTTAAAAAAGCGCCCTGGTGGCGCTTTTTTTATTTTATCGATAGCTACAATTAATAAAAAATCAAATCGGATTTCACTATCTAATCCGTGATTATCTAAGATGAATCCGATGGAAGCTTTCTGTTTTCACTCGGGTTTTTAGCCGTTTTTGCACAATTCGATGCTTCTTTGAGCGAACGATCAAAAATAAGTGCATTCCCATCAAAAAAATATTCTCAACATAAAAAAGTTTGTGTAATACTTGTAACGCTACATGGAGATTAACTCAATCTAGAGGGTATTAATAATGAATCGTACTAAACTGGTACTGGGCGCGGTAATCCTGGGTTCTACTCTGCTGGCAGGTTGCTCCAGCAACGCTAAAATCGATCAGCTGTCTTCTGACGTTCAGACTCTGAACGCTAAAGTTGACCAGCTGAGCAACGACGTGAACGCAATGCGTTCCGACGTTCAGGCTGCTAAAGATGACGCAGCTCGCGCTAACCAGCGTCTGGACAACGCAGCTACTAAATACCGCAAGTAATAGTATCTGTGTAATAAAAATGGCGCACTTTGTGCGCCATTTTTTTTGCTCTGAATTCCCCTTCCCTGTTATTGCGTAGCGCGTACCTCAGCATCTCCTCCCGGCACGCCATTTTGCGCAGACTTCACTTCTGGCCCATTACTCGCGACCGATGCTTGCCCGGCAGTGACGGTGACTGGATAACCTGCGCGACGATACAACGCCCTTTCCACCAGATTGTTATCCACCGCTTTATTGTCTTTAAACTGGGTAAATCCGGCTGGCAGCACATACGGCATGGTCTGGACGTTTTGTTCCTCTTCCGGCGACAGCGGTCGATGCACTTCGACATACCTCATGCCGTTTGGCTCAATCGAATATTTTATCGGCTCATTAATCACCCTGACCGGCGTGCCTGTGCGGACCTGAGCAAACAGTGCTTTAATGTCCGGCGCGTTCATGCGAATACAACCAGAACTCACACGCAGGCCCACGCTGTCCGGCGCGCTGGTGCCATGGATCAGATACTCACCGTTTCCATGCGCCAGACGCAGTGCAAAGCGTCCTAACGGGTTATTTGGCCCGGCAGGTACAACAGGCGGTAATGTGATGCCGCGCTCCAGAGAGCGTTTACGGATGCCTGGTGTAGGGGTCCAGGTAGGATTCGGGATTTTCTGCCCAACCCGGGTTTCCATTACCGGCGTTTCCAGCCCCTGCAAACCGATACCAATTGGGAATACCTGAACAATATTCTCTCCCGGCGGGAAGTAATACAGACGCAGTTCCGCCAGATTCACAATAATGCCTTCGCGTGGTGCATCCGGCAGCAGTAATTGTGAGGGAATAGTAATCAGGGTTCCGGGTTTAGGTACGGGGGCAATAGTATTGTTGGCTTCAAGGATCAGCATGGCAGCGGTATCAAACTTACGGGCTATCGCCTGTAGGTTTTTATCGCCTTCCTGCACGGTGTAGGTTTGGTTTTGCCCAACAAGGCGGCTATTCGCCTGGGGCAAAGGATAATCGACCGCCCATGCGGCCTGAATAGCGCTGTAAGCGCCGATTAGCATTAACGTAATAACAGACGCGCGTTTCATACTCACTCACCCCCCTGGCGTTCTTGCCGGACCGCGGCGAGCGCCCAATCCGGCTTACGAGTCACTGCGTTGCCTTACACGAACGCTTTCAAGTCGGTCTGAAAGTTAACGTGTTTTATCAGTTTAGCTAAGAGTTGCGGCTTTGGCGCGAATAGCCCGAATCATCGCCTCCAGCCCTTGTGAACGAGACGGTGTGAGGTGCTGTGCGAGCGCCATTTTTTCAAACCACGGACGCACATCAAAATTCACAATATCCTGGGCCGTCATGCGATCATACAAAATGAATACCACGGCAATAAGTCCTTTAACAATTGCCGCATCACTGTCGCCCTGTAATTCAATAATCCCTTCGCCATTCTGGTTCATAACAATCCATACCTGACTTTGACATCCCTGGATGCTATTTTCCGGGCAGCGTAGGTCGTCGTTTAATTCCGGCAAACGCTGACCCAGCTCAATAATGTACAGGTATTTCTCTTCCCAATTAGCGCAACGCAGAAAATTACGCAACAACTTTTCTTTATCCGGTAGCGCAGCCATAACGCCTCCCTGTTAGCCCAGTAAATGATGAATACGCTTGAGGCCCGTTACCAGGCGATCCACTTCTTCATGGGTGTTGTACATTGCAATCGACGCCCGGCACATAGCAGGAACGTTATAGTAGGCCATCAGCGGCATAGCGCAGTGATGTCCCGTCCGCACGGCTATTCCATAGTTATCAAGAAAACTGCCGACGTCAAAGGCGTGATGTTTACCAAGGTTAAATGCAATCACACCCAGGCGGTTATCCGGCCCGTAGAGCGTCAAATCAGGTACATCTGCCAGCTGCTCCAATGCATAGCGCATCATGAACTGTTCATATTCGCTGATTTCAGTAAGCCCCAGTGCTGAAACATACTCAATAGCCGCGCCGAGTCCGATAATACCTCCGGTGTTTGGCGTTCCGGCTTCAAAACGCCAGGGGGCTTTGGCCCACGTTGTTCCCTGACTCAAACTCACCGTCGCAATCATTGAACCACCGCCTTCCCAGGGTGGCATCTCCTGCAACAGCGACTCTCTGGCATACAGAACGCCAATACCGGTTGGTCCATAAAGTTTATGCCCGGAGAAAACATAAAAATCGCAATCCAGTGCCTGGACATCCACCTGATGATGCATCACCGCCTGCGCGCCATCCACCAACACTTTTGCGCCGTATTGATGCGCTAGCTCAATCATTTCCGATAACGGGTTCTCGGTACCCAACACGTTAGAAACGTGGGTAATCGCCAGCAGTTGCGTACGATCGTCAAACAGCGTCGGCAGCGTCTCCAGCTGCAACGTACCATCGGCATTGAGCGGAATAACACGCAGCTCTGCCCCTACGCGGGCACACAGCATCTGCCAGGGCACAATATTGGCGTGGTGCTCCATTTCGCTGATGATAATGTTATCGCCCGCTCGCACATTGCTGCTGCCCCAGCTGTTCGCCACCAGATTGATGCCTTCCGTCGTACCACGAACAAACACCAGCTCTTCCGCTGAGCGGGCGTTAATAAACAACGAGGCAAGCTTGCGCACATTTTCCATTTTTTCCGTGGCCTGGGCGCTCAGCGTATGAATACCGCGGTGGACCGCCGCATAGCCGTGACGATAAAACTCGGCCTCGGCATCAATCACCTGATTGGGTTTTTGCGCGCTGGCAGCGCTGTCCAGATACGCCAACGGTAAACCGTTCACTTCACGCGTCAGGACCGGAAAGTCTGCCCGTACTTTTTCAATGGGAAATGTCATGCTGCGCCTCCCGGCAAGCGTTGGGCGATCCGCGCCAGTACCTGTTGTTTCAGCGTTTCATCGCCCAGGGCTTCCGTCAGCTCAGCGGCAAACGCATAGAGAATCATGTGTTGAGCATCCTGCTGACCGATTCCGCGTGAACGCAGATAGAACATCTGCTCGTCGTCGATCCGTCCTACCGTCGCCCCGTGGCTGCATTTCACGTCGTCGGCGTAGATTTCGAGCTGTGGCTTGGTATCCACCTCCGCCAGCTTTCCGAGCAACAGATTATTGTTGGTCATCTGACCGTCGGTTTTGATAGCGTGCTGGGCGACGTTGATCAGACCATTGAATACCGCCCGCCCCTTATCGCTGACAATCGTTTTATGCAGCTGGCGACTGTTGCAATACCCTTTATTGTGCTCAAGCCAGGTCCGTGTATCACAGACTTCATTTTTCACCGGCATCGCCAGACTGTTCAGCCGAAGCGTGGTGTTTTCGCCGTTAAGCTGCGTACTGGTGTTATGGCGCAATACCGCATCACCAAGCAAGAAACTGTGGCTAACGGCAGTAGCATCCGCGCCCAATTGAATGTCATTATGCGCGAAGTGGTGGCTGAGGGGATTTTCGAACGCCAGTTTGATATGGCGCAAATGGGCGTTTGCCGCGACGTTCATCGTTAAGCGTGCGCCAGTGAAATGGCGACGCTCGCTGAGGCTGGCATAGTGTTCAATGACGGTGGCTTCTGCGCCTTCCGCTAGCTCCAGATGGTGGCGATAGTGCGCCGTATTCACCTCGTCGCCCGCCAGCCCCTGGGTTATATGCAGCAGCAGCAGCGGTTTCGCGGGGCGCTGGTTACGCTTCACCTGAATGTGCGTTACGCTACGGGACAGGCTTTCGGTAAGGTGCAAAAACACTTCCGGTTGGATAGCCGCTGGCAGCGCCTGGCGCGCATCGTCAATGGTAATGTCAAAACCGCTACCGTCTGTGCTGTCGCTGAGCGTTGGAAAGAATTGCCCGTCAACAAACACCAGTCGTACAGCATCAATTGTCGGCGACAACGCTGCACATTGGGCTGACGTTATCTCAGCGACATGACTGACAAACTGGCTGTTGGTTAATCCCTCCAGCGGCGTGTATTTCCAGTCCTCATGTTTACGCGTTGGCAGCCCCAGACGCAGCATCTGTTGCAAGTGCTGCTGCGCATGGTGTGAGCGTGTCTCCCCTTGCGTCTCAAACAGATGGTGCCACTGTTGCAGCACGTTACTGCTGTTCGCTAAGCCAGCCATAACCTTGCTCCTCCAGTTGTTTGACCAGCGTAAAATCGCCGGACTTCACAATTCGCCCCTGGTAGAGAACGTGAACAAAATCGGGTTTGATATAGTCCAGGATGCGCTGATAGTGAGTGACGATAATGAATGAGCGTTTCCCGTCACGCAGCGAGTTCACGCCATCCGCAACGATTTTCAGCGCATCAATATCCAGGCCGGAATCTGACTCATCAAGAATGCACAACTGAGGCTCCAGTACGGCCATTTGCAGAATGTCATTACGTTTTTTCTCACCGCCGGAGAAACCGACGTTTACCGAGCGCGTGAGCAAATCTTCCGGCATCTTCAGCAGCGCAATTTTCTCTTCCATCAGGTCCTGGAAGTCGAACCTGTCCAGCGACTCTTCGCCACGGTAACTTCGCACCGCATTCAGCGCCGTTTGCAGGAAAAACTGGTTACTGACGCCAGGGATTTCCACCGGATACTGGAATGCCATGAAGATCCCTTCACCGGCCCGGTCTTCCGGCGACAGTTCCAGTAAATCTTTGCCATTGAACTCTACCGTTCCGCCAGTGACGTCGTAGTCTTCCCGTCCAGCGAGAGTTGCAGAAAGCGTACTTTTCCCTGAACCGTTTGGTCCCATAATGGCGTGGACTTCTCCGGGGCGAACCTCAAGGCTCAACCCACGCAGGATCGCCTTATCTTCCACACTGACCTGTAAATCTTTGATGCTTAACATGTGCTTTCCTTAAAATTTAACCGACGCTGTGCTCAAGACTTATGGCGAGAAGTTTTTGCGCTTCCACGGCAAACTCCAGCGGCAGTTCAGAGAACACGTCTTTACAGAAACCATTCACGATCATAGAAATGGCATCCTCTTCACTGATGCCGCGCTGCAGGCAGTAAAACAACTGGTCTTCACCAATACGCGACGTGGTGGCTTCATGTTCAAGCTGGGCGCTATTGTTACGACACTCCACATACGGGAAGGTGTGTGCCCCGCAATCCGCACCGATCAACATCGAGTCGCATTGGGTAAAGTTGCGGGCGTTAGTAGCGGTCGGCATGATTTTCACTAAGCCGCGATAACTGTTCTGACTGTGTCCGGCGGAGATCCCTTTCGAGATAATGGTCGATTTGGTGTTTTTGCCAATGTGGATCATTTTGGTGCCGGTATCGGCCTGCTGATGTCCACTGGTCAGCGCGACTGAGTAGAATTCGCCGATCGAGTTGTCGCCACGCAAAATGCAGCTTGGGTATTTCCAGGTAATGGCCGAGCCGGTCTCCGACTGCGTCCACGACATTTTGCTGTTTTCGCCTTCGCAGAGTGCGCGCTTGGTGACGAAATTCAAAATACCGCCCGTATTGCCATCGCCGGGAAACCAGTTTTGCACCGTGGAGTATTTCACTTCGGCATCTTTGTGGATGATGACTTCCACCACCGCCGCGTGTAGTTGGTAACTGTCGCGCACCGGGGCTGAACAACCTTCGATATAGCTGACGTAGCTGCCCTCATCCGCAACCAGAATGGTGCGTTCAAACTGCCCGGTTTTTTCCGCATTGATACGGAAATAGGTCGACAGCTCCATTGGGCAACGCACGCCTTTCGGTACATAAATAAACGTGCCGTCAGATGCCACCGCCGCATTCAGCGCGGCAAAGAAATTGTCATTGCCGGGGACAACCGTGCCCAGGTACTGTTTTACCAGCTCAGGATGATCGTGAATGGCCTCACCGAACGAACAGAAAATAATGCCCTGCTCCGCCAGTTTGTCGCGATAGGTGGTCGCTACCGATACCGAGTCGAAAATAGCATCAACCGCCACTTCTTTGCCTTCACGTACCGGCACGCCAAGCTGTTCGAATGCGTCCTCAACCTCTTTGCTTAAAAATGCATTCGCGCCCGTTTGCTGTACCGCTCCCGGTTCAGAAGCACAGGTTTCATCGCAGTTACCGCAGGAAGGTGCGGAGTAATAGCTGTACTCCTGATAATTCAGTTTGTCGTAATGCGCTTTAAGCCAGTGTGGTTCTTCCATGGTCAGCCACGCTTTAAAGGCATTCAGGCGAAATTCCAGCATCCAGTCGGGTTCATTTCGTTTTGCCGAAATCGCGCGCACGACATCTTCATTGATCCCTTTTGCCAGCTCATCGGTTTGCAGTTGGGTGAAGAAGCCCTCTTTGTAATTAAGGTGCCCGCCAGCCCAGGTGTTGACATCGTCAGTTGCTTCAGTATTACGAGACATAGTACCGCCTATACCCCAAAACTTTCGCCACAGCCGCATTCGTTCTGGGCTTTCGGGTTATGAAATTTAAATAACTGGTTTAATCCTTCGCGAACGAAATCGACTTCTGTGCCGTCAATGAACGGCATCGCCTGCAACGGCACATAAAGTCTGGCGCCCTCCGTTTCAAACAGCAGATCGTCTTTTTCAGGTTGGCGGACGGTATCCAGCACGTAGCCGAATCCCGCGCACCCTGTTTGCTTCACGCCTAACCGTACGCCCAACATGTCAGGTTGCTTTGCCACCAGCTCACGGATATGCGCCGCAGCCGCTGGCGTTAACGTCAGTCCACGCCAGGCAAAATCGTCCGGGTTAAATGTTCCTGAATGCAATTCCATAGGGTTACCTCGAGTCACTAGCTTTAAAGCTATAACATCATGTTAGTGATAATGATTATCACTTCAACCCCTCAACAGCAGGGGCATTCGGGTTAATCGCCCTTTTTGGCTACTTTTACTAAGCATAGACCCTGCAGCGAGGGTTTACAGGGATGGATTATTTTGTTCAATGCATTGATTAATAATGGATTATGGAAATCCAATCGTTCAGTCAGGTCAAATGACAAAAGATGTATAGAAAATGTCTATTTAAGGGATAGGTGGGGATGAAGGTAGGGAAAAACAATTCAAATAATAAACAAGCAACAAAAAACCCTTAAGTCTGCTTGTTGGCAGGCTTAAGGGTTCCGGCCCCATCCGGCGCTTATCTCCGGCACTCATATTGGCTTAGCTCTTGAAGGGGCGATAAGAAGAATCTCATACACTGATTAGTTTTTTTTAACACTAATTGCGGTTTGACTCTTTTATAAACGCGTTCAATCACATATTTAACACTGTGCCTCACTGAGCGTGTCCAGCAGCAGGCGTAGCCCTGCGGGTTGATGTTCACGTGAAAGGTATAAACCATAAATCGGCAGGCATTTAGGTTGAAGTTCTGGCAGTAATCGAATTAGCTTTCCCTGCGCCAGCCCTTCCTGCGCCTCCAGCTCTGGCACCAACGCGATCCCCATTCCTGACACCGCCGACTCGCAGAGCAGCGAAGAGATCCCTGCACTCAAATTCCCTTTGATTGCAACGGAGACAGACTGCCCCTGAGCATCCACAAAGTGCCAGGATTGTCCGGCAAAACCGCTGTAGTAAAGGCAATTGTGCCGTGTGAGATCGTCGATTGTCTCAGGCGTGCCATGTTGATGCAAATAATCTGCGGACGCGCAAAGTACCGATTTACAGTCGCCCAACCGACGGGCGATGGTTCCTGGCTCGGGATTTTCCGTTATGCGGATCGCCACATCGATGCGTTCCCCCACAAGGCTTACCGGTTGATTATTGATCTCCACCTCAATACGTAATTGCGGATATTGCTCCATAAACGACGGCAGAACCGGAGCAAGAATATGCATGGCAGTAAAATGGGCGCAGGCCACACGTAGCGTGCCGGAGGGAATTTGCGCTCCACTGGCGGCACCTATGTCCAGCGAAAGTTGCGCCAGAGAACGCGTCTTCAGTAATGCCTCTTCACCCGCTGGCGTGATCGTCAAGCGACGCGATGAGCGATGGATAAGCCTTGCACCTGCCCATTTTTCCATCTCGTCGAGGTAACGACTGACCATCGGACGGGAAAGCCCCAGCGCACGCGCGGCAGCGCTCAGACTGCCCAAATCACAGATATGGTTGAATACCGTTGCCGCCATCACTCTGTCCATTGCATCCCATCCGATCGTTTTATGAAACTCAGCATGTCCTAATGAGGGAATTCTAACAGATCCGAATTGCCTTAAAATACGGGAACTATCAAAAGACAATTTCCTGCACAAGGTTACCTGGTATGAAAATTAAAACTCTGGCTCTGCTGTTACCTCTGTTTGCGTCTTCAGCTTTCGCCGCGCCGCTACAGCTGGACGTCTATAATCCACAGGATAAGGCTATTTTCCCGGTTTCTTCGACGCTGGTGTCTGGCCCAAAAGAGGCGATTTTGTTTGACGCCCAGTTCAGCACCAAAGATGGCGAACAGTTGGTTCAGATGATTCGCGCCAGCGGTAAAACGCTGAAGGCTATCGTGATCACTTCCGGCGATCCGGATTTCTATTTTGGTCTGCAACCCATCGTCAAAGCCTTCCCACAGGTAAAAGTCCTGGCAACGCCGCAGGTGGTAGACCATATCCGCGCCACCAAAGAGGCCAAGCTGCAATTCTGGGGCCCACAAATGAAGGACGGCGCGCCAACATCGCTCACCGTTCCGCAGGCGACTACGCAAACACAGTTCACGGTTGATGGCGAAACGCTGGAACTGCGTCACTCCAACGAATATGCAGCGTATATCTGGATCCCGGCGAATCGAGCCATTATTGGCGGCACAGGCGTGGCTTCAGGTATTCACGTCTGGACGGCGGATACACAGTCTGAACAACAACGTAGTGCATGGCGTAGCGTGCTGAGCGAAATGCAGAGCTTACAGCCCACTCAGGTGGTCCCGGGTCATTACATTGGTGAACGCCCAACCGGCGATAAAGCGATCCGCTTCACTCAGGACTATTTGCAGTCGTTTGAGCAGGCGCTAGGGGCGAAGAAAGGATCGGACTATGTGATTAAAACCATGACGGCAGCATGGCCAGATCTGGCGGACGTAAGCTCGCTGGAACTAAGTGCGAAGGTTAACAGTGGCGAGATGAAGTGGTAATGAAGATTTAAGGCAAAAAATAACCCCGAACGCATGTCGGGGTTTCGTTACGATAAGCATACCGGAATCAATGAACGCCCATGCGCCAGGCAAAATAGATCTCTTCTTTCAGTTCAGTTGAAGAGAGTGCTAACAGATCTGCAAACTCCAGCTCAAGCTGTTTCAGCCTTTTCAGGTACTGAGCCGGTGAAAGATCGGTTTTATCACGACGTAAAAACTCTATTGCCAGTTGGGCCGGGTCTAATTGGGTAGACATATCATCCTCGCTTGTGTTCAAAACCTGCACAGTATAACACCATTCCCTGTGCAGATAATGACCAAAAGCAATATGCATCACAAAATTGCGGTCGTCAGACGCGACGTGCAGCACAATCGTCCCTGCTCATCGAATATTTCTATTTGCCACACCTGGTGACGAGAACCAGTATGTAACGCGCGACATACGCCCCTGACGTGCCCTTCCCGTGCAGAACGGATATGGTTGGCGTTGATCTCCAGGCCCACCACTTTCTGCTCACCCTGAGTACAAAGGTATCCCGCTACCGAACCAATACTTTCCGCCAGCACCACGGATGCGCCGCCGTGCAACAAACCAAAGGGTTGTTTGGTGCGATGGTCCACCGGCATCGTCGCTTCCAGCGTATCGTCGCCAATGTGCACAAAACGAATATCGAGCAACCCAACCATATTTCCTTGACCCATGGCATTAAGCGCCTCGAGTGTGACTTCACGTTTCCAGATCATCCTATAATCTCCAGCAGTGCCTGTAATGGGTGGCGAACGCCCGTACCTTCAACGCGTTTAACCTGGCTGCGACAGGAGTACCCTGTAGCCAGACAACGGTTACGTGGCAATCGTTGCATTGCCTGGTGCCATGATAACTCATAGATCCCCAATGAGTTTTGGTGATTTTTCACTTCGTGCCCGTAGGTGCCAGCCATACCACAGCATCCCACGCTGACGTTCTCCAGCTTTGCGCCAAAGCGAGCAAAAATAGTCGCCCACTGTGCAGGCGCGCCCGGCAAAGCCGTCACTTCGGTACAGTGGCCAAAGAAGTACCACGGTTCACCGCCAACAGCGACTGACTGCTGTGTTTCCACAGCTTTCGATAACCATTCGTTGGCCAGCAGCACATGGAAATCACCCCGCAGTTCTCCCAGCACCAGCTTGTATTCATCGCGATAACAAAGCACCAGCGCCGGATCAACTCCCACCATCGGAATATTCAGCTTCGCTACACGGTTAAGAAACTCGGATGTCTTTTTCGCCGTTTTGGCAAAACGGTTTAAAAAGCCTTTAATGTGCTGCGCCTTGCCATTTGGCGAAAACGGCAGCAGTACCGGCTGCATACCCAGTTTTTCTACCAGACGTATAAAATCAGCGACCACCTGCGCATCGTAATAGCTGGTGAAAGGGTCCTGCACCACCAGCACCGTACGGGCTTTTTGCTCGAGGCTGAGTAATTCGAGCTGTTCCAGCGTCATATTGGCGGAACGATGTCCCACCAGTTGGCGTTGCAGCGATGGCGCAGACAACAGCGGTAAATCAACCATTCCAATGTGCTTTTTAGCCAGATTTCGCACCAGCGGCTGATTGATGAAGAAGTTAAACGTTTTAGGCGCCCGCGCCATTAGCGGTGCATAGCTCTCAACGGTCGCCACCATATGATCGCGCAACGGGCGCAGATAACGCGTGTGGTACAGCTGCAGGAAGCGTGAGCGAAACTCCGGCACATCAATTTTAATCGGACACTGTGTGGAACAGGCTTTACACGCCAGGCACCCTGACATCGCCTCTTTTACTTCGTGCGAGAAATCGTATTCGCCCTTGCGTGCATGCCAGCTGTTGCGGGTACGGGTAATCAGCGTGCGTAAACTGGCGCGTTTCTCCGGTAGCTCTTTTTCCAGTTGCACAGGATCGATCCCGCGATCGGCCAACAGACGCAGCCATTCACGTACCAGCGTAGCTCGCCCTTTCGGAGAATGGATACGGTTAAGGCTGATTTTCATCGACGGACACATGGGGCTTTTCGCATCGAAGTTAAAGCATAACCCGTTGCCATTACACTCCATTGCCCCACGCCACTCCTGGCGTACGGCCAGCGGGATTTGACGGTCATACGTTCCGCGTTTCACCGCGTCCACTTTCATCATCGGCGCATCAACGTCTTCCGGTGGACAGATTTTGCCGGGATTGAGCCGGTTTTGCGGATCAAACACCGATTTCACTTTGCGCAGTTCACGATACAGTTCATCACCGAAAAATGCCGGACTGTATTCCGCACGGAAACCTTTCCCGTGCTCACCCCACAACAGACCGCCATATTTTGCCGTCAGCGCGACGACATCATCAGAAATGCGTTTCATCAGCACTTCCTGCTGCGGGTCGCACA
This sequence comes from Citrobacter sp. Cpo037, assembly GCF_030332945.1. Classification (NCBI taxonomy): domain Bacteria; kingdom Pseudomonadati; phylum Pseudomonadota; class Gammaproteobacteria; order Enterobacterales; family Enterobacteriaceae; genus Citrobacter; species Citrobacter sp. Cpo037. Next base: position 157,015 of record NZ_JAOWGW010000080.1, read on the forward strand.
TATCCAACGCCGGTCTGACGTGCAGCACCCCAGCATCCACGTGGCCGAACATGCCGTAACTCAGACCATGGCTGTCGAGCAGCGCGCGAAACTCGGCAATATAGTCAGCCAGATGCTCCGGTGGAACGCAGGTATCCTCGGCAAATGGAATTGGCTTCGCTGAACCTTTTGCATTGCCCAGCAGACCGACGGCCTTTTTACGCATGGCGTAAATACGTTCGACACCCGCCAGCTCGGTACACAGCTGCCAGCCAATAACGCCCGCTTCCTGACGAGCGATTAACCCATCCAGGCGTTCGCAGAGTGCGCTGACTTGCGAATTAATCAAGGTTTCGTCGTCACCGGCAAACTCGACAATATTCAGGCCCAGCATCTCTTTATCCGCTACATCGGTAATCAGTTCGCTTACCGAGTGCCAGACGATGTCTTCACGCGCCAGATTGAGTACTTTGGAGTCGACGGTTTCTACCGACAGTGCGCGCGCTTCCACCATCACCGGCGCGTTACGCAACGCCGAATCAAACGAATCGTACTTAACGTTAACCAACTGTCTGACTTTGGGCAGTGGCGTGATATCAAGGCGGGCTTCGGTGATAAACGCCAGCGAACCTTCAGAGCCGGTAAGAATGCGGGTTAAATCAAATTCGGTCATCTCATCGTTAAAGACGTGCCGCAGATCGTAACCCGTCAGGAAGCGATTAAGTTTCGGGAATTTATCCATGATCAGCTGTCGGTTATCACGACAACGCTCATAAACGGTCTTATAGATACGGCCAATCGTGGTATTGCTTTTACCCAGCATTTCGGCAAGCTCGACCGGCATGGGCTGGGTATCCAGAATATCACCGCCCATCAGCACCGCACGGATGCCCAACACATGATCGGAAGTTTTACCGTAAACCAACGATCCTTGCCCGGACGCATCGGTGTTGATCATCCCGCCGAGCGTTGCCCGGTTACTGGTGGATAATTCGGGGGCAAAGAAATAGCCGTATGGCTTCAGAAACTGGTTGAGCTGGTCTTTTATCACCCCGGCTTCTACCCGCACCCAACCTTCTTGCGGGTTGATTTCAATAATGCGGCTCATATAGCGGGACATATCAACAATAATGCCCTGATTCAGCGCCTGACCGTTGGTCCCGGTGCCGCCGCCGCGTGGGGTAAAAATCAACGACGAGAAAAGCGGTTCTGCCGCCAGACGGGCGATTAGCGCCACATCTGCGGTTGAACGAGGGAAAACGACAGCATCAGGAAGCAGCTGATAAATACTGTTATCCGTCGACATTGTCAGACGATCGGCATAGCTCGTTGCCGTATCACCCGTGAATCCTTGCTGCTCCAGCGCCTGCAAAAAATTGAGCACCAGTTGAACGACACCTGGCGCCTGAGAAATTTGTGGAATCATTATAGTGACCCTTTCCTGCGGTCTGTGTTGTGAATTTAATCGTTTGCGTGTTGCTTTGTTTGTTGTATCACATTTTTTTCTAATACGCTCAGCAGATTTACAGGCAGAATCCGCCTGTTCAAAACCGCTGAAATTGCTCATCATTACAGGGTGTCATTTAAGTATTCACGTCGCGTCAACGTTCTGGCGCAAAGACAAAGGTGAAAAGTATTTATGGTAAATTTCCGTCAGCCCAGGGATATTGCACAAGTGCTGCTATCGGTGCTGTTTTTAGCCATCCTGATTGTGGCCTGTCTCTGGATTGTTCAGCCCTTTATCCTTGGTTTTGCCTGGGCAGGCACGATTGTCATTGCGACCTGGCCTATCCTGCTACGCTTACAAAAATTGCTCTGGGGACGCCGTTCACTTGCCGTACTGGTGATGACGCTGTTGTTAGTGCTGTTGTTCATCATCCCCATCGCGCTGCTGGTTAACAGTATCGTCGATGGCAGCGGGCCGCTAATCCATGCCGTAACCGCAGGTGATATGACGCTACCGGATCTGGCATGGTTGAACAGCATTCCACTGGTGGGTGCCAAAATGTATGGCGCATGGCACAGCTTACTGGATATGGGCGGCTCGGCCATTATGGCCAAGGTTCGTCCTTATATCGGTACCACCACCACCTGGTTCGTCGGTCAGGCCGCGCATATCGGCCGCTTTATGATGCACTGTGGTCTGATGCTGCTGTTCAGTGCCCTGTTGTACTGGCGCGGTGAACAGGTCGCATTAGGTATTCGTCACTTCGCTTGCCGTCTTGCCTCTAAACGTGGCGATGCTGCCATTTTGCTGGCCGCGCAAGCCATTCGCGCAGTCGCATTAGGCGTTGTGGTCACCGCTCTGGTGCAGGCAGTGCTCGGGGGAATTGGTCTGGCGGTAACCGGCGTGCCTTACGCCACGCTGCTGGCGGTATTGATGATCCTGTCTTGTCTGGTGCAGCTGGGGCCGTTGCCGGTGCTGATTCCGGCCATTATCTGGCTATACTGGACGGGGGATTCCACCTGGGGCACCGTGCTGTTGGTGTGGAGCGGCGTGGTCGGAACACTGGATAACGTGATTCGACCGATGCTGATTCGTATGGGTGCCGATTTGCCACTGATCCTGATTCTCTCCGGGGTCATCGGTGGACTGATTGCCTTCGGCATGATTGGTCTGTTTATCGGCCCAGTGGTACTGGCCGTTTCCTGGCGTCTGTTCTCCGCCTGGGTAAACGAAGCTCCTGCGCCAGGTACCAATCCGGATGAAATCCTCGAAGAAATTGCTGAAATCGAACGCAATAAGTAATCCAACATCAGGCGGCAGCGCCGCCTGATTGTTTAACAATACTAATCAATCCTCCCTCTTGCGGGATTAGACCTAACCTTGTCTTTCTTAAAATAATCATTTGTGTCGCAAATCCTTTACAGTTTTTAAACTATTGAGATGAATCTGATCGACGTAAAAAATCACTATGCCTACTATTAGCCCATGGCTTTAGATCAACACATTGATTTATAAGCATGGAAATCCCCTGAGTGAAACAACGAATTGCTGTGTGTAGTCTTTGCCCATCTCCCACGATGGGCTTTTTTTTATCCTTCGCGCGCCACTCCACCAACCTTAACGCACCAACACATTATCTTCCCCGTCAAGGAACAAATAATATTGCACAAAATACTGTGACTCTCTTCAAGCCGAAATATCCACAGCAATGTTATTACTATTCTAACGTCTTTTATGAAGTGACCAAATAATGAACGCATTAGAGCTACAGGCGATCCGCCATATTTTTGCTATGACGGTGGAAGAAAGCGCGAGGTATATCGCGCGCGATGACAATGTTTCCGCCTGGCAACAATGGGAAAAGGGTGAAAGAGAAATTCCAGACGACATCATCCGCATTTGTTCAGAAATGAAAGCCAGGAGGAAGTTAAGAATTAATGCAATTATCGACAAAATAAATAACCGTATCGGTAATAACACCATGCGTTTTTTCCCCGATCTGAACGCTTTTCAGGCGGTTTATCACCACGATGGTTTTCTCGACTGGAAAATCTATCAGTCGGCTGCTGTTGAACTCTATGCTCACGATCTCGAGCGTATGTGTTAAGAGATTGCAACGCCATACCTATTTAGCCTCTTCGCTGAGTAACACATTATGAAAAACACCTATTTCTCCACTGCGATAGGGCTGTACCTAAATTACCTGGTTCACGGCATGGGGGTCATTCTGATGAGCCTCAATATGTCTTCGCTGGAACAACAGTGGCAAACCAATGCTGCGGGCGTCTCGATTGTTATTTCCTCACTCGGTATCGGCCGCTTAAGCGTTTTATTAGTGGCAGGGATGCTTTCCGATCGCTACGGTCGCAGACCATTTATTATCCTTGGTATGACCTGCTACCTGATTTTCTTTATTGGCATCATAAATACTCACAGTATTGTTCTTGCCTATGCTTTTGGTTTTTTAGCAGGAATGGCAAACAGTTTTCTCGATGCCGGAACCTATCCCAGCCTGATGGAGGCGTTCCCCCGCTCACCCAGCACGGCCAATATTTTGATAAAAGCCTTCGTCTCCAGCGGTCAATTCCTGCTGCCAATGATTATCAGTCTGCTGGTGTGGGCCGAACTTTGGTTTGGCTGGTCCTTCCTGCTGGCTGCAGCCGTTATGGTACTCAACGGCGTATTTTTGTTTCGCTGTCGGTTTCCGCCACACCCCGGGCCTCATACCGTCATCCGGGCTCAACCTGCAGAACGGGAAACCGCACAACCTGAACATCGTTGCTCCCTGCTCGACCTTGCCAGTTACACCCTGTACGGCTACATCGCAATGGCAACATTTTACCTGGTAAGCCAGTGGCTGGCGCAATACGGACAGTTTGTCGCCGGAATGTCCTATACGTTATCTATCAAACTGTTAAGCATTTATACCTGCGGCTCTCTACTGTGTGTGCTGATCACCGCTCCGCTGGCGCGAAAAGCAGAACGCGCGACATCGATGCTGATGCTGTATACGTTTATCTCATTTGTCGCACTGCTGATGGTTTGTCTGCATCCGACACCCTACGTGGTCATTATCTTTGCGTTTGTCATCGGTTTTTCTTCCGCCGGGGGCGTTGTGCAAATCGGTTTAACGCTTATGGCCGCACGCTTTCCGCATGCGAAGGGTAAAGCGACCGGGATTTACTATAGCGCGGGCAGCATTGCGACCTTCACCATTCCATTGATAACAGCAAAACTATCAGAAACCAGTATTGCTCACATCATGTGGTTTGATACTGGCATAGCTGCTGTCGGGTTCCTGTTGGCGTTGTTTATTGGTTATCGCAGCCACATCGCGTCAAAGCATCAGCTAAAAATGATACAAGCCGTAGAATAGCGTGGATGCAATATTGTTCCCCCCTTCTGCAAAATAATTGGCATATATTTTAAAACATCAGCAAAACACCGGCTGGCAGAGTTCAATTTCACAGTGTGTTATGCAATATACCTGGTAACTTAAACGCCATGCTATGTAGGTTCTGTGGCTGCCGCCCGGTATATTAATTGCAAGGTCGCCGCAATTTAAACAATATCGACGAGCACAGAACAATTTTAAAATCCGCAAGGAGTTGTGAAAATGTCTCAAAGCAAGACCTTTAATACGCCATTTCTTTTGGCGATAACCTGTATTTATTTAAGTTATTTCCTACACGGTATTAGCGTCATAACACTGGCGCAAAATATGACCTCTCTTGCAGAAAAGTTTTCCACCGACAATGCAGGAATTGCCTATTTGATTTCAGGCATTGGTCTGGGGCGACTGGTGAGCATCTTATTCTTTGGCGTGCTCTCAGATAAATTTGGTCGTCGGGCTATCATTCTGTTAGGGGCGATTCTTTATATACTGTTCTTCTTCGGTATTCCCGCCAGCCCTAATCTGATGATTGCCTTTATTCTGGCCGTTTGCGTTGGCGTGGCAAACTCGGCACTGGATACCGGTGGGTACCCGGCGTTAATGGAATGCTTCCCTAAAGCCTCTGGCTCAGCCGTTATCCTGGTAAAAGCTATGGTCTCGTTTGGGCAGATGATCTATCCCATCGTCGTCAGCACCATGCTGCTCAACCATATCTGGTACGGTTATGCGGTCATTATCCCGGGTGCGTTGTTTGTAGTCATTACCCTGATGCTGCTAAAAAGTCGTTTCCCCAGCCAGATGGTGGATGCTGGCATCGCGAAAGATCTGCCACAGATGAACAGTAAACCGTTGGTCTGGCTGGAAGGTGTGGCATCCGTCATGTTTGGTGTTGCTGCCTTTTCGACTTTTTACGTCATCGTAGTCTGGATGCCGAAATATGCGATGGCCTTTGCCGGTATGGCAGAATCCGACGCCCTGAAAACAATCTCTTACTACAGTATGGGTTCGTTGGTCTGCGTATTTATCTTTGCCGCACTGTTGAAAAAATGGGTACGGCCTATTTGGGCGAATGTATTTAACGCCGGACTGGCAACCATCACCGCAGCCGTCATCTATTTATACCCATCTCCGTTGGTATGTAACGCAGGTTCATTTCTCATTGGATTCTCTGCCGCTGGCGGTATTTTACAGCTCGGTGTCTCGGTGATGTCGGAGTTCTTTCCCAGGAGCAAAGCCAAAGTCACCAGTATTTATATGATGATGGGTGGCGTAGCTAACTTTATTATCCCATTAATCACCGGATACCTCTCTAACATTGGTCTGCAATACATTATTTTGCTGGACCTTGCATTTGCTCTGTTGGCTTTTGTCACCGCCATCATCGTCTTTATTCGTTACTACCGCGTATTTGATATCCCCAAAAATGATGTGCGGTTGGGCGAGCGTTATTTTCAATAAATTGTTTAGAAGGAGTATCAAATGGACGTAACTGCAAAATATGAACTGATTGGTTTGATGGCCTACCCTATCAGACACAGTCTGTCGCCTGAAATGCAAAATAAGGCATTAGAAAAAGCGGGATTGCCATTCACTTACATGGCGTTTGAAGTCGATAACTCAACGTTTGCTAATGCCATTGCCGGGCTGAAGGCCTTAAAGATGCGGGGTACCGGGGTCTCAATGCCGAACAAGCAGCTGGCATGTGAATATGTTGATGAATTAACACCTGCAGCCAAGCTGGTCGGCGCAATTAACACTATCGTCAATGATGATGGTTACCTGCGTGGTTACAATACCGATGGCACGGGCCATATTCGTGCAATTAAGGAAAGTGGTTTCGATATCAAAGGTAAAACCATGGTACTGTTGGGCGCAGGCGGTGCGTCGACGGCCATTGGTGCACAGGCAGCGATTGAAGGCATCAAAGAAATTAAACTCTTTAACCGCCAGGATGAATTTTTTACCAAAGCGCAGGAGTTTGCCAAACGCGTCAATGAAAACACCGACTGCGTGGTCACCGTTATCGATCTCGCCGATCGCCAAGCTTTTGCTGACGCACTTGCCAGCGCAGATATTTTGACCAACGGCACTAAAGTCGGCATGAAGCCGCTGGAAAATGAATCTCTCGTGACCGACGCTTCCCTGCTGCGTCCGGAACTGCTGGTAACCGAATGCGTCTACAACCCGCATATGACCAAATTATTGCAGCAGGCACAAAATGCTGGTTGCAAAACAATTGATGGTTACGGCATGTTGTTGTGGCAAGGGGCTGAACAGTTCAAGCTCTGGACCGGGAAAGATTTCCCACTGGATTATGTGAAACAGGTTATGGGTTTTGCCGCCTGACGGGCAAGCATTTGTACAATAGTTAAAGGGTAATCAATGAAAACCGTAACCGTAAGAAACCTCGTTATTGGCGAGGGTGCGCCGAAGATCATTGTCTCGCTGATGGGTAAAGACATCGCAACGGTAAAAAGCGAAGCGCTGGCCTATCGCGAAGCGGATTTCGACATTCTGGAATGGCGCGTAGACCATTTCACCGATGTCTCTTCCATTGAGGCGGTGTTGGAAGCTGCGCGCACCATCCGCGATGTGATGGCTGACAAACCACTGCTTTTCACCTTCCGTAGCGCCAAAGAAGGCGGTGAACAGGCTCTGTCTGTTGAGCACTATATTGCACTTAACCGCGCGGCAGTAGACAGCGGTCTGGTGGATATGATCGATCTGGAACTGTTTACCGGAGACGAACTGGTCAAAGCGACCGTCGAGCATGCGCACGCGAAAAATGTCTTTGTGATTATGTCCAATCACGATTTTCATAAGACACCAGCCGCGGAAGAGATTGTTCAGCGCTTGCGTAAAATGCAGGAACTGGGCGCAGATATCCCGAAAATTGCCTTGATGCCGCAAAATAAAGCGGATGTTCTGACGCTGCTTAGTGCCACGCTGGAAATGCAAGAACGCTATGCCGATCGCCCGATAATTACCATGTCGATGGCTAAAACAGGGGTGATTTCACGTCTGTCTGGTGAGATTTTCGGTTCAGCGGCAACCTTTGGGGCAGTAAAAAAAGCCTCCGCACCAGGACAAATTTCGGTCACCGACCTGCGTACTGTATTGACAATATTGCATCAGGCTTAATTACAGATATATCCATATAAATATCAGTAATGCCCTACCCCAGATATTCGTCTAACCACGGATATCTGGCCAGTAATTAAGCGTTATTATATAACTCACAATATTATTGTCGAATATAGCGACAGGTAGACGCACGCATATAATCTGGAGTTCACATGAAATTTTCAAGACCAAATCGTATAGATGGTCGGGTACCCGTATTATCCGCTGCAGATGCAGTCAATTATATTCCTGATGAAGCAACTCTTTGTGTATTAGGTGCAGGCGGGGGTATTCTCGAAGCAACAACATTAATTAATGCACTGGCTGAAAAATATAAAAACTCTCAGTCACCACGAAATTTAGCGTTGATTAGTCCTACAGGTCTGGGTGACCGTGCCGACCGGGGCATTAGCCCGCTGGCACAGGAAGGCTTAGTCAAATGGGCATTATGCGGACACTGGGGACAATCACCACGAATCTCCGACCTGGCGGAACAAAATAAAATTGCTGCCTATAACTATCCTCAGGGTGTATTAACCCAAACCCTGCGTGCATCGGCGGCTCACCAGCCAGGTATCCTCAGTGATATCGGCATCGGTACATTTGTTGATCCTCGCCAACAGGGCGGTAAGCTGAATGAAGTGACCACCGAAGATCTGATCAAATTGGTGGAAATTGATAACAAAGAGTACCTGTATTACAAAGCCATTGCGCCAAACATCGCCTTTATTCGCGCCACCACCTGTGACAGTGAAGGTTACGCCACCTTTGAAGATGAAGTTATGTATCTCGATGCGCTGGTGATTGCCCAAGCCGTACACAATAACGGCGGCATTGTTATGATGCAGGTGCAAAAAATGGTGAAGAAAGCCACGTTGCATCCGAAGTCGGTACGTATTCCAGGCTATCTGGTCGATATTGTGGTCATCGACCCCGACCAAACGCAACTGTACGGTGGCGCGCCGGTTAACCGCTTTATCTCTGGCGATTTTGTTCTTGATGACAACCAGCAAACTTCCCTGCCGCTCAATCAGCGTAAACTGGTGGCCCGACGCGCCCTGTTTGAAATGCGCAAAGGTGCGGTCGGCAACGTTGGTGTAGGCATTGCGGATGGCATTGGTCTCGTCGCGCGCGAAGAAGGCTGTGCTGACGATTTTATTCTGACAGTCGAAACGGGTCCGATTGGCGGCATCACCTCTCAAGGTATTGCTTTCGGTGCCAACGTCAACACCCGCGCCATTCTGGATATGACCTCCCAGTTTGACTTCTATCACGGTGGCGGGCTGGATGTGTGCTATTTAAGTTTTGCCGAAGTGGATCGCCACGGCAACGTCGGCGTACATAAATTCAATGGCAAAATCATGGGTACCGGCGGTTTTATCGATATTAGCGCCACCTCCAAAAAAATTATTTTCTGCGGCACGTTAACTGCCGGAAGTCTGAAAACGGAAGTTGCCGATGGCAAGTTAAATATTGTGCAGGAAGGTCGGGTGAAAAAATTCGTCAACGAATTACCTGAAGTAACTTTCAGCGGAAAAATTGCTCTCGAACGTGGACTTGATGTGCGTTACATCACTGAACGCGCTGTATTTACGTTAAAAGCAGATGGTCTTCATTTAATCGAAATTGCACCGGGAGTCTCTTTACAGGAAGACATCCTGGACAAGATGGATTTTACGCCAATTATTTCGCCAAATCTGAAGTTGATGGACGAAAGATTATTTATCGATGCCTCGATGGGTTTTGTATTACCCGACGCCGCCAATTAAAAGGAGTACCATGATGGACTTTTCTTTAACTGAAGAACAAGAACTGCTACTTGCCAGTATTCGAGAACTGATTACCAGCAATTTCCCGGAAGAATATTTCCGTACCTGTGATCAGACGGCGACCTACCCGAAAGAGTTTATGCGTGCCCTGGCGGACAACGGTATTTCGATGCTGGGCGTTCCGGAAGAGTTTGGTGGCATCCCGGCGGATTACGTCACACAGATGCTGGCGCTGATGGAAGTTTCAAAATGCGGCGCACCCGCTTTTTTGATCACTAACGGTCAGTGCATTCACAGTATGCGTCGTTTTGGATCCGCCGAACAGCTGCGTAAGACCGCAGAAAGCACCATGGAAACTGGCGATCCAGCGTATGCGCTGGCATTAACCGAACCGGGAGCGGGTTCCGACAACAACAGCGCGACCACCAGTTATACTCGCAAAAACGGTAAGGTCTATCTCAACGGGCAGAAAACCTTTATCACCGGCGCGAAAGAGTATCCATATATGCTGGTACTGGCCCGCGATCCAGAGCCAAAAGATCCGAAAAAAGCCTTTACGCTGTGGTGGGTCGATTCGAAGAAACCCGGCATTAAGGTTAATCCGCTGCACAAAATCGGTTGGCATATGCTCAGCACATGCGAAGTCTATCTTGATGACGTTGAAGTGGATGAAAGTGATATGGTCGGAGAGGAAGGCATGGGTTTCCTCAACGTCATGTACAACTTCGAGATGGAACGTTTGATCAACGCTGCGCGCAGTACCGGTTTTGCTGAATGCGCCTTCGAAGATGCCGCTCGTTACGCCAACCAGCGCATCGCATTCGGTAAGCCAATTGGTCACAATCAGATGATCCAGGAAAAACTGGCGCTGATGGCGATTAAAATCGATAACATGCGCAATATGGTGTTAAAAGTCGCCTGGCAGGCCGATCAGGAACAGTCTCTGCGCACCAGTGCAGCGCTGGCAAAACTGTATTGTGCACGTACTGCAATGGAAGTGATTGATGACGCCATTCAGATTATGGGTGGGCTGGGTTACACCGACGAAGCACGCGTTTCCCGCTTCTGGCGTGATGTCCGCTGTGAACGCATTGGCGGTGGTACAGATGAAATCATGATTTACGTCGCGGGTCGCCAAATCCTGAAAGATTATCAGAATAAGTAAGCAGTAATGCTTGCCGGATAGCGCAAATGCGTTATCCGGCACGTGCCAGGTGAATCATATTTCTGGCATCAGACATTCCTGTTCTACAAGGTTATTTTTAAACTGCTTACGATAATCGCTGGGGGTACAACCCACATGCCGCTGAAAGAGTTTGGCAAAGTGATCGACATTTTCATACCCTACCCGCCAGGAAATTTCTGCCAACGAGGACTCCGTATTCGTCAGGGAAAATTTTGCCTCTGTCATTCGCCGCTGAATCACATAATTAATCGGCGAAATACGATATTCCTTAGTAAACTCGTGACAGATATAGCTCACGCTGGCACGAAATTTCTTAGACAACTGTTCCAGCGTAATTTTCTCTCGGAAATTGTTATTTAAATAAACCAACACATCTTTAATTAAAATATCTTTTTTAATATATCCCTGCTCAGAACGATAAGCATTTTTAAAGTTTTCGTAATATAAAACGGTTAATGCATAAGCGAAGGCGTCATAAGCGGAAGACGTCAGGTTATTCTTGCTCTGCGGGAGCATAACACTCAGTTCATTAAAGATACTTTTAATAACCTCTTTGCCCTGGCTGACGCTAATAACCGGACACGAGTGCATCTGCAAGAGTTGGTTCTCCTGCCAGTCGTTGAAACGAAAGCCGTAGAGCGCACAGGTGTAAGTGGTTGCAGGTGCGCTGCTATCGGAAGCAACCGCATGTAACCGCCCTTGTTCTATCACCACGATATCACCCGCATGCGCGACATACAGCGAAGAGTCGATAATTAGTCTTGCGACACCCTTTTTTACATAGATAAACTCTGTTTCATTGTCATGAACATGATGGCCCGACTCCCAGTTAGGATCATCACTGATGACGAATCGCGAAAATCTCGGGGTTTTCCCCTGTTCAAAAAGGGTCTCCATGGCATTATCAAAACAGCGTTGATACATGACAACCTCCACCGAAAGGCAGTTATTTTGCGGATAATTAATATCGAAAAGTAAAAACGATGATGACGTTATACAACGTTATTCTGTCCAGGCGAAACAAAATTATTTGCGTCGTCTGCAAGATGACACCTCCAACTCCAGCACGCTGCTCGTGCAAATTGTTTTTATTTTAAAATAATAGGAAAGTATAAATGTTATTAAGTCAGCAATAATAATTTACACACCAGAAACAAAGTGCGTGCAGAATCGCATAAAAATATGATCCATTTCTCAAAAAAGCGCCTCGATTTTATTTCCATGTTTATCACTTTAACACCCGACGTCTTCTTTACGTTCATAAACTCAGCATTCCTAAAGTCCTTTTTTTTGCAAGATTGTTGGGAATGAAAACAGATTGCCCCGTCGAAAACAGTCTCCCTCTGCCGCACACTATTTTCAGTCAATTTTCCCTACTGTTGATGATGGCACTCCCCGTCATCATCCACACGAGAATCACTGGAGATGCCATGAAACTAATAACCTGCTTTAAGTTGGTGCCTGAAGAACAGGACATTGTTGTTACCCCACAACGTTCGCTTAACTTTGACCGGGCCGATGCCAAAATCAGTCAGTTTGATTTGAATGCAATAGAGGCCGCGACGCAACTTAGTGCGGAAGGTGATGAAATTGTCGCCTTAACGGTTGGCGGCTCGCTACTGCAAAACTCCAAAGTGCGTAAAGACGTACTGTCCCGCGGGCCGGACAGTTTGTTTATGGTGCAGGATCCCCAACTGGAGCATTCATTACCGCGAGACACGGCTCAGGCGCTGGCCTGCGCGGCCAAAAACATTGAATTCGACCTGATGCTGTTCGGCGAAGGGTCTGGAGACATCTACGCCCAGCAGGTTGGCTTACTGGTTGGCGAACTCTTACAACTTCCGGTGATTAACGCCGTCAGCAACATCCAACGTAACGGCGATCGCATTGTGGTTGAACGTACGCTGGAAGACGAAGTTGAAGTGATTGAACTGTCGCTCCCCGCCGTGCTGTGCGTAACCTCGGATATCAACACGCCACGTATTCCCTCGATGAAAGCCATTCTGGGCGCAGGTAAAAAACCGGTCACACCGTGGCAAGCCAGCGATATTGGCTGGACACCTGCCTCACCGTTAGCAGAACTGGTGAGCCTCACCGTTCCGCCACAAACAGAACGTAAGCACATCATTCTGGAAAATGACTCAGCAGAAGCCATCGCCGAGCTGGCTGAACATCTGAAAAAAGCCCTGAACTAAGCCCAACGGAGAGAAATTATCATGAGTAAATTAGCTAACGTATGGGTGTTCAGCGATAACGTAGAACGCTATGCAGAATTAATGTCCGGCGCACGCCTGTGGGGTGAACAGGTACACCTTATTGTACAAGGCAACGAACAGGCCAATCAGGTTAAACCTCTGGGTGCCGATGAGATTGTCGTGCTTGAAACAACGTCTGGTTTACAGCGTGTTGAAAATTTTGCCGAGACCATCGCCGCCCTGATACAAGAACATACCGGGCTATTGCTGATGCCAGCTACTAAACGCGCTAAATCCCTTGGTGCACGGTTAAGTATTCAACTCAATGCAGCGATGGTAAATGACGCCACGTCGGTAACGCTTGATGATGGCTCACTGTTCGCAGAACACCGTATGTACGGTGGCCTGGCATTCGGCAAAGAAAAAATCAAAACAACTCAGGCAATTATCACTCTTGCCCCAGGCGTACTTGAACCGGTAGAGGCTAATGCTTCACATACCTGCCCTGTTGTCTCTGCACCTTACATCGCACCGCACCATGAAATTATGTGCCAGGAACGTCGCGCCAAATCCGTGAGCAGTGTGGATCTCAGCAAAGCCAAACGTGTGGTGGGTGTGGGCCGCGGCCTGGTTGCGCAAAACGATCTGGAGATGGTGCACCAGTTGGCATCTGTACTGGGTGCAGAAGTGGGTTGTTCACGACCGATTGCCGAAGGCGAAAACTGGATGGAACGCGAACGCTACATCGGCGTTTCTGGCGTGTTACTGAAATCGGACCTTTACCTCACCCTCGGCATTTCAGGACAAATTCAGCATATGGTCGGCGGTAACGGCGCGAAAGTCATTGTCGCCATCAACAAAGATAAGAAAGCCCCTATTTTCAATTACGCCGATTACGGACTGGTCGGCGACATCTACAAAGTCGTTCCGGCTCTTATCGAGCATCTCAGCCGCTAACCCCACTTTTAACGCACATATCCCGCTGCCCTCGCAGCGGGAAGGGAGCATAAAGCATGTCAGATGAAAAATTTGATGCCATTGTGGTCGGTGCTGGCGTGGCGGGTACGGTTGCAGGCTACGTGATGGCTCAGGCCGGACTGGACGTGCTGGTCATCGAGCGCGGAAACAGTGCAGGTAGTAAAAATATGACCGGCGGAAGACTCTATGCACATAGTCTTGAGCGCATCATGCCGGGGTTCGCGCAGGAAGCGCCGCTCGAGCGTAAAGTCACCCGCGAAAAAATCGCCTTTCTGACCGAAGAAAGCGCCGTCACTCTCGACTTTCATCGTGAAAAGGCTGACGCACCAACGCAGGATTCGTATACCGTTTTGCGCAACAGACTTGACCCATGGCTAATGGAAAAAGCGGAACAAGCTGGCGTGCAGTTCATTCCCGGCGTGCGCGTCGATGCCCTGATCCGCGAAGGAAATAAGGTTACCGGAGTTCAGGCCGGCGACGATATCCTGGAAGCCAATATTGTCATCCTTGCCGATGGCGTCAACTCTATGCTGGGGCGTTCCCTGGGGATGGTTCCGCCCTCTTCTGCACATCACTATGCCGTTGGCGTAAAAGAGCTGATCGGCTTACCTCCAGCGGTCATTGCAGATCGCTTCAATCTTTCAGGTAATGAAGGCGCGGCCTGGCTGTTTGCAGGCTCACCGTCTGATGGGTTGATGGGAGGCGGATTTTTGTATACCAACCAGGACTCCATCTCTCTGGGTCTGGTGTGTGGTCTGGGGGATATTGCTCATGCCACAAAAAGTATTCCACAAATGCTGGAAGACTTTAAGCAACATCCAACTATTCGGCCATTGATTGCCGGTGGAGAACTACTGGAATATTCCGCGCATATGGTTCCGGAAGGCGGTCTGGCAATGGTTCCAAAGCTGGTCGATGACGGTGTGATGATCGTGGGCGATGCCGCCGGTTTCTGTTTGAACCTGGGTTTCACGGTGCGAGGTATGGATTTGGCCATCGCTTCCGCAGAAGCCGCTGCCCAAACAGCCATTGCAGCAAAAGAACGCCAGGATTTCTCTGCCAACAGCCTGATGGACTACAAGCGCGCGCTCGAACAGGGCTGTGTAATGCGTGATTTACAGCATTTTCGCAAGATCCCGGCGCTAATGGAAAACCCACGGCTGTTCACCCAGTATCCGCGTATGGTGGCCGACATCATGAGCGATATGTTCACCGTTGACGGACGTCCAAATCAACCGGTTCGCAAGATGATTATGTCCCACGCAAAACAAATCGGGCTAATGAACTTACTGAAAGACGGTATCAAGGGGGCAACTGCACTATGAATCAGGACAATACCGTTAACGTTGACGTCAAACTGGGCGTCAATAAATTCAATGTCGATGAAGGCCACCCGCACATTATCCTGGCCGAACATCCAGACCTTAATGAATTTCGCAAGCTGCTGAAAGCCTGCCCCGCCGGGCTGTATAAGCAGGATGAGAGTGGAAACATTCATTTTGATTCTGCTGGTTGCCTGGAGTGCGGAACGTGTCGAGTACTGTGCGGCGACACGATCCTCGACCAATGGGAATATCCGGTCGGAACATTTGGCGTTGATTTTCGCTACGGCTAATGGATTTTGCCTGTAGTACACCGGATCGGCCACGCCGGCCATCCGGTCAGATGTATGCCGAAATCATCCTGGGAATAACTTCATGAGTATCACACTAACGTTTAACGCCGAACGTCGCGAAGTCTGGCGGCAACAGGGTTTATGGGGAGATGCTTCGCTTGGCGATTACTGGAACCAAACTGCCAGAGCCATGCCAGATAAAATCGCCGTGGTTGATAACCATGGCGCTTCATACACCTATGCTGCACTCGACAGCGCGGCCAGCAGTCTGGCAACCTGGTTTTTAGCCTGCGGTATTCAACCCGGCGATCGCATTGCCTTCCAGTTACCGGGCTGGTGCGAGTTTACGATTATCTACCTGGCCTGCCTGAAAACCGGGGCCGTTTCCGTACCGCTGCTGCCAGCGTGGCGTGAAGCAGAGCTGGTATGGGTGCTGAATAAGTGTAAAGCGAAGATTTTTTTCGCACCGACACTGTTTAAACAGACCCGACCGGTCGATCTGATCCTCCCCTTACAAAACCAGTTGCCGCATCTGCAACAGATCGTTGCCGTGGATAAACTGGCTCCGGCAACTACCTCGCTGGCGCTCAGTCAACTGCTTTTAGCTCCGCCTTTAACCCAGACGATTAATGTTCACGCCGATGAATTGGCGGCGGTGTTGTTTACCTCCGGTACCGAGGGAATGCCAAAAGGCGTAATGCTGACCCACAACAACATCCTTGCCAGCGAGCGTGCCTACTGTGCCCGCCTCAATCTCACCTGGCAGGATGTGTTTTTGATGCCCGCACCACTGGGACATGCTACCGGTTTTCTGCATGGCGTTACCGCACCGTTTTTAATCGGCGCACGCAGCGTATTGTTAGATATTTTCACCCCAACCGCCTGTCTTGATCTGCTGGAGCAACAGCGCTGTACCTGTGTGCTCGGCGCAACACCCTTCGTCTACGACATGTTGTGTAGCATGGAAAAGCGGTCAAGCGATATCTCATCACTACGCTTTTTCTTATGTGGGGGCACAACCATTCCCCAGAAGATTGCCCATGACTGCCAGCAGCTCGGCATAAAATTATTAAGCATTTATGGCTCGACTGAGAGTTCACCACATGCGCTGGTCAATCTCGACGATTCGCTTTCTCGCATGATGAATACGGACGGATATGCCGCTGCAGGCGTTGAAATTAAAGTCGTCGATGAAGCGCGCAATACGTTGCCCGCGGGGGTAGAAGGTGAAGAAGCTTCGCGTGGTCCCAATGTGTTTATGGGCTACCTCAATGAACCCGAACTCACCGCCCGCGCGCTGGATCAAGACGGCTGGTATTACAGCGGCGACTTATGCCGAATGGACGATGCGGGGTACATCAAAATCACCGGGCGGAAAAAAGATATCATTGTCCGTGGTGGAGAAAACATCAGCAGCCGCGAAGTTGAGGATATTTTATTGCAGCATCCTCGAATTCACGATGCTTGTGTTGTCGCGATGCCGGACGAACGCTTAGGTGAAAGGTCGTGTGCTTACGTGGTCCTAAAACCTCCGCATCATTCGTTGTCGCTGGAATCAGTGGTGGCCTTTTTTAGCCGCAAGCGGGTGGCAAAGTACAAATACCCTGAGCACATTGTGATCGTGGAGAAATTACCGCGCACGGCGTCCGGTAAAGTACAAAAATACCAGCTTCGTCAGGATATTATTCAGCGTTTGAGCGTGGAGAGTATTACAGGATAAAGCGCCGGATGGCGATGCTAACGCATCTTATCCGGCCTACGTTGAATAGGCCGGATAAGGCATGATATTACTTGTTCAGTTCAGCCAGACTCAGCCAGGTTTGTACGACGGTGTCCGGGTTCAGCGACAGGCTGTCGATCCCCTCTTCCATCAGCCAGGCCGCGAAGTCTTCGTGGTCAGAAGGTCCCTGGCCGCAAATACCCACGTATTTACCCTGTTTCTTGGCTGCACGAATCGCCATCGACAGCAGTGCTTTCACCGCGTCGTTACGCTCATCAAACAGTTCAGAAACCACACCAGAGTCACGATCCAGACCCAGCGCCAGCTGCGTCATGTCGTTTGAGCCGATGGAGAAGCCGTCGAAGTACTCGAGGAACTGCTCGGCCAGCAAGGCGTTAGACGGGATCTCACACATCATGATGATCTTCAGTCCGTTCTCGCCGCGTTTCAGCCCCTGGCGTGCCAGCTCTTCCACCACCGCTTTCGCCTGAGCAACGGTACGTACAAACGGTACCATCACTTCAACGTTAGTCAGGCCCATGTCGTTACGGACACGTTTTACTGCGTCGCATTCCAGCGCAAAGCAGTCGCGGAAGCTATCGGCAACATAACGGCCCGCCCCACGGAAGCCCAGCATCGGGTTCTCTTCATGCGGTTCATAACGCTCACCGCCGACCAGGTTGGCATATTCGTTGGACTTAAAGTCCGACATACGCACGATGACGCGTTTTGGATAAAACGCCGCACCCAGCGTCGCGATCCCTTCCGTCAGACGACCTACGTAGAATTCACGCGGAGAATCGAAACCTTTCATCATGGCGC
Organism: Citrobacter sp. Cpo037; assembly: GCF_030332945.1. NCBI lineage: Bacteria > Pseudomonadati > Pseudomonadota > Gammaproteobacteria > Enterobacterales > Enterobacteriaceae > Citrobacter > Citrobacter sp. Cpo037. The sequence continues at coordinate 175,243 of NZ_JAOWGW010000080.1, forward strand.
GGATTTCATTTTGCAGCTCAGGCGTTTGGTCATCAAACTCCAGCAACGCACGCGGGTGCACGCCAATCATACGGTTGATGATAAATTCCAGACGCGCCAGGCCGACGCCTTCGTTTGGCAGACAGGCGAAGTCGAAAGCCCGATCCGGGTTACCGACGTTCATCATCACCTTCAACGGCAGATCCGGCATGGTCTCCACGCTGGAACTCTTCACGCTAAAGTCGAGCATGTCAGCGTAGACATAACCGGTGTCACCTTCGGCACAGGAGACGGTTACCTTCTCACCGTCTTTCATGCGCTCGGTCGCATCACCACAGCCCACCACGGCCGGGATCCCCAGTTCACGGGCAATAATCGCCGCGTGACAGGTACGGCCGCCACGGTTAGTGACAATTGCTGCTGCTTTCTTCATGATCGGTTCCCAGTCCGGGTCGGTCATGTCGGTAACCAGTACGTCACCTGGTTCGATACGGTTCATTTCGCTGATGTCATGAATGACTTTGACCGGACCCGCGCCAATGCGGTGGCCGATGGCGCGACCTTCAGCAATAATTTTACCCTGAGCATGCAGCGTATAACGCTCCATCACCTGGCCGCGAGAACGCACGGTTTCCGGACGCGCCTGAACAATGAACAGCTTGCCGGTATGACCGTCTTTCGCCCATTCGATGTCCATTGGACGACCGTAGTGCTTCTCGATTTGTACCGCCTGCTTCGCCAGTTCCTGCACTTCTTCGTTAGTCAGGGAGAAAATGTCACGTTGTTCCTGCGGGACATCTTCAATGGTCACCTGCTTACCGTGTTCCTGGGTCGGCGCGTAAATCATGCGGATTTTTTTCGAACCCATTGTGCGACGGACGATCGCCGGACGGTTAGCCGCAAGGGTCGGTTTGTGCACGTAGAATTCATCCGGGTTAACGGCGCCCTGCACGACCATTTCGCCCAGACCCCAGGCAGACGTAATAAAGACGACCTGGTCGAAACCGGATTCGGTATCGATGGAGAACATTACGCCTGAGGATGCGAGGTCAGAACGCACCATCCGCTGAACGCCAGCAGAGAGCGCTACGCCACGGTGGTCATAGCCCTGGTGAACACGATAAGAGATCGCGCGGTCGTTAAACAGCGAGGCAAATACGTGTTTGATGGCAACCAGTACGGCATCAAATCCCTGGACGTTGAGGAAGGTTTCCTGCTGACCGGCAAATGACGCATCTGGCATATCTTCTGCGGTAGCGGAAGAACGCACGGCAAAAGAGGCATTGGCATCGTCCGCTGACAGCTGCGCGTAGGCATCGCGGACGGCATTTTCCAGCTCTGGCTGGAAAGGAGTGTCGATAATCCACTGGCGGATCTGCGCCCCGGCTTTCGCAAGCTCGGTGACATCGTCGATATCCGTTTTATCCAGCAGCTCATAAATGCGCTGGTTTACACCGCTCTGGTCCAGAAACTGGTTAAACGCATCGGCGGTCGTTGCAAAACCATTCGGTACGGAAACACCCATACCTGAAAGGTTAGTAATCATTTCACCCAGGGAGGCATTTTTGCCTCCAACTCTGTCTACATCATTCATGCCGAGTTGGTTATACCAAAGCACCAGCGGTGACGAGCCATTGTTGGACATCGAACAATCCTTATATATGAACGAGGTTAGGAAACTCAATTTTGCGTAATTATCTTGGCATATTTACTCCGTCGAAAAAAACGGTGAATCGTTCAAGCAACTTTATTTTTTATTTTTTCAGATTGTTTCCGCATTTGCGCAAACCCGCGAACCACACGGGATCACCACAAAAACGACCGGTATAAACATTTGTTCCGAAAAATGAAATGTACTTTTCAGTAAATATAAAAATACCGTTTCATTTTATAAAATAGATGCAGCAATATTCGCTTCTGGCAAATTTTAATTTATGCTTTCAGAGAATTATATCTGCCCCAGGATGAGCAAAATGGATAATGCTGTTGATCGTCACGTATTTTATATTTCTGATGGTACGGCCATCACCGCCGAGGTATTGGGTCACGCGGTGATGTCGCAATTTCCTGTCACGATCAGCAGTATTACGCTGCCGTTTGTGGAAAATGAGAGTCGTGCGCGCGCGGTTAAAGACCAGATTGACGCGATCTATCAACAAACTGGTGTGCGCCCTTTGGTGTTTTACTCCATCGTCCTGCCGGAAATTCGCTCGATCATTCTGCAAAGCGAAGGATTTTGTCAGGATATCGTGCAGGCGCTGGTTGCCCCACTGCAACACGAGATGAAACTCGACCCTACGCCTATCGCCCATCGCACGCACGGTCTGAATCCCGGTAACCTCAACAAGTACGACGCGCGCATCGCCGCCATTGACTACACCCTCGCCCACGACGACGGTATTTCGTTGCGCAACCTCGATCAGGCGCAGGTGATCCTGCTCGGCGTTTCCCGTTGCGGCAAAACGCCGACCAGTCTTTATCTGGCCATGCAGTTTGGTATCCGCGCGGCCAACTACCCCTTTATTGCCGATGATATGGATAATCTGGTGCTGCCAGCATCCCTTAAGCCGTTGCAGCATAAATTATTCGGCCTGACCATCGACCCTGAGCGCCTGGCAGCCATCCGCGAAGAGCGTCGTGAGAACAGTCGTTACGCCTCGCTGCGTCAGTGCCGTATGGAAGTCGCTGAGGTAGAAGCGCTGTACCGGAAAAACCAGATCCCCTGGCTGAACAGTACCAATTATTCGGTAGAAGAGATTGCTACCAAGATCCTCGATATCATGGGACTAAATCGCCGCATGTACTAGAATGCTAGTGCATTGGTTCGATTTTTTGTTATTATGCTCGCCACCAGGCAGGATGAGTGTGATATTGTGATGTACATCACTTCCCGGTAGTCCTGCCGTTGAAGCAACAAATTTCTGAGACAAGTAATGAACAGAACCGATGAACTCCGTACTGCGCGTATTGACAACCTGGTCACTCCAGCAGAGCTTGCGCAACGGCATCCTGTTTCGTCCTCCGTCGCCCGTCATGTTACGGACTCCCGACGTCGGATAGAAAAAATTTTAAATGGTGAAGACCCCCGTTTACTGGTGATCGTAGGTCCCTGCTCGATTCACGATCTTGATGCCGCGATGGAATACGCGACACGATTACAGGCGCTGCGCACTAAGCACCAGGCGCGTCTGGAAATCGTAATGCGTACCTATTTTGAAAAACCACGCACCGTCGTAGGCTGGAAAGGCCTGATTTCCGACCCGGATTTGAACGGCAGTTATCGTGTAAACCACGGTATTGAACTGGCGCGAAAACTGCTGTTGCAGGTCAACGAACTGGGCGTCCCCACGGCGACTGAATTCCTCGACATGGTGACCGGCCAGTTTATTGCCGATTTAATCAGTTGGGGAGCTATTGGCGCGCGCACCACCGAAAGTCAGATCCATCGTGAAATGGCCTCCGCGCTCTCCTGCCCGGTCGGCTTTAAGAACGGAACGGATGGCAACACGCGCATCGCCGTCGATGCGATTCGCGCCTCCCGCGCCAGTCACATGTTCCTCTCGCCGGATAAAACCGGTCAGATGACCATTTATCAGACCAGCGGTAACCCTTACGGGCATATCATCATGCGCGGCGGTAAAAAGCCGAATTATTATGCTGAAGATATTGCTGCCGCCTGCGATACCCTGCACGAATTTTCTCTGCCTGAGCATCTGGTGGTCGATTTTAGCCACGGTAATTGCCAGAAGCAGCATCGCCGTCAGTTGGAGGTTTGTGATGACGTGTGCCAGCAAATTCGTAACGGTTCAACGGCAATAGCCGGGATCATGGCGGAGAGTTTCCTGCGTGAAGGCACGCAAAAAATCGTTAGCGGCCAGCCGCTGGTTTACGGTCAGTCCATTACCGACCCATGCCTGAACTGGGAAGATACTGAACTGTTGGTTGAAAAACTCGCCTCTGCAGTTGATAGCCGTTTTTAATGCTGTTCGCCGGGCAATATCACTTTGCCCGGCGCTAATCCCTTGTTTTTCCCTTGATTGTTGTGCAAAAAACGTTCTCGTCACAATTATTTCACAAAAACGCTTGCCGCAAATTTGCAGTTTGATGATAATGATTATCATTGTTACATTGATTGTTATTTTTAAACACTATGTCACGTATGGATAACACAACGGCAACGCCTGCAAAAGACAAAACACCGCCTTCCGTCGCGCCAAACGACCGACGAATTGACAGTAAAACCCTGCTGGGTAACGAAGGACGCGTGATCATAGAACATGATGGTCAGCACTACCTGCTGCGCCAGACCCAAGCCGGAAAACTCATTCTGACTAAATAAACAACACATTTCGCCAGCCACCCAGGTCATACCCAGGCAGCCAGCGCTTTTCGATTTCCTAATGGAGAGTTGCTATGCCTTACCTGCACACCGCTTCCCTGCGCCCATCGCTGTTGGCGCTGGCGATTGTCAGTAACCTGCCCGCCGTCGCCTATGCGGCGGCCGAGGATATGACCGTTACCGCCACCGGCAATGCCCGTAGCGCCTTTGAAGCACCGATGATGGTCAGCGTCATTGACGCCACCGCCCCAGAAAACCAAACCGCCAGCTCAGCTGCCGACCTGTTACGTAGGGTTCCAGGCCTGACCCTTGACGGTACGGGCCGTACCAACGGCCAGGACGTGAATCTGCGCGGGTACGATCGACGCGGCGTTCTGGTGCTGGTTGACGGCGTTCGCCAGGGAACCGACACCGGACACCTGAACAGTACCTTCCTCGACCCGGCGCTTATCAAACGCATCGAAGTCGTGCGTGGTCCTTCCGCACTACTGTACGGTAGCGGCGCGCTAGGCGGCGTGATCGCCTATGACACTGCAGATGCCAAAGATCTACTGGAAGTCGGGCAAAACAGCGGTTATCGCGTGTTCGGTACCGCGGCGACCGGCGATCACAGTCTCGGCATGGGCGCCAGCACGTATGGCCGTACCGATACGCTGGACGGACTGCTTGCCTGGTCCAGCCGCGATCGCGGTGATTTACGCCAGAGTGACGGTACTACTGCGCCGAATGACGAAGCAATTAACAATATGCTGGCGAAAGGTAGCTGGAAAATTAACAGCGCCCAGACGCTGGCCGGTTCGCTGCGTTACTACAACAATGACGCCCGGGAACCTAAAAACCCGCAGACCAGCACGGCGGATGCCAGCAACCCGATGACCAACCGTTCAACGATCCAGCGTGATGCGCAACTGACCTACTCGCTCGCTCCGGCGGACAATGACTGGCTGAACGCTGACGCCCGTATCTACTGGTCCGAAGCGCGCATTAATGCTCAGAATGCAGATAACACTAGCGAATTTCGCAAGCAAACCACCAAAGGCGGGAAGATCGACAACCGCAGCCGCCTGTTTACCGACTCTTTTGCATCTCACCTGTTGACCTACGGCGGTGAATACTATCGTCAGGAACAACAGCCTGGAGGAGCAACAACTGGCTTCCCGGAGGCAAAGATCGATTTCAGCTCCGGCTGGCTACAGGATGAAATCACCCTGCGCGACCTGCCGATTACGCTGCTGGGCGGTACCCGTTATGACTCTTATCGCGGCAGCAGCGACGGCTATGAAGATGTCGATGCCGATAAATGGTCATCCCGCGCCGGATTAACAGTTGCGCCAACTGACTGGCTGATGCTGTTCGGTTCATACGCTCAGGCTTTCCGTGCCCCGACTATGGGCGAGATGTATAACGATGCGAAACACTTCTCGATTGGTCGTTTTTACACCAACTACTGGGTACCTAACCCTAACCTGCGCCCGGAAACCAACGAAACACAGGAATACGGATTTGGCCTGCGCTTTGACGATCTTCTGATGGCGAGCGATGCGCTCGAATTTAAAGCCAGCTATTTCGACACCAAAGCGAAAGATTACATCTCCACCAGCGTCGATTTCGCCGCTGCGACAACCATGTCCTATAACGTACCCAACGCCAAAATCTGGGGCTGGGACGTGATGGCGAAATATTCCACCGACCTGTTCAGCCTTGACATGGCCTATAACCGCACACGCGGAAAAGATACTGACACAGGTGAATACATTTCCAGCATTAACCCGGATACCGTCACCAGCAAACTGAATGTGCCGGTTGCGCACAGCGGTTTCTCTGTCGGCTGGATAGGGACATTTGCTGACCGTTCCACGCATATCAGCAACAGCTACACAAAACAGCCTGGCTATGCGGTAAACGATTTCTACGTGAGCTATCAGGGCCAACAAGCGCTGAAAGGCATGACCACCACGCTGGTACTGGGCAACGCCTTCGACAAAGAATACTGGTCGCCGCAAGGCATTCCGCAGGATGGTCGTAATGGCAAAATTTTCGTGAGTTATCAGTGGTAATCACTTTTCCCCGGTTCGCCGGGGCAGCAATCTGGAAGGAAGAGACAATGAATCATTACACACGCTGGCTGGAACTGAAGAAAGAAAATCCTGGCAAATACGCACGTGATATTGCGGGGTTGATGAATATTAGCGAAGCCGAACTGACCTTTGCTCGCGTCGGCCATGACGCCTGGCGCTTACGTGGCGAAGTGCGCGAAATCCTCGGCGCACTGGAAGCGGTTGGCGAAACCAAATGTATTTGCCGCAACGAATATGCGGTACATGAGCAGGTGGGTACGTTTACCAATCAGCACCTGAACGGTCATGCCGGACTGGTACTCAATCCGCGCGCCCTCGACCTGCGTCTGTTCCTGAATCAGTGGGCCAGCACCTTTCATATCAGCGAAACAACCGCCCATGGTGAGCGCCAGAGCATTCAGTTCTTTGACCATCAGGGAGATGCGCTGCTGAAGGTCTATACCACGCCAAATACCCTCGTTGAGGAATGGGCGGCGTTGCTGACCCGTTTCATCTTTGCAGAAAACCCGCCGCTGGTGCTGCAACCTGCCAACAATTCTGCGCCTGCCACCGTCACGGTCGACGCACAGACCGTTGATCAAGAGTGGCGAGCAATGACCGATGTCCACCAGTTCTTCGGTCTGCTGAAACGCCACGATCTCACCCGCCAACAGGCGTTTAATCTGGTTGGCGACGATCTGGCCTGTAAGGTTTCTAATAGTGCACTGGCGCAGTTACTCGATACCGCGCGTCAGGATGGCAACGAAATTATGGTTTTTGTGGGTAATCGCGGCTGTGTACAGATTTTTACCGGTGTGATTGAAAAACTGGTACCGATGAAAGGCTGGCTGAACATCTTCAACCCAACCTTTACCCTGCATCTGCTGGAAGAGAGCGTGGCCGAAACGTGGGTGACGCGCAAACCGACCGCCGATGGTCACGTCACCAGTCTGGAACTGTTTGCTGCCGACGGTACGCAAATCGCACAACTGTATGGTCAACGTACGGAAGGCGAGCCGGAACAGACGCAATGGCGCACACAGATTGACGCGCTAACGCCAAAAGGACTGGCCGCATGAAAAAACTGCTGGCCCTGATCGCGCTGCTGCCCTTCGCCGCACTTGCTGCGCCCGAGGAGCGAGTTGTTGCCCTCGGTGGCGATGTCACCGAGATCGTATACGCACTGGGAGCACAACCCTCCCTTGTGGCGAGAGACAGCACCAGCCAATGGCCTGCTGCGGCAACCGCGTTACCTGATGTTGGTTATTTGCGCCAGCTCAACGCCGAAGGGATCCTTGCCACACGCCCTACGCTGGTCCTTGCCAGCGCGCAGGCGCAGCCTTCTCTGGTGTTAAAACAGATCGAGCAGAGCAATGTCAGGGTTGTCACGATCCCGGCAAGCAACGATCTTAACGTGATTGATGAAAAAGTTCGGGTTATCGCCGAGGCTACCCATCGGGAGGCCGACGGCGAAACGCTGCGCGCAACGTTACGCCAGGAACTGGCGACGCTCCCGTCGTCTGAACTTAATAAACGTGTGCTGTTTATTCTCAATCATGGCGGGATGACCGCGATGGCTGCGGGCCAGCAAACCGGAGCCGATGCAGCGATTCGTGCCGCAGGTCTACGCAACGCGATGCAGGGCGTTAATCGCTATCAACCGCTGTCACAAGAAGGTGTCATTGCCAGCCAACCCGATTTGGTGGTGATTTCACAAGAAGGTGTTAAGGCGATGGGTGGCGAAGATAATCTGTGGACGCTACCAGGACTTGCGCAAACACCTGCCGGCAGGAATAAACAGGTATTGCAGGTTGACGATATGGCGCTGTTGGGCTTCAGCGTTCGCACACCACAGGCAATTTTGCAGCTTCGTGCTAAAGCGGAGCAATTGCCCTGATGTCCCGGCGGATCACCTGTTCGTTGTGGATGTTGGCATTGATGCTGGTTGTAATGACGGTTCTGGCTACCGGTTTTGGCGCGTTGCGCCTGCCGGTAAGTCTGCTCTGGCGTGATGGCGATGAGGCACTGCGTCAAATCTGGCTCACGATTCGTCTGCCCCGCGTCCTGCTTGCGCTGGTGATTGGCGGCTCTCTGGCGCTCGCTGGCTGCGTGATGCAGGGGCTGTTTCGCAATCCACTTGCAGACCCTGGATTACTGGGAATAAGCAGTGGTGCCGCCTGCGCTGTGGCCCTGTGGGTGGTGCTGCCTGTCTCCTTGCCCGCGCTGCTGATGTTGTATGCTCCAATGCTGGCCGCTTTTTTCGGCGCGCTGGCGGCAACCGTAGTGATTTTTATCCTTAGCCAACAGCGCGACGGTTCACTCTCACGCCTGCTGCTGGTCGGCATTGCCATTAACGCGCTCTGTGGGGCGGCGGTTGGCGTTTTGTCGTGGGTCAGTAATGATGCGCAACTGCGCCAGCTGTCGCTATGGGGGATGGGAAGTCTGGGGGCCGCGCAGTGGTCCACACTGTTGGCTGTCACTTCACTGACAATCCCGACAGTGCTGATCATCTGGCGACTTGCTCCGGCGCTGAATCTTCTGCAACTGGGTGAGGAAGAGGCGCATTATCTCGGCGTTGATGTGCGTACAATCCAGCGTATTTTGCTGCTTTGTAGCGCACTACTGGTTGCCTCAGCCGTGGCGGTAAGCGGCGTGATTGGCTTTATCGGGTTGGTCATCCCACATTTAATACGTATGTGGCTCGGCTCAGACCATCGGGCCGTTATTCCGGGTTCCGTGCTGGCGGGCGCGTTTTTATTGCTGATTGCCGACACACTGGCCCGTACGGCGGTTGCGCCTGCGGAGATGCCGGTCGGTCTGTTGACCAGTCTTCTCGGCGCACCGTGGTTTTTATGGCTTATTTTTCGTCAGCGAGGACCGCATGGCTGAACATTTCATCGCTGAAGGGCTTCACTATCACGTAGCTGGCAGACCAGTGATTGACGACGTATCGCTCGCCCTTACAAAAGGTGAACTGGTGGCGCTCATCGGTCCGAACGGTGCGGGGAAATCCACTCTACTGCGACTGCTGACCGGTTTTCTGAAACCGGCTACCGGGCGCTGCGTGCTGTCGGGCAAACCGCTGGAGGAGTGGCCTACCCAGAAGCTGTCACGACACCGGGCGGTGATGCGTCAGCAAACACAGTTGGGGTTTGACTGGCCGGTAGAGGCCGTCATCGCGATGGGGCGCGCGCCCTGGAGCCAACGACCGGAACCTGGGCTTATTGCACAGGTAATGGAGATGACCGGATGTACGCCTCTGGCAGGCCGGCAATACGCCGCGCTTTCCGGCGGCGAGCAACAGCGAGTGCAGTTAGCCCGTGCACTGGCGCAACTCTGGTGCGATGGCGCGCCTCGCGGTTGGTTATTCCTTGATGAACCGACCTCCGCGCTGGATCTTTACCACCAGCAGCATTTGTTGCGCATGCTAAAAACGCTAACCGCTTCGGGTGGGCTGCATGTGTGCATTGTGCTTCACGATTTGAACCTCGCCGCACTGTGGGCAGACAGAATAGTGCTGCTGCACAACGGCAGGCTGGTGTCGCAGGGAACACCGGAAACTGTGTTACAGGCCGATGATCTGAAGCGCTGGTACGGTGCTCAGGTACACGTTGGCCAGCATCCGGCCAACGCCTCCCCGCAGGTATTTCTGGCCCCTTAGCTTGAACAACTCACTTCCAGCCGTTTGCCCCAGTCAGGTGGACGGCTGGCATAGTCATCATCACGATCGGCAAACGGGGTACGCAACGCCTGGTGCAACCGATGCAGTTCAGCGTAATCCCCCTGCTCTGCCTGACTAATCGCCCGTTGCGCCAGCCAGTTACGTAATACCATCGCCGGATTTGCCGCCTTCATCTGTGTTTGTCTGACTGCATCGGCAATATTGTCTTGCTGAAGGCGCGAGCGATACCGCGTGAACCAGTCGTCAAATGCTGCGCGGTCGATAAACTCATCGCGCAACGGAGATTGCGCACTGTGCTGCTCCGTTTCGCTGAGCATGCGAAACGTTCGCGTATAGTCGCTTCTTTCTCGCGCCATCAGGCTAAACAGTTCGCTAAGCAGTTCGTTATCGTCTTTCTGCTCGCTAAAGAAGCCGAGCTTTTGCCGCATCCGCTGACCGTAGCGAGTTAACAGCGCCAGCTGGTAACTGTCCAGCGCATCATTGAGCGCCTCGACCGGGATAAATGGCGACAGGGTTTGCGCCAGACGTTGCAGGTTCCACAACGCGGCGGCCGGTTGATTATCGAAACTGTATCGCCCCTGGTTGTCAGAGTGGTTGCAGATATAATCGGGCACGTAATCATCAAGAAAACCGAATGGACCGTAATCCATCGTCAGACCCAGAATCGACATGTTGTCCGTGTTCATAACACCATGTGCAAATCCTACCGCCTGCCAGTCAGCGATTAACGTCGCAGTACGCGTGACAACATCGTTAAACCACAGCTGATACTTATCGGCTTCTTCCTGCCATTGCGGCCAGTAATGGCGAATCGCAAAGTCAGCCAACTGGCGCACTTTTTCCGGCTCTCGGCGATAGTAAAAATGCTCAAAATGGCCAAACCGCATATGGCTTTGCGCCACGCGAATGAGCATCGCCCCCGCTTCGACCGTTTCGCGATAAACCGGCGTGTCGCTGGTGACAATCGACAATGCCCGCGTGGTCGGTATTCCCAGGTAATGCATCGCTTCACTGGCCAGGCTTTCACGAATGGTCGAGCGCAGCACGGCACGCCCATCACCCATGCGGGAATACGGCGTGAGTCCGGCGCCTTTCAGGTGCCAGTCAAACGTTGAACCATCCGCGAGCTGTTGTTCGCCCAGCAGGATCCCACGTCCGTCGCCAAGCTGACCAGCCCAGACGCCGAACTGATGCCCACTATAAACCTGGGCTAAAGGCGACATCCCGGGAAGCAACGATTCGCCTCCCCAAACGCCTGCACCAGTCGGAATATCAAATAGCGCCGCAGGAATTGCTAATTGCTCCGCCAGCGCATCGTTATGCCAGATAAGGCGCGCGTTTTTCAGAGGGGTGGGTGAAAGCGCGGTATAGGTTGCTGGTAGTTCATCACGCCAGCGAGTGGTAAAAGACAGGGTCATAGGGCCTCCTGCCTCTAGTGTAGACTGTTAATAGCCTGTTAAACACCAGCAAATAAAAGGGTTATATCTTAGCGAGCGAAATTATCTGCGCAGGAGGCACCGCAGGCCACAATCCTCCCTGCATGGCACTGAATCCCACAGGCAAGACGCGCTCCAGCATCTCTTGTGTATCAATTCCGCTAATGATTATTGACTCACAGCTGGGCGATAGTTGCGCCAGAATAGCCCGCATAAACGGTTCAAACGAAATATGTGTAATCCTTTGTTGAACAAAGTTTTTATCCAGCACGACGCGTTTGAACAGGCCGTCAAAAATTGCCCGGGTTGATATACCACCAGAACCATAGTTTGTCAGGACTAATGGAAATCGCGCAGCAAGTGCGGCCAATATTGGATTATCTTTACCTTTGTTTAACTCCGGATAGCTTTCATTAATAGTCAGCTCCAGAAATGAAAATCGTTCAACTTGTGAAGCAAGTTCAGTATCTGATAATAAAGTATTAGCAACTGCTGGCGTTAAATTAATCCAGGCGGATACTTTTCGCTGAATAAAGAAATGTTGGCACGTTTCGATTAATTCTAGTTTTTCTACAAATAAACGACATTGTTCGTCGTCTGACATCCGAGGTAGGACCAGCTCGGTGGGTATACGCACATCCCCATGCGCACTGGCGAAACTGGTGATGATATCGACGAATTCAAGATCGCCTTTTTCGCTTCTCGCAGGAAGAAAAGAGAACTCAGAATGGTAAAGATTATCCAGTGAAACAATCATCGTGCCAGCCCCGCTGCATGGGTGTTATCCGGCATCCTGTAGCAAAGGATGGAGAAATACGTTACTGCTGATGCAAGTAGAGGCCCTTTCATTTTTCCCTTTTTAGCCGGTAAATCGAATCCTTTTTTTTAGCTTATCCTGATTATAAGCGAATATCCAGCTTTGCACTTTTTAATATCTCGGAATAAATCATATTTTTAGCAAGATACGCTCTTAATGTTCAGGGGTATTGTCTAACCAAAAGCAGAAATAAAAGTTAACTTTCAAATGGTGATGTTGAGGCTGCACACTCGATGGCAGCCTCGGAGTTACGGGGGATTAAATACGTCGTGCCTGCCAAAAGTTTTTACGCCAGTAAACATTATCCAGAGACGAGCGCATCACGCCACGGCTGGTTGAAGCATGAATAAACTGATTATTGGTATCGTAAATACCAACATGCAGACCGCTTTCCCCAGACCCGGTTTTAAAGAAAACCAGATCGCCTGGCAGCAAATCATCTTTATCAATTTCGGTACCAATCTTTGATTGCGTACGCGTATCGCGCGGAAGTTGCAGGTCGAATTTATCGCGCATCGTCATCAAAACAAATCCAGAACAATCCACCCCACTACGACTCATACCGCCATAACGATAGGGTGTGCCATGCCAGGTTTGGAGCTGATCATTAAGACCGGCGATAACGGCAATAGAATCCGACAAGCGGGCATTTGGCGCAGGCGCACGATGGCTGCTGCAGCCCGCCAAAAACAATGCTGTGATGAAAAGGAGCCAAAAGCGCATTCAGTACGAATCCTCTGAATTTTATTTTTATGCCAATTTAGCGTGGAAATTATATGATTTTCAAGAACCCATTTCACTTAAGTGGTTGATATGAGCATTCTGTGCCCTTCAATATCCAAACGTCGGAAGTTGACGCCATAGGCCGCAGACAGATTGGCCGGCGTCAGTACCGCATCTCGTGAACCACTGGCAAGCAGTTTCCCGCGTTTGAGTAGCCAGGCTTTATGCGCATGGCGTAAGGTGTGATTAAGGTCATGGCTACTCATCACAATCGCTATGCCCTGCAAACACAGCTGACTCAACAGTCGGTCCAGTGCGTTTTGTTGCGCGACGTCCAGACTGTTCATCGGCTCATCCAGCAGTAAAAGCTGACCTAATGGATTCGCTTGTGGGCAAATCTGCAGGATAACCGCAGCCAGGCGCACACGCTGCCACTCACCGCCGGAGAGTTGGTTCACGCCGCGCCCCAGTTTATCTCCCAGACCGAGCGCATCGGCGATCTCCTGTAACAGATCGGTGCGTTCTTTGTCGGGTTGATGCAGCGTCAGAAAATGCCAGACCGGCATGGCAAACGGCGGATTTTGCTGTTGCGCAAGATAGGCGCGATATTGCGCCAGCCTGGCGGCCGGCCATTCCTCCAACGGCATATCACCAAAAGTGATACTGCCCTCTCCGTTTGTCAGACCCGCCATACGCGCCAACAGCGTACTTTTTCCGGCACCGTTTGGTCCCACTAAATGCAAGATCTCTCCTGCTTTTATCTCACCAGAAAGCGGGCCGAGACGGGTCGATTCCGCGACGTCCTGTAGCTGCATCAATCGAGACATTAGTTTGCCAGCGCCTGCTTGATGGTTTGCACCAGGATGGGATCCTCAGGCGTCATATCCGGTGAGAATCGTTGCAGCACTTTTCCATCGCGACCCACTAAAAACTTCTCGAAATTCCACAGGATATCGTCCGGGTAGAGCGGCGCACGACCTTTGCTCGCCATTCGCTCGTAGAACCCACTGTCCGCAGGCGCAACGGCCGTTGGCGCGGCATCAATCAGCTTCTGATACAGCGGATGGCGTCCCTCGCCGTTGACGTCAATTTTGCTGAACATCGGGAAAGTTACGCCCCATGTGGTACTGCAGTACGTTTTTATTTCCTCTTCGCTGCCCGGCTCCTGGCCCAGAAACTGATTGCAAGGGAAACCAAGAACGCTGAAGCCCTGTTGGTGCCAGGCTTTCTGCAGATTCTCCAGTTGCTCGTACTGCGGCGTCAGCCCACATTTTGAAGCAACGTTGACGATTAACAGCACATTCCCGGAATACGGCTGCAGTGAGGTAACCTCGCCGTCGATGGTCGTCACTTCTGTATCGAGGATAGTGTTTTGCATAGCATCTCCAGAACAACAGGTGGATTTTCAGTTTTTAATCATAGACCGAACCAACGCGTTCTAGCGCGCGGCTTTTAACAATAGCCAGATAAATACCGGCGCACCCATAGTGGCCGTTACCACGCCGATAGGTAACTCAGCCGAGGCCAGCACCAAACGCGCGACAACATCAGCAAACAATAATGCGATTGCGCCAGCCAACGCACAACCTGGCAGTAAAACACGGTGATCGGTGAGGCCGCACAGTCGCAAAATATGCGGGATCACAAGCCCAATAAAACCAATCGCCCCTGCCAGAGCCACGCTCACGCCAACCATCCAGCCTGTGGCAACCACCAGCAGGTTGCGCCAGAACCATAATGGCAGTCCCAGCTGACGCGCAGAAGTCTCTCCTAACGCCAGCATATTCATCGGCTGCGACTGACAGCAGATCCACACCAGTACCGGAATCAACGCCACCATGAGCCAAGCCTGATGCCAGTCTACGCCACCGAAGCCCCCCATCATCCAGTACATCAGCTGTCGTAAGTCAAACGAGGTAGAGAAGTAGATAGCCCATGTCATCAGCGCGCTACAGATTATCCCCAGCGCCACCCCCGCCAGCAGCAGACGGCTGGTAGACAGATGTCGACGGGCGAAACGTAGCAAAATAAGCGTGATAATCAACGCCCCGGCAATGGCGCAAAGGCCCAACGCCCAGCCGGGGAGTTGCCCCTGCCCCAGCAGCACCGCCGCGATAAGCCCGACTCCCGCGCCGTTAGATACGCCCAGTAATCCAGGCTCTGCGAGCGGGTTTTCAAACAGAGCTTGCATCACTGCGCCAGATAAGGCCAATGCAGCGCCTACCAGCAAAACGGCAAGAGTACGGGGAAGTCGAATTTGCCAGACGAACAGATCGCCGCGGGCGCTGAACCAGTCGCCGGGAGCGATCCATTGTTCTCCTGCGCACAAGCTTAGAATCGTTGCCAGTAGCATAAGTACTGACAGTGACAGTATCCAGCGTACGTTTCGACGCTGCTGTTGATGGGCGAAAGTCAGCATGTTTTCCATTCTGCTGAAAAGAGATGGAGGTGATTCTACGGTGCTGATTCGGTAGTGAAAAGGAAAAAGGCCGCATAGCGGCCTTTTTAGTTATACGCGCCATACTCTGCGTATCGTTAAATCACTCTTCTTTGGGCGTTGCGTTTTCAACCCGGCTTTTTAACTTCTGTCCGGGTCTGAAGGTCACCACGCGCCGTGCTGTAATGGGAATATCTTCGCCCGTTTTCGGGTTACGGCCCGGACGTTGATTCTTATCACGCAGATCGAAGTTACCAAAACCAGAGAGTTTTACCTGCTCACCATTTTCCAGAGCACGACGGATCTCTTCGAAAAACAGCTCGACCAGTTCTTTGGCATCCCGCTTGCTAAGCCCAAGCTTATCAAACAGATATTCTGACATTTCAGCTTTTGTAAGCGCCATAGGTTCAATCCCTCAATGATGCCTGGAATCGCTCTTTTAATGCCTCTACACATTTGGCGACGGTAGCGGCAATCTCCTCTTCTTCAAGTGTACGGCTGGTATCCTGAAGGATCAGGCTGATAGCGAGGCTCTTATAGCCCTCCGCAACACCCTTACCGCGGTACACGTCAAATAAGTTTACGCCAACTACCTGATTTACGCCAACTTTCTTACACTCGGATAAAATATCCGCAGCGGGAACGTTTTCTGCCACAACGACTGCGATATCGCGACGGTTCGCTGGGAAGCGAGAAACTTCACGCGCCTGAGGCACCACGCGGTCTGCGAGCTTATTCCACTCCAGTTCAAACACCAAAGTGCGACCGTTCAGATCCAGTTTACGTTCCAGTTCAGGATGAACAACCCCAATGAAACCAATACGTTCACCTTTCAGATAAATCGCCGCAGACTGACCCGGATGCAGTGCTGGATTCGCTTCAGCTTTGAACTGAATGTCCCCCAGTTTTCCGGTCAGGTCGAGAACTGCTTCCAGATCGCCTTTCAGATCATAGAAATCAACGGTCTCTTTTGCCAGATTCCAGTGTTCATCATGACGGTTACCGCAGATCACGCCAGCCAGCATCAGATCCTGACGGATCCCGAGGTTGGCCTGCGTATCTGGCACGAAACGTAAACCCGTTTCGAAAATACGTACGCGGTTCTGCTGACGATTCTGGTTATACACTACCGTAGACAGCAAGCCAGTCCACAGGGACAAACGCATTGCCGACATATCAATAGAGATTGGGCTTGGCAGCAGCAGCGCTTCTTCACCCGGGTGCAGCAGCGACTGGACTTTCGGGTCGACGAAGCTATAGGTAATGACTTCCTGGTAGCCTTTGTCATTCAGCATGGTTTTTACACGTTTCAGCGACAAATCCGCTTCACGATGCGTACCCATGATAAGACCCGCCTGAATCGGCGTGTTCGGGATATTGTCATACCCGTATACGCGGGCGACTTCTTCGACCAGGTCTTCTTCGATTTCCATATCGAAACGCCAGCTCGGCGCGACCGCTTTCCACTCATCCTGCCCTTCCGTCACGTCACAACCCAGACGACGCAAAATGTCACTCACCTGCTCATCGGTAATATGGTGTCCGATCAGACGATCCAGTTTGCTACGACGAAGCGTAATGGTTGCGCGTTTTGGCAGCGTGGCTTCGTTCGTCACGTCAATGACTGGGCCCGCTTCACCGCCGCAGATATCAATCAGCAGGCGCGTTGCACGTTCCATGGCCTTATGTTGCAGCGCAGGATCGACACCACGCTCATAGCGGTGAGATGCATCGGTGTGCAGGCCGTGACGACGCGCGCGACCGGTAATAGACAGCGGGCTGAAGAATGCACATTCCAGCAGGACGTTTTGTGTTTCATCGTTCACACCGGAATGTTCGCCACCAAAGATGCCGCCCATCGCCAGCGCTTTGTTGTGGTCCGCAATCACCAGCGTATCTGCATTCAGCTTCGCTTCGCTGCCGTCCAGCAATACCAGGGTCTCACCCTCTTTTGCCATACGGACAACAATTCCGCCTTCAATGCGGTCTTTGTCGAATGCGTGCATCGGCTGGCCCAGTTCGAGCAGCACATAGTTAGTCACGTCAACCACGGCATCGATAGAACGAATACCGCAACGGCGCAGTTTTTCTTTCATCCACAGCGGGGTCGGCGCTTTAACATTGATGCCTTTCACCACGCGGCCCAGATAGCGTGGGCAGGCTTCCACGGCTTCAACCTGAATCGGCAGGACGTCGCTAATGGTCGCGGCTACTGGCGCGATTTCCGGTTCAACCAGCGGGGCTTTGTTCAGTACAGCAACATCACGCGCTACACCGATGATGCCTAAGCAGTCGGCGCGGTTCGGCGTGACGCTGATTTCGATGGTGTTGTCGTCAAGCTTCAGGTATTCACGGATATCGGTGCCAATTGGCGCATCGGCAGGCAGTTCGATAATCCCGTTATGATCGTCGGAAATACCCAGCTCGGAGAACGAGCACAGCATGCCTTCAGACGGTTCACCGCGCAGTTTCGCGGCTTTAATTTTGAAATCGCCCGGCAGAACGGCACCAACGGTTGCCACAGCCACTTTCAACCCCTGACGGCAGTTTGGCGCACCGCAGACGATATCCAGCAGGCGGTCGCCGCCTACATTCACTTTGGTGACGCGCAGTTTGTCAGCGTTCGGGTGC
This sequence comes from Citrobacter sp. Cpo037, assembly GCF_030332945.1. Lineage (NCBI taxonomy): Bacteria > Pseudomonadati > Pseudomonadota > Gammaproteobacteria > Enterobacterales > Enterobacteriaceae > Citrobacter > Citrobacter sp. Cpo037. The sequence goes on from NZ_JAOWGW010000080.1 coordinate 193,344, forward strand.
TGGCCACATTCAACCACTTCACCTACCACAACGCCATTGAACGCGCCGGAAACAGGTTCCACACCGTCAACTTCAAGACCCGCCATCGTGATTTGGTTTGACAGCGCATCGCTATCAATCGCCGGATTTACCCATTCGCGTAACCACAGTTCACTGAATTTCATTGTTTTATCCTGCCTTTATTTAAACTGTTTGAGGAAACGCAGATCGTTTTCGAAGAAAGAACGCAGATCGGTAACGCCGTAACGCAGCATGGTCAGACGCTCCATACCCATACCGAATGCAAAGCCGGAATAGATTTCCGGATCGATGCCAACATTACGCAACACGTTCGGGTGAACCATCCCGCAGCCCAGCACTTCCAGCCATTTGCCGTTTTTGCCCATCACGTCAACTTCCGCAGATGGTTCAGTAAACGGGAAGTAGGAAGGACGGAAACGTACCTGCAGGTCTTCTTCAAAGAAGTTGCGCAGGAAATCGTGCAGCGTGCCTTTCAGGTTGGTGAAGTTGATGTTGGTATCAACAATCAGCCCTTCCATCTGGTGGAACATTGGGGTGTGAGTCTGATCGTAATCGTTACGATATACGCGGCCCGGGGCGATAATACGGATCGGCGGCTGTTTTTCTTTCATGGTGCGGATCTGCACGCCGGAAGTCTGCGTGCGCAGCAGACGCGTCGCGTCAAACCAGAAAGTGTCGTGGTCAGCGCGCGCCGGGTGATGGCCAGGAATGTTGAGCGCATCGAAGTTATGATAGTCATCTTCGATTTCCGGACCGGTCGCCACGGTAAAGCCCAGCTCACCGAAGAAACTTTCAATCCTGTCGATTGTACGCGTTACAGGATGCAGACCGCCGTTTTCGATACGACGCCCAGGAAGGGAGATATCGATCGTTTCTTCAGCCAGACGAGCATTCAGTGCAGCGCTTTCTAATTCGGCCTTACGTGCGTTCAGCGCTTGCTGTACCTGCTCTTTAGCTTCGTTAATCACCGCACCTGCTGCCGGGCGCTCTTCTGGCGGCAGTTCGCGCAGGGTTGTCATCTGAAGGGTCAAGTGCCCTTTCTTGCCCAAATATTCGACGCGGACATTGTCTAACGCGGCAACATCTGAAGCCTGGTTAATGGCGGCCGTTGCACTGGCAACCAGCTCTGCGAGATGTGACATGGTTTTCCTCGTTATGTTGCGATATTCACTAGTCGCTCGTATATACGCAAAATCATTCAAGTTGTATCAACGCGGCCAAAGAGCGAATGCAGCCAATATAGAGACAACTTGAAGGATGACGCGTATAAAAAAAGCCTCCACCAGGGAGGCTTTTAGGCGCTGTTTTCCGTTTCTTCTTTCACGCGCAAGCCTCCTGAGTTCAGGTGCTAAAGTAAAAGAAGAAGCGGAAAATAGCAGCATTCATGCTTGCGTTACCTTGTGTGGTAAAAACCGGACAACCTTTATTGAAAAGGCTTACGGATAAATTGTCAACTAATTGATTGCTCTACAAATAAAAGAGAGGGAGCCAGGCTCCCTCTTTTCACCGGCTTATGCCAGAGCTGCTTTCGCTTTTTCGACCAGAGCGGTGAACGCTACTTTGTCGAATACTGCGATGTCAGCCAGGATCTTACGGTCGATTTCAACAGAGGCTTTTTTCAGGCCGTTGATGAATTTGCTGTAAGAAATACCGTTCTGACGTGCTGCTGCGTTGATACGCGCAATCCACAGTTGACGGAACTGACGCTTTTTCTGACGACGGTCACGATAAGCGTACTGACCAGCTTTGATAACAGCCTGGAAGGCAACGCGGTATACGCGAGAACGCGCACCGTAGTAGCCTTTAGCTTGTTTCAAAATTTTCTTGTGACGTGCACGGGCAACTACACCACGTTTTACGCGAGCCATATGTGCTCTCCTGTATCTATATTCTTAGTAAAAAAATGAATTAAACGTTAACGGCTTATGCGTACGGCAGGCACGCGATAACCAGACCCAGATCGCCTTTAGACACGAGGCCTTTTGGACGCAGGTGACGTTTACGCTTAGTAGATTTTTTGGTCAGAATATGACGCAGGTTTGCGTGCTTACGCTTAAATCCACCACCACCGGTTTTTTTGAAACGTTTAGCAGCACCGCGTACGGTCTTAATTTTTGGCATTTTAATAACTTCCACTTCGCATTGTTAATAAACGAAACGTAGGCGAACAACGGCTGCGGAACCCGTAGGCTCCACAGACATTGCTACTTGAAGGCCTTACTGTTTCTTCTTAGGAGCGAGCACCATGATCATCTGGCGGCCTTCGATCTTCGTAGGGAAGGATTCGACTACTGCCAGTTCACTCAGATCGTCACGGACGCGGTTGAGCACTTCCATACCGATCTGTTGGTGGGCCATCTCACGACCGCGAAAACGCAGCGTGATCTTAGCCTTATCGCCATCTTCCAGAAAGCGTACCAGGCTGCGGAGTTTTACCTGGTAATCGCCATCGTCGGTGCCAGGACGGAATTTAATTTCCTTAACCTGGATAACTTTTTGCTTTTTCTTCTGTTCCTTAGAAGACTTACTCTTTTCATAAAGGAACTTGCCGTAGTCCATAATACGACAAACTGGCGGTTCGGCGTTAGGGCTGATTTCAACTAAATCTACTCCAGCTTCTTCAGCTTTTTCGATCGCTTCTCTCAGACTCACAATACCCAAAGCTTCGCCTTCCAGACCTGTTAAGCGAACTTCCAGGGCGCGAATCTCGCCATTGATACGATTCGGACGTGCCGTTTGAACTCGTTTTCCGCCTTTAATACCTTATTCCTCCAGTTGTTGAAGACTGCGGCTGCGAATCTCTTGTTGCAGCTTCTCAATCACTTCATTTACGTCCAGGCTGCCCAAGTCTTTGCCACGACGGGTGCGCACGGCAACTTTGCCTGCTTCTACCTCTTTGTCGCCACAGACCAACATGTAAGGGACACGACGTAAAGTGTGCTCGCGGATTTTAAAGCCAATCTTCTCATTTCTCAAGTCTGCTTTTACACGAATACCCGCATTTTGTAGTTTCTGCGTTAATTCGTTAACGTATTCAGACTGAGAATCGGTGATGTTCATGACCACAACCTGAACCGGCGCGAGCCAGGTCGGGAAGAAGCCAGCGAACTCTTCGGTCAGGATACCGATGAAACGTTCCATCGACCCAAGAATTGCACGGTGAATCATAACCGGAACCTGACGCTCGTTGTTTTCGCCAACGTAAGAGGCGCTTAAACGGGACGGCAGGGAGAAGTCCAGCTGTACAGTACCGCACTGCCATGCACGATCGAGGCAGTCATACAGGGTAAATTCAATTTTCGGACCGTAGAACGCGCCCTCACCCAGTTGGAACTCAAACGGGATGTTGTTTTCTTCCAGCGCAACGGCCAGGTCAGCTTCAGCACGGTCCCACATTTCATCGCTACCGATACGTTTTTCGGGGCGAGTGGACAGTTTGACGACGATTTTCTCGAAGCCAAAGGTGCTGTACATATCGTAGACCATACGAATGCACGCGTTAACTTCATCACGAATCTGCTCTTCAGTACAGAAGATATGTGCATCATCTTGAGTGAAGCCACGAACACGCATCAGGCCATGCAGCGCACCTGACGGTTCATTACGGTGGCAGCTACCAAACTCAGCCATACGCAGCGGCAGATCGCGATAGGATTTCAGACCCTGATTAAAGATCTGCACGTGGCCTGGGCAGTTCATTGGCTTAATGCAGTATTCACGGTTCTCAGAAGAGGTGGTGAACATTGCATCTTTGTAGTTGTCCCAGTGACCTGTTTTTTCCCACAGCACACGGTCCATCATGAACGGACCTTTCACTTCCTGATACTGGTATTCTTTCAGTTTTGAGCGAACGAATACTTCCAGTTCACGGAAGATAGTCCAGCCATCGTTGTGCCAGAACACCATACCCGGTGCTTCTTCCTGCATATGATACAGGTCAAGCTGTTTACCGATTTTACGGTGATCGCGTTTGGCCGCTTCTTCCAGACGTTGCAGGTAGGCATTCAGGGCTTTTTTATCTGCCCATGCAGTACCATAAATACGCTGCAGCATCTTGTTATTGCTGTCGCCACGCCAGTATGCCCCTGCAGTCTTCATCAGTTTGAAATGATGGCAGAAACGCATGTTCGGCACGTGCGGGCCACGGCACATATCGACATATTCTTCATGATGGTACAAGCCAGGCTTGTCATCATGGGCAATGTTTTCATCAAGAATGGAGACTTTATAGGTCTCGCCACGCTTCACGAAGGTTTCACGCGCTTCGTACCAGCTGACTTTCTTCTTAATGACATCGTAGTTTTTCTCAGCGAGCTCGTGCATCCGCTTCTCGAGCGCGTCGACATCTTCCTGGGTTAACGTACGGTCAAGATCGATATCGTAGTAAAAACCGTTATCAACAACCGGTCCGATCGCCATTTTGGTGTGCGGCCAGAGTTGTTTGATCGCGTGCCCTAACAAGTGCGCACAGGAGTGACGAATGATCTCCAGACCTTCTTCATCCTTCGCGGTAATGATGGAGAGCTTCGCATCATGCTCAATCAGATCGGAAGCATCTACGAGCTCACCGTCAACACGGCCAGCAATAGTGGCTTTCGCCAGACCTGGACCGATGTCCAGCGCAACATCCATGGGGCTTACAGCGTGGTCGTAATGGCGTTGGCTGCCATCAGGAAGAGTAATAACAGGCATGTTATATCCTTATTTGCAGTGGTGACCCACACGTAAGATCACATACAAAGATTCAATATTTAAAATTATCAAAAAGGTGTGGGCTGATTCCCGCTTCACTCTGCGAAATATGTCACTGGTCGCCTTAAAGACCACACTGGACCTACACCCGCTTTTTGATAACACCGTTTAACAGTGTACACGGCATTACGGGTCGATCAAAGCAACAATCAACGTGCGCTCTATGATGTAAATCAATTCACTGACACCCAACCGTCTTTGTTACACTTGCACAAAGTCATCTAACCTGAGCAGGAAAAAAACAATGCCCACAAATCGCTTTGCGAAGAAACACTGGAAGATGGTTGTGATTCTGCTCGTTATTTGTGCGGCCATGTTGATGCTGCGCTGGGCTGCGATGATCTGGGGCTAAATGACGCTCACCCACTGTTCCGGTTTCGTTTATTTATCGATTAATCGAATTTGTCTGAAAATAGCGTGTTATGGCCAGGTAAAAAATAAAACGCAAATTAAATATTAAATAACCTTAACTTTAATAGATAAAAACCGGGCCAATTATTTGACCCGATTTGTCATTACATCCGGTAGCCGAGTGAAACAGTAGTACGACGATCGGTATGCTCCGGCGCTGTTGCCGGCGGTTCAGAGTTCCAGGTCACGTTGTAAGCCACCTTTAACCCAAAGTGTTCGTTGATGGCAACGTTGAGGGCTGTTTCAGAGTTGAGTGTGGTATCGTCAGCGCCGAATACCGACACACCCTGAGTAAACTTGGTGTTGTCCGTCATCTGCCATGCATAGGCCCCGGACGCATAGCCCAACGGCTGCGTTTCGGTGGTGCCATCCGTGTGCTCGTCATAGCGCACGCCAGGACCGAATTCGAAACGGAAGCTGTGCACAGGTCCGTTGAGGAACTGGCGACCATAACCCGCGGTCAGCACGTCACGCTCGCGGTAGCCGTTGTAGCGGTCGGTCAACCAGCTTGCCTGTCCAAAGAGATAGTCATAGTCGGTCATGTTGTAACGACTACGGCCACCTACGGCATATTTCTCCGATGAACGCTCATCATTTGAGGAGGTATTGCTGGCATTTCCCCACAGAGACCATGCCGTCGTTTGGCCGTACCAGGTCATGGTGGTATCTGCGGTTAAAGAAGAACTTTTTGTGTTGCCTGACTGGGCGAGATATCCCGCGTTCAGGTTACCTTCAAAGGGTTTTTTCGCGCTGGAAGGGTCATCCATGACAGTAAAAACGGAATCATCGGCTACAGCATGCATTGACGCAAGCAGGCCTCCCGTCAGCAGTAGTGCTGCGGGCACTGTCTTCAAAAGCTTCATTTATTAAGAGTCCGTACAACAAAAAAAGAGACCATTACGGTCTCGGAAACTTTCATATGGATCAATGACAAAAGACCCCTGAAAGGTAACAAATTATAAAAAGACTCGAATAACATAGCAATAAATTCTTATTTCATTTTTTGAATAAGAGCGTTCCTAAACCTTTATTTTATTTATATATCTTTATGACGATAATTTTAAATAAAGATATGAAAAATCATGTTGTTAATTACTTCACTTTCGGGAGGTTAAGTGCCAGACTGAGTTCAGCCTAACAGGAGGTAAAGATGGTACGTATCTATACGTTAACACTTGCGCCCTCTCTCGATAGCGCAACAATCACCCCGCAAATTTACCCGGAAGGTAAGCTTCGTTGTACCTCGCCGGTTTTTGAACCCGGCGGCGGCGGTATCAACGTCGCTCGCGCAATTGCCCATCTTGGCGGAACCGCAACGGCGATTTTCCCCGCGGGGGGAGCAACCGGAGAGCATCTTGTTGCATTGCTCGCCGACGAAAATGTTCCCGTATCTACCGTCGAAGCCAAAGACTGGACCCGACAAAATCTTCATGTCCACGTGGAGTCCAGCGGTGAACAATATCGTTTTGTCATGCCAGGCGCTGCGCTGACCGATGACGAGTTCTACCAACTTCAGGATCAGGTGCTGGAAATTGAGTCTGGTGCGCTGCTGGTCATCAGCGGCAGTTTGCCGCCCGGCGTACAGCTTGAGAAGTTGACCCGGCTCATTACCACCGCACAAAAACAGGGGATCCGCTGTATTGTCGACAGCTCAGGCGAAGCACTGACGGCGGCGTTAGCCATCGGCAATATCGAACTGGTCAAACCCAACCTCAAAGAACTGAGTGCGCTGGTAAACCGCGAACTCACTCAACCCGATGATGTGCGAAAGGCCGCGCAGGAAATCGTACAGAGTGGGAAAGCGCACCGCGTTGTGGTCTCGCTTGGGCCGCAAGGGGCGCTGGGCGTAGATCGCGATACCTGCGTTCAGATGGTTCCGCCACCGGTGAAAAGTCAAAGTACCGTAGGTGCAGGCGACAGTATGGTCGGGGCCATGACGCTTAAACTGGCAGAGAACGCGCCTTTTGAGGATATTGTCCGTTACGGTGTCGCCGCGGGCAGTGCAGCAACGCTGAATCAGGGTACTCGCCTGTGCTCTTTGGACGACACGCAAAAAATATATTCGTATCTCGCTCAGTAATGACACCGTCCCTCTTTTGAAGAAAAAGGGGGATTCTCGCGTAAAACTGTCAGCATGGGTGTTATGCGACTATGATAAAAAATCACGTGATTACAAAGAAGTGAATCATGTGCAGTCAGGTGTCTCCACAACGGTGCGAGGTGAAGAAGAACGACAAACATTAAGTGCCTTTCCAGCGATGACGCGTCCGTGGTGTGCGTCAGTTCGTGTTTTTTAACCGCATTCTTGCGCTAACCTTATGATCTGGCAGACAACATGGGGAGAGACATCATGTGGCAGGCTATCAGTCGTCTTTTAAGCGAGCAATTAGGTGAAGGCGAAATCGAACTGCGTAATGAACTGCCCGGCGGAGAGATCCACGCCGCATGGCATTTACGCTATGCGGGGCGAGATTTTTTCGTCAAATGCGATGAAAGAGAGCTGTTAACCGGCTTTACGGCAGAAGCCGATCAGCTGGAGCTACTTTCCCGCAGTCAAACTGTATCGGTACCGAAAGTCTGGGCAGTAGGCGCAGACAGAGATTACAGCTTTCTGGTGATGGATTTCCTCCCTCCCCGTCCGCTTGATGCGCATAACGCGTTTATCCTCGGTCAACAGCTTGCGCATTTGCATGAATGGAGCGACCAGCCTCAGTTTGGTCTCGACTTCGATAACGCGCTCTCTACCACGCCGCAGCCAAATACCTGGCAACGTCGCTGGTCAACCTTTTTCGCTGAGCAGCGTATAGGCTGGCAGCTGGAACTCGCCGCTGAAAAAGGCATTGCGTTTGGCAATATTGACGCCATCGTCGAACATGTCCAGCAACGTCTCTCTTCTCATCAGCCGCAGCCGTCTCTCCTGCACGGTGATTTGTGGTCCGGGAACTGCGCCCTCGGTCCTAACGGTCCGTACATCTTTGACCCTGCCTGCTACTGGGGGGACAGAGAGTGTGACCTGGCAATGCTGCCGTTACATACCGATCAGCCGCCGCAAATTTATGACGGTTACCAGTCTGTCTCGCCACTGCCGCTGGACTTTCTCGACAGGCAGCCAATCTACCAGCTCTATACGCTGCTGAATCGGGCAATTCTGTTCGGGGGACAGCATTTAGTTGTGGCGCAGAAAGCGCTGGATAGATTACTGGCGGCTTAACGACGTACCGTGTTGCTTATCAGGCCTGCCGTTTCGCAACGTGGCAGGCCCGATAGAGTGGCACTTACAAAAAGCCCAGCAGTGAGAAGAAGAAGTAGCCGATCACGATAACGATCACCGGCAGAATATAAAGCGGGAAAATTTGTAAGAAGATCGTATGGTGCGGTACCACAATTCGCGACTCAAGTTGCTCGCGGGATAATCCTTCACTGCCCTTTGCTTGTTCCAGAATTAGCTGATCCTCAACGCCTTCGCGTAAGAAACGCGCCTGGCGGCTCATTCTGGCGCCTGAGTCCTGCAACGCCAGGCCGATAAAAATCAGAATGAATATCAGCCAAAAAACGAGATTCAGTCCACTTTGAAAATCGGGCGTTGGCGAGTTATACCAGAACACGTTAAGAAAAGGTGTGTTCACCCGCATCATGTCGATCATCACATGGGCAAAATCGAGCATGACCGCGTTAATCCCTTCCTGCTTTTCGCTGTGCGCGTACATAAACTTCAGTACTGAAACCAGCGTTGAAATCAGCGCAGGAATGAAAACCACCCATCCCACCAGCCTTTTCAAGATGGCAATGCGTCCAGCTTGTTGATACGTCATGAGTTCCCCTTGATTAAGACGTGTCATTTTGGCCTAAGTTTACCCGTTGATTACCGTTTTCGCCTGATCTTTAAAGGCGGTATACTTCTGAATTAGCCATAATGAACGCTCAGAGTCCGTCCAGGCTGGCTCTAATCCCTTTTATCACCGTAAAGGAGAGGTTGTAATGTCAACCCCGCGTCAAATTCTTGCTGCAATTTTCGATATGGATGGGTTACTGGTCGATTCTGAACCGCTTTGGGATCAGGCTGAACTGGATGTGATAGCAAGTTTAGGCGTTGATATCTCCCGCCGCCATGAACTTCCCGATACCCTTGGCTTACGCATCGACATGGTGGTTGATTTGTGGTTTGCGCAGCAACCCTGGAACGGCCCCTCACGTCAGGAAGTCACCGAGAGCATCATTACCCGGGCCATTGCGTTGGTTGAAGAGACAAAACCGCTGCTGCCAGGCGTTCGTGAAGCTGTGGCACTGTGCAAATCTCAGGGAATCAAAGTAGGACTGGCATCCGCCTCGCCGCTACATATGCTGGAAAAAGTGCTGACCATGTTTGATCTGCGCGATGACTTCGACGCGCTGGCTTCTGCAGAAAAACTGCCTTACAGCAAACCGCACCCACAGGTTTACCTCGATTGTGCGGCAAAACTGGGCATTGACCCGTTAAACTGCGTAGCACTGGAAGACTCAGTGAACGGCATGATTGCCTCGAAAGCTGCTCGTATGCGTTCCATCGTCGTACCAGCGCATGAGAATCAGGACGATCCTCGCTTCGTGCTTGCCGACGTCAAACTAACCTCGCTCACCGAACTTACTGCCGCACATCTGCGCGGCTAATCCTGTAACGGGCAATGATCGTATTGCCCGCTTTTTCATTTTTCATCCTTGCATTTTTTAAAATGCCGTTTCATTTTAAATTGTATTTCTGTTTAACCTCTCCTATCCTTGCCCTATAGCGCAAGCGTTAATGACATAAATAGTTGAGGTAAACATGATTCAGGAAGCTTTTCGTCTCGAAGGTAAAGTCGCCATCGTCACTGGATGTGACACCGGCCTCGGGCAGGGTATGGCAGTGGCGCTGGCTGAAGCGGGCTGCGATGTAGTCGGCGTGAATCGTAAAATACCGCATGAAACCTCAGAGAAAATTAACGCCCTCGGTCGACGCTTTATGGCCATTCAGGCCGACCTAAGTCACCAAGATGCCCTCACCAGCATCGTGACAAAAACGGTGTCGGCGTTTGGCCGGGTCGATATTCTGGTCAACAATGCAGGAACTATACGCCGTCAGGATGCGCTGGACTTCAGTGAAAAAGATTGGGATGACGTGATGAATCTGAATCTCAAATCCGTTTTCTTTCTGTCGCAGGCTGTGGCGCGTCAGTTTCTGGTTCAGGGCAATGGCGGAAAAATCATTAACATTGCATCGATGCTCTCTTTTCAGGGCGGTATCCGTGTACCTTCCTATACCGCATCAAAAAGCGGTGTTCTGGGCATCACCCGCCTGCTCGCCAATGAATGGGCGGCCAAGGGAATTAATGTCAACGCCATCGCGCCCGGCTATATGGCGACCAACAACACCCAGCAACTGCGCGCGGACAGCGAGCGCAATCAGGAGATTATCGATCGTATTCCCGCAGGACGCTGGGGCACGCCAAATGACCTGAAAGGCCCGGTCGTTTTCCTTGCAAGTCCCGCCTCTGACTATATTCATGGCTATACGCTGGCCGTGGATGGCGGTTGGTTGGCACGCTAAACCCGCACTTGTGACATAGGGTTACAACGTCACCTCTTCCGCCTACTGTATAAAACCCCTATACTGTATGAATTGACAGTTTATTGGGTTTTATCATGACGGCGGAAGGCCACCTTCTTTTTTCTATTGCCTGTGCGGTATTTGCCAAGAATGCCGAACTAACGCCCGTTCTTGCGCAGGGTGACTGGTGGCATATTGTTCCTTCAGCCATTTTAACGTGCCTGCTGCCGGATATCGATCATCCCAAATCTCTGCTGGGACAGCGTCTGAAGTGGATATCAAAACCCATTGCCCGGGCATTTGGTCATCGCGGGTTTACACATAGCCTGCTGGCGGTTTTTGCCCTGCTGGCCACGTTCTACCTGAAAGTCCCGGATACCTGGATAATACCGGCCGATGCCTTACAAGGTATGGTACTCGGCTATCTTAGTCACATTCTGGCCGACATGCTGACCCCAGCAGGCGTTCCCCTGCTTTGGCCCTGCCGCTGGCGTTTTCGTCTGCCCATCCTCGTGCCGCAAAAAGGCAACCAGCTGGAGCGGTTTCTGTGCATGGCGCTGTTCGCGTGGGCAATCTGGATGCCGCAGACCGTACAAGAGAACAGCGCGGTACGCTGGTCTTCGCAGATGATTAATACGCTACAAATGCAGTTTAATCGCTTCATAACGCATCAGATTGACTAATAAATCAGCCAAAAAGTCATTTTAGGTATAAACAATTCCATTTGAATATAAGAGGCAAGTCACAGTTCTGCTAATCTTGCGCCAACAGAATCACCTTTAAACGGTGATACGTATAATAAGATCAGGAGAACGGGGATGAACTTTCCATTAATCGCGAACATTATCGTGTTCGTAGTGCTGCTGTTCGTGCTGGCGCAAGCCCGTCACAAACAGTGGAGTCTGGCCAAAAAAGTACTGGTCGGTCTGGTCATGGGTGTCGTGTTCGGCCTTGCCCTGCACACCATTTATGGCTCCGACAGCCAGGTTCTTAAAGATTCCGTACAGTGGTTCAACATTGTCGGCAACGGTTATGTCCAACTGCTGCAGATGATTGTTATGCCGCTGGTATTTGCGTCTATTCTCAGCGCCGTTGCACGTCTGCATAACGCCTCTCAGTTAGGTAAAATCAGCTTCCTGACCATCGGAACGCTGCTGTTTACCACGCTGATTGCCGCGCTGGTAGGGGTTCTGGTGACCAACCTGTTCGGCCTGACCGCCGAAGGTCTGGTGCAAGGTGGTGCCGAAACCGCACGTCTGAACGCGATTGAAACCAACTATGTTGGCAAAGTGGCTGACCTCAGCGTTCCGCAACTGGTGCTGTCGTTTATTCCGAAAAACCCGTTTGCCGATCTGACCGGCGCCAACCCGACGTCGATTATCAGCGTGGTTATCTTCGCCGCATTCCTCGGTGTAGCCGCACTGAAACTGCTGAAAGATGATGCACCAAAAGGCGAGCGCGTTCTGGTCGCTATCGATACCCTGCAAAGCTGGGTGATGAAACTGGTTCGTCTGGTGATGCAGTTGACGCCGTACGGTGTTCTGGCGCTGATGACCAAAGTGGTTGCAGGTTCCAACCTGCAGGACATCATCAAGCTGGGTAGCTTCGTCGTGGCCTCTTATCTCGGTCTGGGCATTATGTTCGTGGTTCACGGGATCCTGCTGGGTATTAACGGCGTTAGCCCGCTGAAATACTTCCGCAAGGTATGGCCAGTGCTGACTTTCGCCTTCACCAGCCGCTCCAGCGCAGCCTCAATTCCGCTGAACGTTGAAGCGCAGACCCGTCGTCTGGGCGTGCCTGAATCCATCGCCTCATTTGCCGCCTCGTTTGGTGCCACGATTGGTCAGAACGGTTGTGCGGGCCTGTACCCGGCAATGCTGGCAGTAATGGTTGCACCGACCGTCGGTATCAACCCACTGGACCCAATGTGGATTGCCACGCTGGTTGGTATCGTGACCGTGAGCTCCGCAGGGGTTGCGGGTGTGGGTGGCGGTGCAACATTTGCCGCGCTGATCGTCCTGCCCGCTATGGGTCTGCCGGTCACGCTGGTTGCGCTGCTGATCTCCGTTGAGCCGCTGATCGATATGGGTCGTACCGCGCTGAACGTAAGCGGTTCCATGACTGCCGGTACGCTGACCAGCCAATGGCTCAAGCAAACTGATAAAACGATTCTGGACAGCGACGATAACGCCGAACTGGCGCATCGCTAAGTCTGTCAGCTAAAAAAAACAAAAAACCGCCGGAGTGTCATGCTCCGGCGGTTTTTTTATATCCATTAATCGCTTAGTTCATTTTCCTGGCGAACCTGATTAGCCCAGCGTTGCGCTGATTCCGGGACCGTAAATGCAGGCGAACGTTGAAACGCCTCCCCCATTAAGACAAAAGCGACATATTTTCCGCGCAGTATCCATACGTCACGAAACGCATCCATTTTAACCGCATGCTCTGGTGGCGCGGGCTCCACGCGGGGAACATAGCTGATAACCGGACGATTTTGTTGGCGAAGAGGTTTCATAATCAGTTGCTTCACTAAAGACAAATTCTAAAAATCAGAAAACCGCTATCTTAGCCGATTTTGCCGCCTTGCGTCCTGCCTTGCGTGCGCTGTTTGCCTGGTTCATCGCGCTTTACGTCATCGGCCTGTACCTGCGCCGCTGAGTGAGTGGTCTATAGTTAAAGCTTTTGACAACAACAACGACCCTTTCAGCAATGAAACCAGGAGACGAGTTTAATGTCACAGAATGATAAGCATCCACTCCATCACTCAGCGCCGGTTCATGATGCCAGCGAATCCCAGCCAGGACTTGACTCACTGGCACCCACAGACGGTTCACATCGGTCAACACCTGAACCCACACCGCCAGGTATGCAGCCCACTACGTCCGGCAGTTTAAAAGCGCCAGATATCAAAAGTGACAAACTCAATGCACTGGACAGTTTTCGTAAAGGAAGCGAAGATTTTGCTCTGACAACTAATCAGGGTGTGCGAATCGCAGACGATCAAAACTCTCTGCGCGCAGGTAATCGCGGGCCAACCCTGCTGGAAGACTTTATCCTGCGGGAAAAGATTACCCATTTTGATCATGAACGCATCCCGGAGCGGATTGTACATGCCCGAGGTTCTGCCGCTCATGGTTACTTTCAGTCCTATGCCAACCTGAGTGCGACGACGAAAGCGGACTTTCTAAGTGATGAAAATAAAATCACCCCGGTTTTTGTCCGATTCTCTACCGTTCAGGGCGGCGCAGGCTCTGCGGATACGGTCAGGGATATACGGGGATTTGCGACCAAGTTTTACACTGAAGAGGGTATTTTCGACCTGGTGGGAAACAATACTCCCATCTTCTTTATTCAGGATGCCCATAAATTCCCGGATTTCGTCCATGCGGTTAAACCGGAGCCGCATTGGGCTATCCCGCAGGGCCAAAGCGCCCATGACACCTTCTGGGATTATGTCTCATTACAGCCTGAAACGTTGCACAACGTCATATGGGCAATGTCCGATCGGGCTATTCCGCGCAGCTATCGCACGATGGAAGGCTTCGGTATTCACACATTTCGGTTGATTAATGCGCAAGGGAAAGCCACCTTTGTCCGTTTCCACTGGAAACCGCTGGCAGGCAAAGCCTCGCTGGTATGGGATGAAGCGCAAAAACTTACCGGTCGGGATCCTGACTTTCATCGCCGCGATCTGTGGGAAGCTATCGAAGCGGGCGATTATCCGGAATATGAACTGGGACTACAGCTGATTCCCGAAGAAGATGAATTTAAGTTCGATTTTGACCTGCTCGACCCGACCAAGCTGATCCCGGAAGAGCTGGTTCCGGTGCAACGCGTCGGTAAAATGGTGCTGAACCGCAATCCTGATAATTTCTTCGCCGAAAATGAACAAGTCGCTTTTCATCCCGGACATATCGTCCCTGGCATCGATTTTACTAACGATCCCCTGCTGCAGGGTCGCTTGTTCTCCTATACCGATACCCAAATCAGTCGCCTGGGTGGGCCCAATTTCCATGAAATCCCGATTAATCGCCCGACCTGTCCGTACCATAATTTCCAGCGTGACGGCATGCATCGAATGGACATCGATACCAATCCAGCCAACTATGAACCGAATTCCATCAATGATAACTGGCCGCGTGAAACGCCGCCGGGGCCAAAACGCGGTGGATTTGAGTCGTATCAGGAACGGATTGAAGGAAACAAAATCCGCGAACGTAGCCCCTCTTTTGGCGAATACTATGCGCACCCTCGCCTGTTCTGGCTAAGTCAGATGCCAATTGAACAGCAGCATATTATCGGCGGATTCAGTTTCGAACTCAGTAAGGTTACGCGCCCCTATATTCGGGAAAGAGTGGTCGAACAGTTAGCTCATATTGATACTGCCCTCGCCGAGGCGGTTGCCGATAATCTCGGTTTTAAGCTAACCAAGGAACAGGCCAGCATTGCGCCACCGCCCAACGTTAACGGTTTGAAAAATGCACCGTCACTCAGTTTATATGCAGGTGCGCAAGGTGAGATTAAGGGCCGCATGGTCGCCATCCTACTTAATGACCAGGTGAAATCGAGCGACCTGCTCGCCATCATGCAAGCCCTACAGGCCAAAGGTGTTCATGCCAAATTGCTCTATTCCCGAATGGGTAAGGTAGTTGCCGATGATGGATCTGCCCTGACGATCGCCGGTACTTTTGCGGGTTCGCCATCCCTGACGGTCGATGCGGTTATCGTTCCATGCGGTAATCTCGCGGACATCATTAAGAACGGTGATGCCCGATATTATTTACTCGAAGCGTATAAGCACTTAAAACCTATCGCCCTGGCCGGCGATGCTCGTCAGTTTAAAGCAACGTTGAATATCAAAAATGAAGGAGAAGAAGGTGTGGTGGAAGCGGACAGTGCAGACGCACAGTTTATGGATACCCTGTTGACGCTGATGACCGCACACCGCGTCTGGTCACGTGCCGGAAAAATAGAAACGATTCCCGCCTAAAAAAATGCGGCGCATTAAGCGCCGCAAACTCAGGAATTACACGTTCAGAAAACTGCCAAGACGATAACCGCGCTCCGCAATTGCATATTTCAGTGACGAAGACGTCAGCACGTCGAGCTCAGTTAAGCGGGGGTAACAGTAGGCACTTTGACGAATAATGTCATCGATAAAGGCCGGATGACACATCACTTCCAGCGAAGACTCTCCCCGGTCGACTGACGCATCCAGCGTCTGTAAAAACAGAGCCTCGGAAATCGCTTCGCCGTAAAACTCGCTGCTGAATCCCTGGGAGGTACGTAACGTTTCCGGAAAATCAGACGCCTGAAACACGCTCTGACGATCGATACGCAATGCAATCCCCTTCTGGGCAGCAAACCCGGCTACGATAGGGAAAATTTGCGGGAACATATGCACATGGTGATGGCTATCCAGATGCGTCGGCTCCCGCCCGAACAGGTCAATAAAACGCTGATACTGCGCGGCCAGTTCCTGAGAAATTTCATCCAGCGGCAAAGTATCCTCCTCTGCCATCTGCCAGATCCATTTCCCCAGTAATCCGTCACGGGTAAGGCCCGGCATTGCCGTCAACGGCCTACCCAGCGTCAGAACAAAATGCATTCCGACGGCGAGTGCAGGTATGTCGCGACTCAGCTGTACCGCATGGTCAATCGCCGCACCGTTAACCAATGCCGTTGTCGAGGTGACAACGCCATTACGACAGGCTTCAACAATGCCGTAGTTTTGTCCTTTACTCAGGCCAAAATCATCCGCATTCACAATCAGTACGCGTTCCATAGCCGACCTCAGTTAGTGTTGTTCGCTTTTGAGTTTCTCAATGCACCCGGCGAAGTTTGGCAACCATTTTTCATGCGCCAGGATTAGCTCACGCGCCAGAATCTCGGCATCGCTGTCAGAATGAACCAGCGGACTCAGGTTTAACGCCAGCAGCACATCATTCAGCTCGCCGCTCAATGCCGCATTGCTCGCCGCAACCTCAAAGCCTTTAATGGTGTAGATAAGGCCAAGCACTTTCTCATCAAAATGGGTAATACGCGGGTGCGGCGTAGCACCGTTACGTCCCAGCGTGCAGGTCATCTCAACCGCCCAGTCCGCAGGAATGTTATCAACGTGTCCATGATGTGGAATGTTGACGTAGTGCTCGGTCTGTTTGTCGTTGTAGATGGCGTTGATCACTTCACAGGCCGCATCGGAGTAATACGCACCACCGCGCTGCTCCAGCTCTTTCGGCTTAACGTTTAACTCAGGATTTTTGTAGAGGTCAAACAATTGTTTTTCTACTTTTTGTACTACCTGGGCACGTGCGCCGCCCTTATAGTACTCGCCCATTTCGATCGCCAGCATCTCTTTTGGCTTGAAGTAGTACAGCAAATACGAGCACGGCAGCAGCTTCAGCGAACGAATCAACCCTTCGCTGAACGGCAGGTCGAAAATGTTCTTCACGGTGGAAGCTTTCAGTTGTCCAGAAGCCACGCCGTCCAGCAGTTCATCAAAGCGCGATGTACCGTTCACCAACACGTCTTTAATAAAGACCATGTGGTTCAGACCGAACAGATCGATGGATAAGTCATCACTCTCTTTCAACGCCAGCACATCGCTAATGAACATTTTCATGCCGACAGGAATATTACACACACCGATGAATTTCTTGAAATTCGTGTGGCGATAGACCGCTTCAGTCACCATCCCTGCCGGGTTAGTAAAGTTAATCACCCAAGCATTCGGGCACAGTTCTTCCACATCTTTAATAATATCAAAGATAACTGGAATGGTACGCAGACCTTTGAACAGCCCACCCGCACCGTTGGTTTCCTGTCCCAGATAACCGTGGCTCAGCGGAATGCGTTCATCCTTTTCACGGGCTTTCAGTTGCCCTACGCGCAGTTGGGTGGTAACGAAATCAGCATCTTTCAGTGCTTCACGGCGGTCCAGCGTTTTAAACAACTTCATCGGTACGCCGGCTTTGTCGATCATGCGCTGGCAAAGGTCAAAAATAATGTCCAGCTTCTCTTTTCCACCGTCGACATCAACCAGCCACAACTCAGAAACCGGTAATTCATGATAACGCTTAATAAAGCCTTCAAGTAATTCAGGGGTGTAGCTGCTCCCGCCACCGATAGTGACGACTTTTAATTTCTGGCTCATACTTTCTCCCTTCAGTGTAAAAACACTGACGTGTATTATGCTCAACCCGTTTGTCAGGTATAGCGTGGCTGTCCCGACGCTATTTTGGGCAAGCTATAAAAAATGGGTTATTGGCAAATAATATCTACTGATTAAATTCAGTTAATTTCTTACGGTAGCTATTCGGTGTAAACGACGTCAGCTTTTTAAACGTTTTAATAAACAGGCTTGGACTACTGTAGCCAGACTCGTAAGCAATATCCGTTACAGAATAGTTCGTCATTTCCAGCTGTTTTTTAGCAAAGTTAATGCGGATTTCATTAATAATCTGCATCGGCGTTTTGCTGTAATAACGCTGGGTAGCGCGGGTCAGATACTCCTGGGATTTCGCGGACAGGTGTACCATATTTTCCAGCGCATTCTCGCTAAACTGCCGTTTGTCGTGCATGGTCTCGACGGTGGTTTTAAGCCACTGCGGAATATCATCCAGCACCTGCTCTTCACGATGATGGCGTAACCGATTTATAATATAGAAGGTGACCACTTCTACAAATTCATCCAGCCCGCTCTCACGAAAGTTCAGTGATGCAATAACCGTTTCAATGTAGGTAAGAAACGAGTTATTTGCCCGGTAGACCTGCGATGCAACGAAACAAAATGGCAGCAGCGGGTGATAGTGCTGTTCAAAAAAACGTTTACTGATGCCGACGTTAAGGATCCTTGTCGCACCAAAATCATAAAAACTCTGGTGGTGCGATCCCAACGGGATAAAGACAAAGTCTCCACGTTCGAGCAGGACGCGTTTACCGTTGATTTCCTGATAATAGCGCCCGGTTAAAACCAGGGTAAATTCATAGTAGTCATGCTGATGCAGCCCGCTGATGCTCTCAGTTTTGTTATAGATGAACACATGGAAATTTTTGCCATTAAACAGCTGCTGTTCATAAACGGTTTTGATTTCCGGTGCGTTAATCTGTAGCTGCATTATGCACTCCTCGCTATTTCAGCTTTTCGTGAAGCTCAATCAGTTCAGTCACCAGCTCACGCGCCAGCATTGATGTCATCAGGTGGTCCTGTGCGTGGACCAGCACCAGGCTAACTTTCATTTTACCTTCGCCCTGATCGCCTTCAATCAATTTCGTTTGCACGAGGTGCGCTTCGTTCAGCGCCAGACGAGACTGGTCCATCATGGTCTTAGCTGACTCGAAATCACCCTGCTTGGCCATTTTGAGTGCGCCGTACGCCAGGCTACGCGCCTGACCGGAGTTGATGATGAGGCCCATCACCACTTCTTCAAGTTCTTCTGCTTCTGACTGCGTGTCGACGATGTTCTCGATATCCAACATACTTTTTTCCTCTGGTTCAGTCCGGCATGACCGTAAAGCCATGCCGGATTAAATTTAGAATTTTAATGCGTTAGCGATATCTTCTTCGCTTTCTTCTTGGTCAATAACGTTCTGCGCTTTGTTGGCTACCACCACGAACGGCAGGTAAACCAGCGTTGCGATACCGAGGTTGAACAGCGCGACCAGCAGAGCAGCGACGCTACCGTTGGTGTTAAAGAACGCGCCCAAACCGGTTGGCATAGTCCACGGTGCAATGTTGGTAATCGGTGGAATAATGCCTGAGTAGTAAGCTGCCAGCGTAATCGCCGCCAGAATCGGTTGCACCAGAATGAACGGGATAAACATCACCGGGTTCATGATGATCGGCAGACCGAACAGGATAGGTTCGTTAATCTGGAACAGACCTGATGGCAGTGCCAGCTTAGCAACCTGACGATAGTCAGGACGACGCGATGCCAGGAAGATAGCGATAATCAGACCCAGCGTTGCCCCACTACCCCCAAGGAAAATATAGGAGTCGAGCATCGGCTTCGCCCAGAAGTGGAACGTCTTACCGGCTTCCAGCGCGGCATCTACGGAACCAAACTGTTGGTAGATAGAGATGTTTTCCAGCGCCCATGGCGTCATGATACCGCTGTCCAGCGCAGTCAGCGCCAGTGAACCGTGAATACCGAAGAACCACAGCAGCGGAACAAAAATCACGTAGGCCCAGCCCACCACGCTACCCAACGACGCCAGCGGAGTTGAAATGGAATCCATAATGATCTGGTGGAAGTTCGTACCCCAGGTGTTCAATGCCCAGGCGATGATCCCCATAATGGAGAGGATAAGGAAGCCAGGAATCAGCGCAGAGAAAGAGCGCGATACGGATGTCGGTACGCTATCAGGTAATTTAATGACCCAATTGCGACGAACCACAAAGGTGAACATTTCCGCGACCGCAAGGCCGATAATAATACCGGAAATAATATTGGCACCGCCGAGCCAGTTTGCGCCAACGGCATAGGCTTCACCCACGCTATAAGGCGTTACGGTCATAAACGCGGCGACGGATAATAACCCGGCTGCCAGTGAGTCGACTTTACGTTCTTCTGCCAGCGCCATGCCGATAAAGAACGGTGCCATCAATGACATGATACCCAACGTACCGTTATAGACGTTTCCACCAATGCCTTTCAAGCTATTCAAAGTTTCAATAGTTGAAGCATCAAGTCGAATGCCCATTGAATAAAAAAACGACCCCTCCCCAAAGCTCAGGAAAACGTTATTGATTAATACAAACATGGCCCCTGCGAGGGTTAACGGCATTAAACGAATAAAACCGTTCTTGATTGCATTAACGTGTGGCTGCTTTCCAATTTTTACAGCAAAAGGAAGGAGTACCTTTTCAAGTGAAGCAATAGCGTTACTCATAGAAAAATACCCTTAAATACCGCAATTAATAATTGCGGTGAATGTTAATGAAATAACTCTTTGACGGGAAAAATTAAAATAAAATAATTAATTTGCTGCGGCTTTTTTAATTGCTGCAACAGCAGCCTTAAGCACGCCTAAACCATCGACTTTGCCATACAGCAGCGAGTCAATCACTTCCACAGGCTTGTTGGGTAACAAACGCTGAATTTCGGGCAACATATAAGCAATTTGTGGACCTAATAACACGACATCGGCGACAGGACCTTTTTCTCCGGCCAGCGTTTCAGGAAATGCTTCAATAATAACCGGTACTTCGTATTTTTCGGCCTGAGCACGCATCTTCGAAACCAACAATGAAGTCGACATGCCCGCAGAACAAAACAGATAAATGTGTTTCTTTTCCATTAAAACGATCCTCATGTGCGATTATCTGTCAACCAGACACTCCGCAAGCCATAACCTGCATCCATGCTCTGGGTAACTTGCGTCAGCTAAATTACTTTTTTAGGTGGCTGAAATGAGTATACGGGATTGCACCGGTGGATGGTATTTCCTTGACCAACTAAATTGTCTCTCCTTGACCTGTCGTTATGACCCCCCTCACATTTCGGGTAAATAATTCGCGGCAATAAATAAGATCGTTCGGCACAAAAAAACCGGCACAATGGCCGGTTCTTCTGAATGCTCAGGCAATAAGCAGTTGTTACTTCTTCGCCGCCTGCGGGTCAGTGTCGTACTCTGCGCAGGTCTGGTAACCGGAGTTAATCACATGTCCGGTGTCGTCTAAAGCAACAAAATAGGTTTCAGCTTTACCATCTCGTTGACCCAGGATGTAGGTCTGGCATGTCCCTCGCGCATGAATCATGCTGACTTCAGAAGAAGGTTTACCGGCAATCTGCGCCACCTGCGCCCGGCTCATCCCTTTCTTCACATCTTTCACCACGGGCTGAACAAATTGGTCTTTAGTACGATCGTAGGCCGTACACCCTGCCAGCATAGTCAAAACAGCCGCTGCACTCAGAATTCCTGTTAGGTTCTTGTTCATATTCCGTCCTCTTGTATTTCAGCGTGTTATATAAGCCTGGAGCACAACAACACATTTTTCAAGCAATCAGATGATACTTAGGTCGTTTCGGAAAATTCTATTAAAACAAAATGATGTTAGATCAGGCCTGCATCCCTTGTCGTTTGGGTCCCAACGCGTTAGCTTTAACACATCATTTTTTTGATCATTTCATTTTTCGGAGGGGGTTAAATGACTCTGCAGCAAGAGATAATCCAGGCGCTTGGCGCAAAACCGCAAATTAATGCAGAAGAGGAAATTCGCCGCAGCGTGGATTTCTTGAAATCCTACCTGCAAACGTACCCTTTTCTGAAATCACTGGTATTAGGGATAAGCGGCGGACAGGACTCAACGCTCGCGGGAAAACTTTGCCAGATGGCTATTTCCGAGCTTCGCGAAGAAACGGGGACTGACGCGTTGCAGTTTATTGCCGTACGTCTGCCGTATGGCGTTCAGGCTGATGAACAGGACTGCCAGGATGCCATCGCCTTTATCCAACCTGACCGCGTGCTCACAG
This sequence comes from Citrobacter sp. Cpo037, assembly GCF_030332945.1. Lineage (NCBI taxonomy): Bacteria > Pseudomonadati > Pseudomonadota > Gammaproteobacteria > Enterobacterales > Enterobacteriaceae > Citrobacter > Citrobacter sp. Cpo037. Next base: position 215,565 of record NZ_JAOWGW010000080.1, read on the forward strand.
TAAATATTAAGGGTGCGGTACTGGCCAGTGAACAGGCCCTGCGTGAAGCGGGTATTGAACTGAGCGATTTTGTCCGTGGCAATGAAAAAGCCCGTGAACGTATGAAGGCCCAGTACAGTATCGCCGGAATGACCAGCGGTGTTGTCGTGGGTACCGATCATGCAGCAGAAGCCATCACCGGATTTTTCACCAAATACGGCGATGGCGGTACTGACATTAACCCTATTTTCCGTCTGAACAAGCGTCAGGGTAAGCAGTTGCTTGCCGCGCTGGGTTGCCCGGAGCATTTATATAAGAAAGCGCCAACCGCCGACCTCGAAGACGATCGCCCTTCTCTGCCGGATGAAGCCGCATTAGGCGTCACCTATGACAACATCGACGATTACCTGGAAGGAAAAACGCTGGCTGCCGACGTCGCGAAAAAAATTGAAGGCTGGTATCTGAAGACCGAGCACAAACGTCGCACACCGATTACGGTGTTTGATGACTTCTGGAAAAAAGCGTAATCCTTTTAGTCGCATATTGCCGGATAGCACTGGGATCACCGCTGTCCGGCCCCTCCTCCTGGTCTGATGCCGCTTTTTTAATCGGTTTCAAACTGCTATACTGGATGAATAACCAGCATCCGGAGTGAGAAGTGGTACGGCGTCAATCAGCCCCAAGCCTGACATTTGAGGCAGCGGCAATCTATGAATATCCTGAACACCTGCGTCCATTTTTGAGTGCGCTTCCCACCGCACCAGGCGTCTATCTGTTTCACAGTGAAAGCGACACTATGCCGCTCTACATTGGTAAAAGTGTCAATATTCGCAGCCGCGTGCTGGCACACCTGCGTACCGCGGACGAAGCGGCAATGCTGCGTCAGGCCAAACGCATTAGCTGGATTTGTACGGCGGGAGAAATTGGTGCCCTGCTGCTGGAAGCGCGGTTGATCAAAGAACAACAGCCGTTGTTTAACAAACGACTGCGGCGCAATCGTCAGCTTTGCGCCTTGCAGCTTACAGACCGAACTGTTCAGGTTGTCTACGCACGAGATATTGATTTCTCCAATGCACCCAATCTGTTTGGCCTGTTTGCCAATCGTCGCGCAGCGCTACAAGCGTTGCAAAACCTCGCGGATGAACAACAGCTGTGCTACGGCCTGTTGGGGCTGGAACCCCTGAGTCGCGGGCGCGCCTGTTTTCGCTCCGCGCTTAAACGCTGCGCCGGAGCGTGCTGCGGGAAAGAGAGTCATGAAGCGCATCATTTGCGTCTGTTAGCGGCGCTGGAAAGAGTGAGAGTGATTTGCTGGCCATGGAGCAATGCCATTGCACTGCAGGAAACCGGCGCTGAAATGACACAGTACCATATCATCAACAACTGGCTGTGGCTGGGAGCTGTTTCAACGCTGGATGAAGCGACTACCCTGGCGCGTATGCCAGCAGGCTTTGACCATGATGGCTACAAAATTCTCTGCCGGCCTGTTCTGTCTGGTCAATATGACATTATTGAACTGCATCCGGAGAATGCCCCGGCATCCAGTTAATCTCGCTGAACAGCAATTTTCCCTCGCGTTCCAGCAGTCGTAATGTGTGTTTGCCGTCATGCCAGCTCGCACCCTGGTCGGCCGTCAGCAGTTTATCGCCCAGTTGCCATGCACCACTGATAACAAACACCACGCCGCCGCGTGAACCAAAGGTCGTAAAGGTGCGATCGGCCACTCTGACTTTTGCCTGGCAAACATCTCGTCGGGTCATGATATTAAAATCCATCGACATCTGCCCTTCCGTCAGCTTTGCTTTTACCACCTTGTCACCGGCAAAGGTAAAAGGCTGATGCTGTTTCAGGGTATGCGTAAAGATGTTCGTTTCTTCCAGGGTCACTTCTCCACCTTCCAGCAGAGTAATCACACGTTCTACGCCGGGAAAAAGAGAAAACTCACCGTTTGCTGCAATGGAGGCGATACTCGCCCGCCAGTGAAAATCTCGTGTTGCTGGTGGAAAACAGCAAATCTCACGCGTTTCTCCCGCACCATTCCGCCAGAGGTTAACCGGCATTTTGCGGATATCAAAGTATTCCATCATCCCTCCAGAAAGGAGCAGCATGGCAGCCTGCCGTAAACAGACAGCCATAAATCATCATTATTATGTTCACCCTGCAGATTATTGTTATCGGCAGCAGAGTTGATTTGCCTTAGCGATGAACCCGGCATTTTGCAAAAAAGAATAACGCGCTGATCCAGGTAGAATTTTCGCGGGCTTCAGGAGAATAGCGTGTCGTGCGTCCGGTGCAATAGGCAGAAATGAAAAAACCGCCGATCCTGCCCACATCGTTATACGTGTTGTGGACAAGAGCGGCGGTCTTGAGTTTGGTTTCACACTGTGCGGCAATCAGCGCGACACAGTGTGAATGATTTAGTGTAGACGCTGATCGATTACTCGGCTGCTTCCGGCATTTTACCTTTCTGCGCTGCACGTTCTGTCAGACGCTTCTCAAAATTGGCATTAAACTGCTTTTTCTGTTCCGGGGTCAGAATGTTGTAAATTTTGTTCTGAGTTTCCATATGCGCCAGCATGTTGGTTTTGCGCTGTTCTTCCATCTTCGCAATCTGCGCTTCGGCTTTCGCTTTATCGAAGCTATCGCTGGCGATGATGTCGTGCATTGCACGGCGTTCTTCCAGCGGCGGACGTTTCATCTGATCGCGCTGGCCTTTCATGATTTCGCGGATCTGCTGTTTCTGTGCGTCAGTCAGGTTCAGGTCTTTAAACATCATGTCGTGATGCGGGGCAAATTTGCCGTTGTGATGCATCATCGGTTTAGCATCCGCTGGTGCAGCTGTTGTAGTGTCAGCAGCATGAGCCAGGTTCGCAGCACCCAGCGCCAGAGTAGAGGCAACAAACAGAGCAGTCAGTTTACGCATAATTTCTATCCTTTCTTTCAGTTATTTTTACGACACTCATGCGACTCTTATGCAATGTGATGTCGTGTTGACGAGATTAACTTTACCGGCTTAAGCGTCAATTAATCAGAGCAACGGTAAAACAGTGAAAGTGTAAAAAACAAACTTTCATCAATTATGAAGAAAAAAAGAATAAATTGCGGAGAGTTGCAATAAAAAATTACAACAGGATGATTTTGAACGGATTATGAAGAACTATACCTGAACCCTGTTTATTAAGAAAGCAATTCACCAGGAATAATCCGTAATAAATAAAAACAGCACGCAAAAATAAGCCCTAAAGGATAATCCTGCAGGGCGAATATATTGATCACAACTTTTCGAGCATCAATCCGGCACGTAAACCACAGGCCACGTTAGGGTTGGGAAAGAGAACGTATTCAACATCATGGGTGACGATAAAACGTTCATCTCCGTCCTGCGCCAGCAAGGTGCCTTCTTTAAAGGGGGTAAAGTTTAGCGTCTGGTTATCCATGTGGAGAATGAAATCATTGCTACGACGCGTGATTTGCGACACCACGCGATAACGCAGCGGGGATATTTCTCTCGTCGACACCCGTTCACCCCGCAGCAGTTTTTCCAGTGCGTCTGCCGTTTGTGCAAACTGGGTGAGATCGTTTTGTCCAAACGGCAGCGCTTTACCCAGTTCCAACGTACAGGCCAACGCACCAAAATGTTCCCCGCTAAAATGAGTGAACGTGCCGCCAGGCGTCTGATGGAAAACCAGCGCTTCCAGTCCCGCGTCTCCCAGCCATTCAAGGAAATCCTCGTCCCAGGCAACGTTGCGTTGTGGCAATACGCCAAAGCGCAGATGCTGTGAACCGCGAATCGCGGTGTGCAGATCCAGATGCCAGCGCACAGGCTCCTTTGCGCGCGAATAAAAATCTTCCAGACACAGCTCAAGCCCATGGGCTCGGTGCGTTTCTTCACTTGCGGTAAAAATCTGCCACCGACCGCCAAACATACGATTCAGGTCGCTATGACAATATCGTTTTCCCGCAGCCAGCGCCTGCGGGTTTCCCAGAATCACCAGCAGCCGCCATGTCAGTGTCAGCTCGCCGCTAAACAGCCTGGAAAGCAATGAATCGAGTATCTCTACCGGCGCGGTTTCATTGCCATGGATCCCCGCAGACAGCACCAGAGAATGTTCAACGGGTGCAAGCGGCGTCAGTTCCAGAATTCCGTGACCGATCCACTGCCAGTCAAAACCATGAGTGGTTCCTTGCGTTTTCTCTGGAGTGGCGCCTGCGAGCGTGATCGCCAGAAAGTTATCCATGGCGCATCCCCTCCTGCTGGAAAAGATACACTGAGCCGAGGTTGAGCAATTGCGTCAGCGTATCCAGCGCTTCACGCCCCTCGCGCAACAGTTGTGGGTCGGCAAGGTCGGCAGCGGTAAGACGATCGCGATAGTAACGGTCAACCCAGTTATTCAACGTGTTAAACAGCGTGTCGTTCATGATAACCGCCGGATTCACCGCCTGCTGTTCCTGCGGAGTGAGCACCACTCTCAGGCGCAAGCATGCCGGACCACCGCCGTTGGACATACTTTCACGCAGATCGAATACCCGCAGGTCATCGATCGGATTGTCTTCCTCGAGAAGCCGGTTCAAATACCGCCACACGCCAGCATGCTCCCGACACTCCTGCGGCAGGACCAGCATCATCGAACCGTCACTACGACTCAGCAACTGACTGTTAAACAGATAAGTGGTCACGGCATCCTGCACCGACACTTCCGCTGTCGGGACTTCCAGCGGGGTAAAACCTGCCACCTGGCTGCGCAACTGCTCTAACAATGCCTGCTGTCTGACAAACGCCTGCTGATGACAAAACAGCACCTGGCGATTCGACACCGCAATCACATCGTTATGGAACACACCAAGATCGATAACGTCCGGGTTTTGCTGAGCAAAAATGCGCTGATGTGGGTTGACCTGATTCAGTCGCGCGACCGCCTCGCTGGCCTCACGGGATTGCCTTGCCGGATAGCGTTTCGGTTGGGATGCATTGCCTTCTTCACGACCGTAAACAAACAGCTGTACGCCGGGGTCACCGTAATCTCCACCCAGGCGGTTATGGTTTGCCGCCCCTTCATCGCCAAATAGCGCAACCTGGGGTAACGCACCGTGGACCGCAAAGCTATTCTCATCACGGAAAATCGCCCGTAACAATGCTTCGGTAGTAGGCGCTTCCAGTGAACGGTGGAACTTATTATTCAGATTCGCCACCGTCAGATGCACTTTCCCGTCCAGCGAGTCTGCCGAAGGGCAAACCGTCGCCGCATTCGCTACCCACATAGGCGATGCGGAGCTGGCACTGGAGAGCCAGTGAGGCGCCTGACGCGACACTTTATCCAGCACCTGTTCGTCACTGCCGCTAAAACCCAACTGACGCAGAACCGGAATATAAGGCCGCTCGTGGGGCGGGATCACCGCCTGAGTAAATCCTGCATCCGCCAGTGCTTTCATCTTTAGCAGACCTTGCTTTGCCGCCAGACGCGGGTTCGACACCTGAAATCGATGTTTGGTTGAGGCCTCATTACCAAATGACAATCCAGCATAGTGGTGAGTCAGTCCCACCAGACCATCAAAATTTACCTCACGGGCTTTCATAGCTTATCCTCGCGAGAAAAATCCAGTCCGGGGCTAAGCGCCGTTGGCAGCGTTAAGGCCGGGGATTCCAGACTTGCCATCGGCCAGGCGCAATAATCTGCGGCATACCACGCGCTGGCGCGATGGTTCCCGGAAGCGCCTACACCGCCAAACGGTGCGGTACTCGCAGCGCCGGTTAACGGCTTATTCCAGTTGACGATCCCTGCCCGCGCCTCCAACAGTAGCTGTTCGAACTGGCCGCGATCGGGCGAAACTAACCCACACGACAATCCAAAGCGAGTGTTGTTCGCCATACGAATCGCATCATCAAAGCTGTCATAACGCCAGACGCCGAGCAGCGGACCGAAAACCTCCTCATCAGGTACGTTCCCCGCCCCGGTCAGTTCGATGATTCCAGGAGTCAGCAGTGACGTTCCGGCATTTACCAGACGTGGCGCTAACAGCGTACGGCCGCCCAACGACGCCAGACGCTGCCAGGCATCATAGACGTGTTGCGCTGCTTGTTCGGAAATTAGTCCACCCATAAATGGCTGCGGCTGTGCATCCCAGTTGCCGGGCATTAAACGCTGACTAACCTCCACCAGACGCGTCAGGAACGCATCACCCTGCGCGCCTTTTTTTACGAGCAGGCGGCGGGCACAGGTACAGCGCTGTCCGGCGGTGACAAATGCGGACTGAATGGTCAGATGCACTGCGGCATCAATATCTTCCGGATTCTCAATAATCAGCGGGTTGTTGCCCCCCATCTCCAGGGCAAGGATTTTTTCCGGCTGGCCGGATAACTGCTTATGCAGCTGATAACCGGTATTCGCACTGCCGGTAAACAGCAGGCCATCGAGGTCTTCCAGCGCACTCAGCGCCTGCCCCGTTTCACGTCCGCCCTGCACCAGATTCAGCACGCCCGGCGGCAACCCCGCCTGCTCCCACAGTTTTGTTACTGCTTCACCGGTCCACGGCGTCAACTCGCTGGGTTTGAAAATCAACGTATTGCCTGCCAGCAATGCCGGAACAATATGACCATTGGGTAAATGACCGGGGAAGTTATACGGACCAAAAACCGCCAGCACGCCGTGTGGGCGATGGCGCAACGTTGCCGCACCATCCGGTAGTTCACTGTGCTGCTCACCGGTACGGGCATGGTAAGCTTTGACGGAGATGGCGATTTTATTGATCATCGCCGTCAGTTCAGTCGCGGCTTCCCAATGAGGTTTTCCGGTTTCCTTGGCGATAATCTGAGTTAGCTCGGCTTTATTGCTTTCCAGCAATAAAGCAAACTTTTCAACAATAGTCTGGCGTGCGCTGAAAGGCTGTTTAGCCCAACCGGCAAAGGCTGCGCGTGCGGCCTGGCACGCTTGCGTCACCTGCGTTGCATCTGCATCATTACCGTGCCACAGCACATCACCGCTTACCGGGTTGGTTTTCACCCGACGCTCGCCCAGCCCCGTCACCCAGTCACCGTTTATCCATAGTGTCATGCTGTTTTCTCCTCTGCACAAAGACGTACAAAACGTACATGGTCGCCAGCGTGGCATTTTAGGGCGTCCAGTTGCGCCGCCGTCAGCACCAGACGTTGGGTATCCGGGTCTGCGCGAACCAGCATGACGCGGAAGTTTTGATAGTTTTCATTGGCAACCAGACAGGCCGGATATTCGCCGGTTGCTGGCTGACCTTCCGCCACTTCCACCAGCCTGCTTTTACGAATAGCCCGAACCCGGTCAATATCGCATTCCAGCGTTGGCCCGCCGTCGAAAATATCGACATAGTTGCGGTAGCGAAATCCTTCTTTCTCCAGCACCGCCCGCGCCGGGGCCGTTTGCGGATGCACCTGACCAATCACGCCTTGCGCTTCATCAGACAGAAAATGGGTATAAATAGGATGCTTGGGCATCAGTTCAGCAATAAAGGCTTTCTGTCCTGTCCCGCAGAGAAAATCCGCCCGGCTGAACTCCATTGAGAAAAAGCGTTTACCGAGGCTTTGCCAGAACGGCGAGTAACCGTGCTCATCAATCACGCCGCGCATTTCGGCCACGACTTTCTCATTAAATCGGTCGCGAAAGGCCGCCATAAACATAAAGCGCGATTTTGACAGCAAATAGCCGTTGCCTTCTTTTCGCCAGTCCGGATCGAGAAACAGAGTACAAAGCTCGCTGCTACCTGTGTGATCGTTACTCAGAAACAACGTCGGCAGCGCGTTATAGACATTCAGCTCTTTCGAGGCGTGGACCAGGGTACCAACCCGGTAGTTGTACCAGGGATCGTTAAGCCCTACCGCCACCTCAATGGCGCAAATCCCGGCCACGGTTCCGCTGGTACTGTCTTCAAGCACAAACACATATCCCTGCTCACTTTTTGGCAACTCACCGCGCCAGGTTTGGAGTGAACGTTCGATACGCGCCATCAGCGTAGCTTCATTCGCCGGTAGCGAGGTCAACCCGCCGCCGGTCTTACTGGCAAGCTGCATCAACGCGGTGATATCCGCGCGTTCAATGGGACGAATCACCATCATGATGAACCCCCTGCTTTAATGCGTTCGCAGGCCAGCGCAAAGCGATCCAGTCCGGTGGCGACTTCTTCTTCGCTGACGTTGAGCGCTGGCGCAAAACGCACCACGTTAGCGCCAGCGATCAGTACCATCACCCCGGCAACAGCCGCTTCTTGCGAGATGAGTTTCGCTTTCCCGGCAAATTCCGCGTTCAGCACGCAGCCGATCAGCAGTCCGAGTCCACGAATTTCACTAAACAGTCCAAAACGTTCGTTAATGGCGTTTATACGCTCCACAAACCAGTCGTGGCGCTGTTTTACTCCGTTGAGCACTTCTGGTGTATTCACAATTTCCAGCAATTTACCTGCCACCGCCGTCGCCAGCGGGTTTCCGCCGTACGTTGTACCATGTGTACCAACCGTCATCACACTGGCGCAACGCTCTGTCGCCAGCAGTGCGCCGATGGGGAAACCCCCGCCCAGCGCTTTTGCTGTCGTCAGCAGATCCGGCGTCACGCCGTAGTGCATATAGGCATACAGCTCCCCGGTACGGCCAACGCCGGTCTGAACTTCATCAAAAATCAGCAGCGCATTATGGCGATCGCATAACTCACGTAGCCCCTGCAAAAAGGCTTTTGTTGCCGGTACCACACCGCCTTCACCCTGCACAGGCTCCACGATAACCGCACAAGTAGTGTCATCAATGAGTTGGCTGGCAGAATCGAGATCGTTGTATACGGCATGACGGATATCCGGCGGCAGCGGCGCGAAATCCTGTGAGTAGGCAGGTTGTCCTCCGGCACTGACGGTAAACAGCGTGCGGCCATGGAAAGCATTTTTAAACGCTACAATCCCGCTCTTCTGGCTGCCAAAACGATCGTGGGCATATTTACGCGCCAGTTTTAGTGCCGCTTCGTTGGCTTCTGCGCCGGAGTTACAGAAGAAAATGCGCTCGGCGAAGGTGGCGTCAATCAGCTTTTTCGCCAGACGCAGTACCGGCTCGTTGGTGTAGCCATTTCCCGTATGCCAGAATTTGCTCGCCTGGTCGTTTAATGCCTCGCGCAATGCCGGGTGGGCGTGACCCAGCGCGTTAACCGCAATGCCTCCCGCGAAATCGATATACTCTTTACCCTGTTGATCCCACAGACGTGAACCTTCACCCCGCACCGGAATAAAAGGGGCCGGAGCATATACGGGCATCATCCATTCATCAAATTTTTCACGCGTAATTGACAGAGACATAGCGACCTCAACGGTAAATAAAAGGTTATTTATATGTTAATAAATATAGTGTTTGCGGTGTAAATGTAGATTGCAGGGTTCGTGCCAGCCAGCGAAAAAAGTGCATAAACGGAGGTCGATGACGGAATATCAACAGGTTACAACGTGGCGATATTCACTGCATGTGCATATAAAGTGAATATGTTTGCGCATCAGGCGACCAAACAGAGGAAAAAACGCAGTTTTATTCAGTCGCCAAATATAATTCTGGAATTGTGATCGTATACGAAATTTTTCGGAAATTATTGCTCCATTCCGACGCGCTTCGCGCCAAAACGGTGCAGTTTTTGCTCCATCGTTAACACCATTAGCAATCATTGTTGGAATCAGGTGACAAGAAGCAGTCAGCCTGCAGAAATTCTGCTACCATCCTTGCACTATTCATCTTGCAAAGTGGCAGCGACTATGAAATTTGTCTCTTTTAATATCAACGGCCTGCGTGCCCGTCCCCATCAACTGGCAGCCATTGTCGAAAAACACCAACCGGATGTTATTGGCTTACAGGAGACAAAAGTCCACGACGATATGTTCCCTCTCGAAGAGGTAGCAAAGCTCGGTTACAACGTCTTTTATCACGGCCAGAAAGGTCATTACGGCGTGGCGTTGTTAACGAAAGAAACGCCAATTGCGGTACGTCGTGGCTTCCCGGGCGATGACGAAGAAGCGCAGCGTCGTATCATCATGGCAGAAATTCCGTCCCCTCTGGGCAGCATCACGGTGATCAACGGCTATTTCCCGCAGGGCGAAAGCCGTGACCATGAAACCAAATTCCCGGCCAAAGCCGCGTTTTATCAGAACCTGCAAAACTATCTGGAGACTGAACTGAAGCGCGACAATCCGGTATTGATCATGGGCGATATGAATATTAGCCCAACCGATCTCGATATCGGCATTGGCGAAGAAAACCGTAAACGCTGGCTGCGTACCGGTAAATGTTCCTTCCTGCCGGAGGAGCGTGAGTGGATGGAACGCCTGCTGGGCTGGGGTCTGGTGGATACTTACCGTCACGCAAATCCTGAAAAGAATGACCAGTTCTCGTGGTTCGACTATCGCTCAAAAGGCTTTGACGATAACCGTGGCCTGCGTATCGATCTGCTGCTGGCGAGCAACCCATTGGCGGAACGCTGCGAAGAAACCGGCATCGACTATGAAATTCGCAGCATGGAAAAACCGTCCGACCATGCGCCTGTATGGGCTAAATTCCGCGTCTGACCTTCTGCGTCTTTTTACTCTCCAGGCCCGGTCTGGAGAGTCTGTTTATTCTGTGCAAAATCAATAAAGTGACGGTAATACATTGTTACGGCCGGGAATTTATTATATCTTCGCGCGCGCTTTTCGCTGACGAAAATGCTCCATTGCACTCGGTTTTACAGGAGAACCTCCATGAAAAAGAAGTTCGCATAAAGCAGAATACCGGCTGCTGATTGTCGCGGTCCTGTTCTGCGTTCTGGCGGGAGTTTTCCATCATTATGGTCTGACCGACCTGATAACCAATTTCCATCATTTACAAGACGTCATCCGCCAAAGCGGTATGTTCGGCTATACGCTTTATATCCTGCTTTTTATTGTTGCTGCGCTGTGTCTGATTCCAGGCAGCATCCTGGTGATCGTCGGCGGTGTGCTGTTTGGCCCCGTGGCTGGGACGCTTATCTCGTTAGTGGCTGCAACCGTGGCCTCAGCGCTGTCGTTTTTGCTGGCTCGCTGGCTTGGACGGGATCTACTACTGAAATACGTTGGGCACACGGCGACGTTTCAGGCTATCGAAAAAGGCATTGCCCATAGCGGAGTAGACTTTCTGATCCTGACCCGGCTCGTGCCGCTGTTCCCCTATAATATTCAAAATTACGCCTATGGGCTGACGGCCATTCCGTTCTGGTCATTTACCGTAATATCGGCACTTACCACCTTACCCGGCATCTTTATCTATACGCTGATGTCGCATGAACTCGCCAGCGAAGGCATTACCCTGGTATTCATCGGTAAGCTCAGCGTGGCAGGGCTGGCGTTATTCGCCCTCGTTCAGGCAGCCAAAGCCTGGGCCCGATATAAGCATATCGATCCGTCAGCCAACCATGAGTGTACAGGTAAATGATAAAACGGAATAAAGCGCGGCTGGCTCGCTATTACCGGGTGGGTTTAATTGCTCTGCTACTGCTCGGGCTAATGGCATGGGCATGGATACCTGGCGTGAGTGATTTTCTCCACGGCGGCCTGGCAGCATTTACCACACTCGATCAGCATGCTCTGGAAAACTTTATTCGTTCTTATGGAACCCAGGCGGCGGTGGTGTCGTTCTTCCTGATGATCTTACAGGCCATCGTTGCACCGCTTCCTGCGTTTGTGATCACGTTTGCCAATGCCTCGCTGTTTGGCGCATTTTGGGGCGGCGTACTATCCTGGAGCAGCGCAATGGCAGGTGCGGCGCTGTGCTTTTTTATTGCCCGCATTTTAGGTCGCGGTGCGGTAGAAAAGCTGACCGGAAAAACGGTGCTGAACAATATGGACGCTTTTTTCGAGCGCTATGGTAAGCACACTATTCTGGTCTGCCGCCTGTTACCTTTTGTGCCGTTCGACCCGGTAAGCTACGCGGCAGGCCTGACCTCAATTCGTTTTCGCCATTTTTTCATCGCCACCGGCATCGGACAGTTACCCGCCACTATCGTCTACTCATGGGCGGGAAGCCTGTTAACCGGCGGCACATTTTGGTTTGTGACGGGTCTGTTTGTCCTGTTTGCCCTAAGCGTGGTGATATCGGTGGCGAGAAGCCTTTATCTTGAGCGCCAACGGAAAAAAAGCTGAGACCTTCCCCCATTTTTAACCATGGAGATATTATGCGTTACTGCTTATTGTGTCTGAGTTTGTTGCTCTGCCCGCTGGCGACGTTTGCCCAGGACGCCAGCTGGCAACAAATCAAAAATGACGCCCGTGGTCAAACGGTGTGGTTCAACGCCTGGGGTGGCGACAATGCAGTTAACCAGTATCTCGACTGGGTTAGCGGCGAGATGAAAACGCACTACGACATTAACCTGAAAATCGTGCGCCTGGCAGACGCTGCCGATGCCGTAAAACGCATCCAGACGGAAGCGGCATCCGGGCGAAAAACCGGCGGCTCTGTCGATTTACTGTGGGTTAACGGCGAAAACTTCCGTACGCTAAAAGAAGCCGGGCTACTGCAAACCCAGTGGGCGCAAACGCTGCCTAACTGGCGCTATGTTGATACACAAAAACCGGTGACCGAAGATTTCTCCGTTCAAACAGAGGGGGCTGAATCACCGTGGGGCGGTGCCCAACTCACTTTTATTGCCCGGCGCGATCTTACCGCGCAGCCGCCACAATCTCCGCAGGCACTGTTTAAATTCGCGCAGGCGCACCCTGGCACGGTGACCTATCCACGCCCGCCCGACTTTACTGGAACGGCTTTTCTTGAGCAGTTGCTAATTTCGCTCACCACCAAACCACAGGCATTGAAAGTTGCGCCAGATACAGCGACATTCGCCGAAGTTACCGCGCCATTGTGGCAGTATCTTGATACTTTGCATCCTGTACTTTGGCGTGAAGGCAAAGATTTTCCGCCCACGCCAGCACGAATGGATGCACTGCTCAATAGCGGTACCCTGCGTTTATCATTGACCTTTAACCCGGCCCACGCGCAGCAAAAAGTGGCGAGCGGCGAATTGCCTAAAAGCAGTTACAGTTTTGGTTTCTCACAGGGCATGCTCGGTAACGTGCACTTTGTTGCCATTCCGGCGAATGCCCACGCCAGTGCCGGAGCAAAAGTCGTGGCAAACTTCCTGCTTTCTCCTGAAGCACAACTGCGCAAAGCTGACCCGGCTGTCTGGGGAGATCCTTCGGTGCTTGATCCACAAAAATTGCCTGACGAACAGCGTGATGCGCTGCTGGCGCGGATCCCACAGGGGCTCCCTGCCGTGTTGCCAGAACCGCATGCAGCCTGGGTAAACGCTCTGGAACAAGAATGGTTACGCCGCTACGGTACGCATTAATTCTGCTACTCTGGGCCATCATGGCGGCAGTTTATCTGCCGTTGGCGCCAGCGGCATGGTCTCTGATAACACCGGCGCTTAGTACCACACACTGGCTGGCGCTCTTTGCCGATCCTCAACTCCCGCAGGCGTTACTGGCAACACTGGTTTCCGTCGGCCTCGCGGCTGGGGGCGCGCTGATCATCGCGCTGCTGGCGATCCTCGCCTTGTGGCCCGGCGCAGGCTGGGTACGTCTGTATACGCGTCTTCCGTGGCTGCTGGCAATTCCGCACGTTGCCTTCGCCACCAGCGTGCTGTTGGTTTTTGCTGAAGGCGGCATACTTTGGCAATGGCTCCCGTTCCTCAGCCCACAGCCGGACCGCTACGGCATTGGACTTGGCGTAACGCTGGCGGTGAAAGAGAGCGCTTTTTTGTTATGGATTCTCTCAGCCCTACTGAGTGAGAAACAACTTTCTCAGCAGGTTATCGTATTGGATTCGCTTGGTTACAGCCGACTGCAATGCCTGAACTGGCTGGTTCTGCCCGCTATCGGCCCGGCATTAGGTAAAGCTATGCTGGCGATTGTTGCCTGGTCACTCTCCGTTGTTGATGTGGCAATCGTTCTTGGCCCCGGCAATCCGCCAACGCTTGCCGTATTGAGCTGGCAGTGGCTCAGTCAGGGCGACGTAGAACAGCAGGCGAAAGGCGCACTTGCCAGTCTGTTACTGGTGCTGTTTCTCCTTGTTATCGCGCTGGTGGGTTATCTGCTCTGGCGTGCCTGGCGACATACTATTCCGGCAGTAAACGGTGAACGCCAGCATTTTTCATCTATGACAATCGCACGCCCGCTGGTACAGATTTTGCCCGTCAGCGGTGTGGTATGCGCGCTGGTACTGGCGCTTATCGCCAGCTATTCCTCGCTAAACAACGAGGCGCTCAACAATAGCCTGCAACTGGGGCTCCTTTCCAGCGTGCTGGCGCTACTGATACTTTTTGCCTGGCTGGAATGGGGTCCACAAACCGGACACCGCTGGGTCTGGCTACCGCTCATTTTGCCTGCGCTACCACTGGTAACCGGACAATATCTGCTGGCGTTAGATGCCGAACAAGATGGACTGATGACGACCATTATCTGGGGCCACCTGCTGTGGGTGATGCCCTGGATGCTATTTGTGCTTAAACCGGCTTGGCAGCGCATTGACCCACGATTAATTTTGATTGCGCAAACCCTGGGCTGGACGCGGGGGCGGATATTCTGGCTGGTGAAATGCCCGCAGCTGGCGCGCCCGGCATTGATTGCCTTCGCGGTTGGCTTCTCAGTTAGTATCGCCCAGTATATGCCAACGCTGTGGCTAGGTGCCGGACGCTATCCCACGTTCACCACCGAAGCGGTGGCATTAAGCAGCGGCGGTAGCAGTGCGATTCTGGCAACACAAGCGTTGTGGCAGCTGCTTTTACCACTGCTCGTTTTCGCACTTGCAGCCTTTCTCGCCGCGTGGATCGGCCGCTTTCGACAAGGACTCCGCTAATGCTTACCGTACGAGGCGTTTCGTTGTACCAGGGCGTGAAAGCGCTGGTGAAAGACGTTAATTTTCAGGTTAACAAAAGTGACATCGTCACAATTATGGGACCTTCCGGCAGCGGGAAATCTTCGCTGTTTTCATGGATGATCGGGGCGTTGCCTCCCCAGTTTCAGGCCTCAGGCGAACTGTGGCTTAATGAACGACGCATCGATACGTTACCTACCGCGCAGCGCCAGATTGGTATTTTGTTCCAGGATGCGCTGCTGTTTGACCATTTCAGCGTTGGGCAGAATTTACTGCTGGCCTTACCCGCCAGCCTGCAAGGTCCCGCCAGACGCCATGAGATTGAATGCGCTCTCGCACGCGCTGACCTGGCAGGTTTTTATTCGCGCGATCCGGCGTCACTCT
This sequence comes from Citrobacter sp. Cpo037, assembly GCF_030332945.1. Lineage (NCBI taxonomy): Bacteria > Pseudomonadati > Pseudomonadota > Gammaproteobacteria > Enterobacterales > Enterobacteriaceae > Citrobacter > Citrobacter sp. Cpo037. Next base: position 230,788 of record NZ_JAOWGW010000080.1, read on the forward strand.
CCGGCGGACAACGCTCGCGTGTCGCCCTGCTCCGTACACTACTGGCGCAGCCCCAGGCACTGTTACTCGATGAACCCTTTAGCAGGCTGGATGCGTCGCTACGCGATAACTTTCGCCAATGGGTCTTCACCGAGGTGCGTAAGCTGGGGATCCCGGTGGTACAGGTGACCCATGACGCGCAGGACGTGCCGCCTGCAGGCCGCGTATTTCAGATGGAAAACTGGGTGTGAATGTGGCGATATGCTGCGTTAACGCAAGGTTTTTACGTAACTGGCGGCACAGAATGTCGTCTTCTTTTTTTCAATGTCGGGCTATTCGATGAAACGTGTTTCTCAAATGACCGCGCTGGCACTGGCTTTAGGGCTCGCTTGCGCTTCTTCCTGGGCTGCTGAAACAGCACAGGCGCTCACCCTCAACCAGTTACAGCAAAAGCAAGGCGCGGCGATCGATACCCGTCAGAGCGCTTTTTACAACGGTTGGCCACAATCGCTCAATGGTCCTTCAGGACACGAACCTTCCGCACTGAATCTGTCTGCCGCCTGGCTCGACAAGATGAATGATGAACAACTCAGCGCCTGGGTTAAGTCACATCAACTTAAGACCGACGCTCCGGTGGCGCTGTATGGCCGTGATAACGACATGCAGGCCGTTAAATCCCGTCTGCAAAAAGTTGGCTTTAACCATATCTCAACCCTCAGCGATGCGCTGACAGATCCTGCGCGTCTGCAACGTCTGCCGCACTTCGAACAGTTGGTTTACCCACAGTGGCTGCACGAACTTCAGCAGGGTAAAGACGTGACTGCCAAACCAGCGGGTAACTGGAAAGTGATTGAAGCCGCCTGGGGCGCGCCGAAGTTGTATCTGCTCAGCCACATCCCCGGCGCGGGTTACATTGATACCAATGAAGTTGAAAGCGAACCGCTGTGGAATAAGGTTTCCGATGAGCAGCTTAAAGCGATGCTGGCGAAACACGGTGTCCGCCACGACACCACGGTAATTTTATACGGCCGCGATGTCTATGCCGCCGCGCGCGTGGCACAAATTATGTTGTACGCAGGCGTGAAAGACGTTCGTCTGCTCGACGGCGGTTGGCAAACCTGGTCCGACTCAGGTTTACCGGTCGAACGCGGCACTCCGCCAACGGTGAAACCAGAACCTGATTTCGGCGTGAAAATCCCTGCCCAGCCGCAGCTGATGCTCGATACGGAACAGGCTCGCGGTCTGCTGCATCGCCAGGATGCGTCTTTAGTAAGCATTCGTTCATGGCCAGAATTTGTCGGTACTACCAGCGGCTACAGCTACATTAAGCCAAAAGGTGAGATCGCAGGCGCACGTTGGGGCCACGCGGGCAGCGACTCCACCCACATGGAAGATTTCCATAACCCGGATGGCACCATGCGCAGCGCGGATGACATCGCCGCCATGTGGAAGCAATGGAATATCCTGCCGAATCAACAGGTCTCTTTCTATTGCGGTACCGGCTGGCGTGCTTCAGAAACGTTTATGTATGCCCGCGCGATGGGCTGGAAAAACGTCTCTGTTTACGATGGTGGCTGGTACGAGTGGAGCAGCAATCCGAAAAACCCGGTCGCCAGCGGTGAACGGGGTCCGGACGCCAGCAAATAAGAGCGTCATTATTGCCGGATGCGGCGAGAGCGCTTTACCCAGCCTGGATAAACCATCATTGGAGGCCGGATAAGCGAAGCGCATCCGGCAACGTAATATCTTACGCCTGACGCTGAACCGCTTTCAGCGTCAGATATCCGCTCCAGATCCGGGTGAACGTTGTCATCCAGCACAGCGCGCCAAAGACCCACGCCAGCACGGCAAAATAGTCCGGGAACAGACACCCCAACACAAACAGCAAAATCGTCTCAGTTCCTTCGGTTATTCCACCCAGATAATAAAACGATTTATGCGCGTAACCGGGGTTATCAATCTGATGTTTTGCTGCCAGTGCGGCGAAAGCCAGAAAGCTGCTACCGGTGCCAATAAACGCGAACAACAGCCAACTGCCTGCCAGCGCATTCTGCGCCGGAGCGGCAAGAATAAAACCAAACGGCACAAGGGCGTAAAACAAAAAATCGAGCGAGATATCGAGAAATCCGCCGGCGTCGGATAGTCCTCTGCGCCGCGCCAGCGCCCCATCCAGTCCGTCAAACAACCGATTGAGTAAAATGGCCACCAGCGCCGCCAGATACCAGCCTAACGCCAGAAATGGCAACGCCAGCACGCCAATGGCAAATCCGACCAGCGTAAGTCCGTCCGGGGTAATCGCCGGTTTATCAATAATACCTACGCACCGATGCAACAGCGGTTTTAATCGTGGATGAAGATGGCGGTCAAGCATGCGGGCGTCCTTTAAAACTGTCACACAGTCCCTGCGAGGGAATATCGAGAGCGGCATTAAAACGCGCCGAGAGATTTTGAAACGCAATCAGCGCGGTCATTTCCGTAATGGCATCATCGGTAAAATGCTGCTTCATCTGCGCTTTCAGCGCATCGTCAACCTGTGGAGGCGTTGCGGTAACCGCATCGGCATAGGCCAGCGCTACGCATTCTTCAGCGCTAAACAGCGTCGAATCTTGCCAGTTGACAACCTGCATGACTTTATCCAGCGCGCCACAGCGTTCTGCCAGCCGTAAACTATTCGCATCAACACAGAAAGCACAGTGGCAGACCTGAGAAACGCGGGTCATCAACAGCGCGCGCATCACCGGCGTTAAGCGCGCCTTTTTACGCTCCAGAAACCCGACAAACAGCGCCACCAGCCAGAACAGAAACGGCATCCGCCCCCACCAGCGCGTGGGATGCAGCACATCGCCATAATGTTTTTTCTGCGTGGCAACGAGCGGTTTTAAACTGGAAGGGATACGCGTTAACGGCTTTACCCACGACTGAGGTTCGTTCAACGGTGACTCCTGAATACTTTAGATAAAACAAAGATAACGATAGTATGTCATTTTCTGCTGTTAGATCTTGATGAATATGATGAAAACCCTCGACGTGGTCGCCGCTATCATTGAACGTGATGGCAAAATTTTACTGGCTCAGCGTCCGCTTCATGCGGATCAGTCAGGCATGTGGGAGTTTGCCGGGGGTAAGGTTGAGCCGGGCGAAAGTCAGCCCGAGGCGCTGATCCGTGAATTGCGTGAAGAGTTGGGCATTGAGGCGGTCGTGGGGCGCTACATTGCCAGTCATCAACGCGAGGTTTCAGGCCGATTGATTCACCTACACGCCTGGCATGTGCCGTCTTTTCAGGGGGAATTGAGAGCATTTGAACATCAGGATATCGTCTGGTGCTCACCTGAAGAGGCACTGCGTTATCCACTGGCGCCCGCCGATATCCCGTTGTTAGAGGCGTTTATCCTTTTACGCGCCGCCAGACCAGCGGATTCGTGCTGATCGTTTTATCATCGCGCTGGCACTGCAACAGAACGCCATCGGCTTTAATCACCGCCCCTTCAGAGTAGTTTTGATCCTGATAAATACAGCACTGACTACAGGGCTGTGCCCGTTGACCGCTGGAACTGAACACTTCCGGCGGTACATTCACCTGCACATCCGGGCGATAAAGCTGATTTGCCAGCGTCGCGCTGGACACCAGAACCAACGCTCCTGCCATGATTAAACGGCGCATTGTGTTTCCTTTTTAACTGACATTTATGCTCAGTATAACGGTATAAATCGGCAGAAACTTTAGTCCCTTCCATCATCGTTTTTGGTTATGACCCACGGCGCAATATTAATTTACTTAGCGGGGTTAATTTTTTCTTGCGTCACGTCACACTGCTGATGGTATAGTCAAAAACTGCACAACACATAACATAAATATCAAAAATATAACCATATCAATACATAAGAGGTTCTTATATCTATGGATCAGACATGTTCTCTGGAGTCATTTCTCAACCATGTGCAAAAGCGCGACCCGAATCAGACCGAGTTCGCGCAAGCCGTTCGTGAGGTAATGACGACGCTGTGGCCCTTTCTTGAGCAGAACCCGCGTTATCGTCAGATGTCGTTGCTGGAACGTCTGGTTGAACCGGAGCGCGTGATCCAGTTCCGCGTAGTTTGGCTGGACGATCGCAATCAGGTGCAGGTCAACCGCGCGTGGCGCGTACAGTTTAGCTCTGCCATTGGCCCGTACAAAGGCGGTATGCGTTTCCACCCTTCCGTGAACCTGTCTATCCTGAAATTCCTGGGTTTCGAGCAGACCTTTAAGAACGCCCTCACCACGCTGCCAATGGGCGGTGGTAAAGGCGGGAGCGATTTCGATCCGAAAGGTAAAAGCGAAGGCGAAATCATGCGTTTCTGCCAGGCACTGATGACCGAACTGTTCCGCCATTTAGGTCCTGATACCGACGTCCCGGCGGGCGATATCGGCGTGGGTGGTCGTGAAGTCGGCTTTATGGCCGGGATGATGAAAAAACTGTCCAACAACAGCGCCTGCGTCTTTACCGGTAAAGGTCTCTCTTTTGGCGGCAGCCTGATCCGCCCGGAAGCCACCGGCTACGGTCTGGTGTACTTCACCGAAGCAATGCTCAAACGCCATGGTCTGGGCTTTGAAGGCATGCGCGTGGCAGTTTCTGGCTCCGGCAACGTGGCGCAATTCGCCATTGAGAAAGCCATGGAGTTTGGCGCGCGGGTAGTTACCGCCTCTGATTCCAGCGGTACCGTGGTTGACGAAAGCGGATTTACTAAAGAAAAACTGGCGCGTCTGTGTGCGATCAAAGACAGCCGTGACGGTCGCGTGGCGGATTACGCCCGTGAGTTTGGTCTGACCTATCTGGAAGGCAAACAACCGTGGTCGGTTCCGGTCGACATCGCCCTGCCGTGCGCCACTCAGAACGAACTGGATGTCGATGCAGCGCGCGTACTGATCGCCAACGGCGTGAAAGCTGTCGCCGAAGGGGCAAACATGCCGACCACTATCGAGGCCACAGATCTGTTCCTCGAAGCGGGCGTACTGTTCGCACCGGGTAAAGCCGCAAACGCCGGTGGCGTAGCGACATCCGGTCTGGAAATGGCGCAAAACGCCGCTCGTCTGGGCTGGAAAGCGGAGAAAGTGGATGCGCGCCTGCACCACATCATGCTGGATATTCACCATGCCTGCGTTGAATACGGCGGCGAAAGCAAGCATACCAACTACGTACGTGGCGCCAACATCGCGGGCTTCGTGAAGGTTGCCGACGCGATGCTGGGTCAGGGCGTGATTTAATATTGTCTCTGCAGGCCACTAAGCCGGATAAGGCACGGGTGCCGCATCCGGCTAAGCCTGATGCGCTATGCTTATCAGGCCTACAAACTTACAGGCCCGCCTCTTCAGAAGGCGGGCTTTTTTTCGCCGGACGTTTACGCGGCGCGCTTTTTTTCTTATCGCTACCACTACCGCCAGGTGCAGCAATTCCACGAAAGCGTCGTACCGGTGTGCTGCGCGCCTGATCGATAAGCTGATACAGCGTCCCCACCAGCGGCTGCATGAAATCCTGATAGCGACACTGCTTTTCGCTGATTTGGGTCAGGATAGATTCCCAGTGCGCTGTCATGTCCGGGCGCGTCGCCATTTCTGGCAACGAGTGGAACAGCGCTTTTCCCGCGTCAGTCGAATGGATATAACGTCCTTTTTTCACCAGGAATCCACGCTTAAACAGCAGCTCGATAATTCCGGCACGCGTCGCTTCCGTACCTAAACCATCCGTTGCGCGCAGGATCTTTTTCAGATCTTTATCCTGCACGAATCGCGCAATCCCGGTCATCGCTGACAGCAGAGTTGCATCAGTAAAGTGCCGCGGGGGCTGGGTCTGACGTTCAACTACTTCGCCTTTTTCGCACAGCAGTTCGTCATCTTTTGCCACCACCGGCAGCGGCGTCCCGTCATTGTCTTCGTCGCGCTCTTTGTTGCCAAGCAGCGTGCGCCATCCGGCTTCCGCCAGAAAACGCGCTTTAGCGACAAACTTACCTTTGGCGATATCCAGCTCAATAACGCACTTCCTGAATACCGCATCTGCGCAAAATTGCATCAGATACTGACGGGCAATCAGGTTGTAAATTTTCGCTTCGTTGTCATTCAGGTTGATGGACGAACTGCGCGCGGTAGGAATGATGGCGTGGTGCGCATCCACTTTTTTGTCGTCCCAACAGCGATTTCGCGTATCGGGATTGACCGCCGGCTGCGGGAGCAGATCCGGCGCATGGACGCTAATCGCGTTCAGTACCGCGTGACGCCCGGCAAAGTGTTCTTCCGGCAGATAACGGCTATCCGAACGCGGATAGGTAATCAACTTATGTGTTTCATACAGTTTCTGGCAGATATCCAGAACGTTTTGCGCACTTAAACCGAAGCGCTTCGCCGCTTCAATCTGCAACGCAGACAGCGAGAACGGCAACGGCGCGGATTCTGATTCCCGTTTATCGTTATAGCTGGTGACTATCGCCGGTTGACCGTTAATGCGGTTCACCACGTGTTCAGCCAGCGTGCGATTCAGCAAGCGCCCTTCTTCATCCTGATACGGCTCACACGCTTCGCTCGGCTGCCAGATAGCGGTAAACCGCTCATCGGCAGGCGTTACGATATGCGCTTTCACTTCGAAGAAGTCTTTGGCGACGAAGTTCTCTATCTCTTCATCGCGACGCACAACCAGCCCGAGCACCGGTGTTTGTACGCGCCCGACCGAAAGTACGCCCTGATAGCCCGCGTTACGTCCAAGAATGGTGTAAGCGCGCGTCATATTGATACCGTACAACCAGTCCGCTCGCGCTCGCGCCAGTGCCGACACGCACAGCGGGATAAACTCACTGTTGGCGCGCAGCCGCTCAATAGCCCGCTCAACGGCCTGCGGGTTGAGGTCGTTAATCAGACAACGCTGCACCTTCTGGCGCTTTTCAGGTGCCAGTTGCAGGTAATCCAGCACTTCATCCACCAGCAGTTGCCCTTCACGATCGGGGTCACCGGCGTGAATAACTTCGCTGGCTTCATGCAAAAAGCGCTTAATGACGTTGAGCTGTTTGGTCACCGAGGGGCGCGGTTGCAGTTGCCACTTTTCCGGGACAATCGGCAGATCGACCAGACTCCAGCGAGCATAACGATTGTCGTAGGCATCCGGCTGCGCCTGTTCAAGCAGGTGACCAATACACCAGGTCACCACTTGTCCATTTCCGCATTCGATAAAACCATCGCCTTTGCGATGCGGCTTCGGCAGCACATCGGCGATAGCACGCGCCAGACTTGGTTTTTCGGCAATAAACAACCGCATCGAGTTAACGAATCTCAACCATGGCGCGACCGCCACGAGCTTCCACTAACTCACCAATGGCGGTGAGATCGATACCGAACTGCGCCGCTGCCGCTTTCACTTCGGCTTCAGCTTCCGGTGTTACCGCCAGCAACAGGCCACCGGAAGTTTGCGGATCGCACAGCAGATCGCGTACCGATTGCGGCATTTCACCCATCAGGTGTCCGTAGCTGGCAAAGTTACGTTGGGTACCACCCGGCACCGCGCCCTGCGCGATGTATTCTTCAACGCCTGGCAGCTTAGGAATATCCTGGTAGACGATCTGCGCCTGAACGCCTGCACCCTGACACATCTCACTCAGATGCCCCAGCAGACCAAAACCGGTAACATCGGTCATGGCTTTCACGCCATCAATATCGGCGAATGCCGCACCGGCAATGTTCATCCGGCACATCACTTCTGTCGCCAGTCCTTTGTGTTCTTCTTTCAGCAGTGATTTTTTCTCAGCAGTTGTCAGAACGCCAATACCCAGAGGCTTGGTCAGGAACAACTTACACCCTGCTTCAGCGGTGCTGTTTTTCTTCACGCGTTCGGTCGGCACAACGCCGGTTACCGCAAGGCCGAAGATTGGCTCTGGGGCATCGATAGAGTGACCGCCCGCCAGTGCAATACCCGCCTGACGGCAGGCAAAGCGTCCGCCTTCGGTTACTTCGCGGGCGATTTCCGGTGCCAGCTTATCCAGCGGCCAGCCCAGAATAGCAATTGCCATAATCGGTTTGCCGCCCATAGCGAAAATATCGCTGATGGCGTTAGTCGCGGCGATGCGGCCAAAATCAAACGGATTATCGACAATCGGCATAAAGAAATCGGTGGTGCTGATAACGCTGGTGCCGTTTCCCAGATCGTATACGGCCGCGTCGTCGCGGGTTTCATTACCCACCAGTAAGTTCGGATCAACAAACTTCGCCTGCTCGCTGTGCAGGATGGTTTCCAGCACTTTTGGGGAAATTTTACAACCGCAACCGGCTCCGTGGCTGTATTGCGTTAAACGAATAGCTTGCTCGCTCATGGACATCTCCTGTCATTGCAATCCGGATATGGTAGCGCTCATTCCATGATGTGGTAAGAGTGACTGTCTGAATTCGGGTGTCTTTGCTCAGAATCCAGACAGTTTTGCCGTTGATATCAGAAATAACGGACGAATGCGCTCGGATCGGCAAGGTTAATCGTCGTGGATGCTTTTAGCTGCGGTGTGCCCAGATAGAGGAAACCGACGATTTTATCTTGCGGGCGACAGTCGAATGCTTCGCGAACGACCGCACTTTCGGTTAATGCACCACTGCGCCAGATACCGCCAAAGCCCTGGGCAATTGCAGCCATCTGCATAGCCATCACCGCACAACCGGCAGACATTTCTTGTTCCCACAGAGGAACCTTGTCGTTTTCTTCACATTTCGCCACCACGGTAATAATTAGCGGCGCGCGAAACGGTGCGCTGCGGGCTTTGTCCTGGGCTTTCTCGTCACTGCCTGCGGCAATCGCCCCTTTTTCAAGCACCGCGCTAAAACGCTCACGCCCTTCGCCCTCAATGACAAAGAATTGCCACGGTTGCAGCGTTTTGTGGTCTGGCGCGCGCATACCCGCCCGCAGAATGTTTTGCAGTTGCTCTCCTGTCGGGGCCGGCTCGACGAGACGAGAGGCGCTACGACGGGTAATCAGTAATTCGAGTGCATCCATTTGCTTAACTCCAACAATGAGATTTGTTCACAAAATTAACACGTGAGCGGATTTTGTTACAGCACAGGCGGTGATTCCTGCTGACAAGTGCCTGTCGGGTCATTACGATAGCCTCATCTTATCGCCTTTCTCCGGAATTTCGGGGTGGCGTGTTGTTAATCGGTAGGGAGAATACATGCGAACCCTGTGGCGATTTATTGCCGGATTTTTTAAATGGACATGGCTATTACTGAATTTCGTCCGAGAATTTGTGCTTAACCTGTTCTTCATCTTGTTGGTGCTGGTGGGTGTGGGCATCTGGATGCAGGTCAGCAGCAGCAATACCAGTGAACACGCTGAGCGAGGCGCACTGCTGCTGGATATCTCGGGGGTGATTGTCGATAAGCCTTCGAGCACCAGTCGTTTAAGCGTTATTGGTCGTCAGCTGTTTGGCGCCAGTTCCGATCGTCTGCAGGAAAACTCCCTGTTCGATATCGTGAATACTATTCGCCAGGCAAAAGATGATCGCAACATCACCGGCATTGTGATGGATCTGAAAAATTTTGCCGGGGCCGACCAGCCTTCCATGCAGTATATCGGTAAAGCGCTGCGGGAATTCCGCGACAGCGGCAAACCGGTCTTTGCCGTGGGCGATAACTTCAGCCAGGGGCAGTACTACCTCGCCAGTTTCGCCAATAAAATTTATCTCTCTCCGCAGGGTTCCGTTGATCTGCACGGCTTTGCCACCAACGGTTTGTACTACAAGTCCCTGCTCGACAAGCTGAAAGTTTCCACACACGTATTCCGTGTCGGGACTTATAAGTCTGCCGTAGAACCGTTCATTCGTGATGATATGTCTCCTGCCGCGCGAGAGGCCGACAGCCGCTGGATCGGCGAGCTGTGGCAGAACTATCTCGACACAGTCGCTGCCAACCGCCAGATCCCTGCTCAGCAGGTGTTCCCGGGCGCACAAGCCATGCTGGACGGTTTGACAAAAGTCGATGGCGATACCGCGAAATATGCGCTCGACAACAAACTGGTGGATGCACTCGCTTCCAGCGCTGAAGTCGAAAAAATGCTGACCAAACAGTTTGGCTGGAGCAAAACGGATAAAAATTATCGCGCCGTCAGCTATTACGATTATTCGCTGAAAACGCCAGCGGATACTGGGGACAGCATTGGCGTCGTCTTCGCGAATGGCGCAATTATGGACGGTGAAGAAACCCCTGGGAATGTGGGCGGGGACACGACTGCCGCGCAGATCCGCGAAGCGCGTCTTGATCCGAAAGTGAAAGCAATTGTGCTGCGCGTGAACAGCCCTGGCGGCAGCGTCAGCGCTTCCGAAGTCATTCGCGCTGAGCTGGCTGCGGCAAAAGCGGCAGGCAAGCCGGTTGTCGTGTCCATGGGCGGCATGGCGGCATCCGGCGGGTACTGGATCTCCACCCCAGCAAGCTACATTGTGGCAAACCCCAGCACGCTGACCGGTTCAATTGGGATCTTTGGCGTGATCAACACTGTGGAAAACAGTCTGGATTCCATTGGTGTACACACCGACGGCGTGGCGACATCCCCACTGGCGGATATCTCCATTACCAAGGCGTTACCACCTGAAGTGCAGCAAATGATGCAACTGAGCATCGAGAACGGCTATAAGCGCTTTATCACGCTGGTCGCAGATGCGCGTAAGACAACACCTGAGCAGATTGACAAAATCGCGCAGGGCCACGTCTGGACCGGCCAGGATGCGAAAGCCAACGGTCTGGTAGACAGTCTGGGTGATTTTGATGACGCCGTGGCGAAAGCGGCTGAGCTGGCCAAACTGAAGCAATGGCACATTGAATATTATCAGGACGAACCGACATTCGTTGATATGGTGATGGACAGCATGTCCGGTTCCGTTCGTGCCATGCTGCCTGAAGCGCTCCAGGCGATGCTCCCGGCGCCGCTCGCTTCTGCGGCGAGTACGGTTAAAGCAGAAAGCGAAAAGCTGGCCGCGTTTAACGATCCGCAAAACCGCTATGCGTTTTGCCTGACCTGCGCCAACGTTCGCTAACTATTGACCCCTCTTCGGGATGAAGAGGGGTTTTCTTTGAGACAGAAGAAAAGTCATGCAAAAGAAATCGATTTACGTTGCCTATACCGGCGGTACCATTGGTATGCAGCGCTCAGAACAGGGTTATATTCCTGTTTCCGGTCATCTCCAGCGTCAGCTGGCACTGATGCCTGAATTCCACCGCCCAGAGATGCCAGACTTCACCATCCATGAATACGTTCCGCTGATGGATTCCTCCGACATGACGCCAGAAGACTGGCAGCATATTGCGGAAGACATTAAAGCGCACTACGACGATTACGATGGTTTTGTCATTCTGCACGGCACTGACACCATGGCGTTTACGGCTTCGGCACTCTCATTTATGCTGGAGAATCTGGGCAAGCCAGTCATTGTGACAGGGTCACAAATCCCATTAGCAGAGCTACGTTCTGACGGACAAATCAATTTGCTGAATGCGTTGTACGTTGCAGCAAATTATCCGATCAATGAAGTTACCCTGTTTTTCAACAATCGATTGTTTCGCGGCAACCGGACCACTAAAGCGCATGCTGATGGTTTTGACGCGTTTGCCTCACCCAACCTTGCACCACTGCTGGAAGCCGGGATCCACATTCGCCGGCTGGGAACACCGCCCGCACCTCACGGCACAGGTGAGTTGATTGTGCATCCTATCACTCCGCAACCGATTGGCGTGGTCACTATTTATCCTGGGATCTCCGCTGATGTAGTACGCAACTTCCTGCGCCAGCCGGTAAAAGCATTAATTTTGCGCTCCTACGGCGTGGGCAATGCGCCGCAGAATAAAGAGTTCCTGAAAGAACTTGAAGATGCGAGCTCGCGTGGCATTGTGGTGGTGAACCTTACGCAGTGTATGTCCGGCAAGGTGAACATGGGGGGCTACGCGACAGGGAATGCGCTGGCGCATGCTGGCGTGATTGGCGGCGCGGATATGACCGTCGAAGCCACACTCACCAAACTGCACTATTTGCTGAGTCAGGGACTGGATACGCAGACAATTCGTGAAGCAATGACGCAAAATCTGCGTGGTGAGCTCACACCTGACGATTAAAGGAGTCTATGCCCATGGCCCGAGCCTTACTGTTGGTCGATTTACAAAATGACTTTTGTGCCGGTGGTGCCCTCGCGGTCCCACAAGGTGACAGCACAATCGATATCGCCAACCGCCTGATTGACTGGTGTGCCATACGCGGCGACACGGTCGTTGCCAGTCTGGACTGGCACCCGGCGAATCATGGTAGTTTTGCCAGCCAGCATCAGGTCGAGTCCTACAGCCAGGGACAACTCGATGGCCTGCCGCAGACGTTCTGGCCCGATCATTGCGTACAAAACAGCGAAGGTGCTGCCCTGCATCCGCTGCTGAACCAGCGTGCGATAAGTCAAACGTTCACTAAAGGTGAGAACCCGCTGGTCGACAGCTACAGCGCGTTTTTTGATAATGGTCGTCGTCAGGCTACCGCGCTGAATGCATGGCTACTCGAACACCGCATTGCCGAGCTCATCATCATGGGTCTGGCTACCGACTATTGCGTTAAATTCACCGTTCTGGATGCGCTCGATCTTGGCTACACTGTCAGCGTTATAACCGACGGCTGCCGTGGCGTTAATATTCAACCCCAGGACAGTGCAAACGCCTTTATGGAAATGGCAACTGCGGGCGCAACGCTGTATACGTTGGACGACTGGCTGGAAACCCAGCCGTAAGCGATGCCGACAGGGTCTCTCCTGTCGGCGCGTTATCTCAGGCCAGCGCTGAAATCTCTTCCAGTGATACTTTGCGCGTTTCGATGCCGAAACAAAAAAGAATCAGCGCACATAGCACCAACATTACTCCTAGCACGATAAAGACCGTAACCGAGCCATAGCGGGTCAACAAAATAGCGACGCCATAAGGCGTAAACACAGCGACAATCCTCCCCACAGCATTCACAAAACCCGATCCTCTCAATCTAAGATGCGTGGGCCATAGTTCCGGGACATAAACTGCAGAGGCAAAGCAGACATACATATACAGAAAAAAAATCATCACCAGCCCGTAGCTCAGAATTGCCCACTCTTCAGTTTGAAGCGAATAGAAATACCCAAGCAAGGCGATAATAATCAACAAGAATGAGCCAAACAATCGCCGAGGAAAGTGATCGATAATTAACGCGGCAATAAATATCCCAACCGGCGCGCCAATCATAATTATCGCGGTCATAAATATGGATTTCGTTACATCGATTCCCGAATTAACAAATATCGTCGGGATCCATACCGTAATGGTATAGAGCGAAATATTCATTGCGATAAGCACCGTGATCGCCACCAGTGTACAGCGTAACATTGGCCCCTTAAACAAGAGCCAAAATGAACCACTTATCGTGCTTAAATCCGCCGACGAGCATTCGCTCCGGCAGGATGGTAAAGTGATGTTTTTTTCTTTCTCAATTTGCGATTCCACCTGCATAAGATGTTTTTCAGCTTCGCTTCTCTGCCCTTTGCCAGCCAGCCAACGCGGGGATTCAATATAGTATTTTCCCGACAGATACCAGGCCAACAGCATTGCCATGCCGCCGAGCAGAAACATCACCCGCCAGCTTAAAAGTGCAATAATCACGACGCCAATTGCCGCAGATAGCATTGGTGCCCAGTTGCCGACAAATGACAGACGGGCAGACCATTTCCCACGAACCGCGGGTGGAATGAATTCTGTAAATGAGGCATAGCCCACCATAATTAGCGCCCCCATTCCAATCCCCATCAGACAGCGGAAGAAAATAAGCCAGTACATGTTGGGCACAAACGTTGCAGCGCAGGCTGAGGCCCCGACGATTAACAAATTGACGCGGAACGCTTTGCGTCGACCGAGATAATCACCAATAAAGCCACCGGCTAGCGAACCGATAAAGTAACCAAACATCAGCGCTGAGGTAAACGCGGCATTTAGATAATTGTTTGACCAGCCTGTACTGACTAGTTTTGCTAATATCACATTCCCGGAATAGCTGAGAAAACCAGTGATTAACAAACTAAAACTAATAATTCCAAAAATACGAAAATGAAATCGAGATAAAGGTAAGCGATCTAATCTTGCGCCGATAGGGTCACATTGTTCCATCTGGATGCCTCAAATTCAGCTAAATAGAAAGTATGACGATCGCGGCAGAAAAATTTTGCCGCGCCATCCATCATCATTAGATTCTTATGGCATTTACCAGGTGCAAACTTAAAATAATATCAACACAACCCTCGTTATAGCTAATAAACGAGTTGAATATTATTCTCTTGGCAAAATGCAATCCACTCTGCACCCGGTGCCTTATTGGTTATTAGGTAATTAATATGGCTAAAGTCCACGAGCTGAACGAAAGCTTTACGGTCAAACTTTGAGTGATCAACTAACAGGGCCACCTCAGTCGCCTGGCGGATCATGGTTTTTTTGATTTCCGCTTCCGCTTCATTAGAATCAAGCGCCCCACTCTGCATATCCAAACCTTTGCAGCTCATCACCATGATATCAACATGATAACGGCTGATAATCTCCTTGGTGATTCTTCCCTGCAGCGACAGCGTATTCTTATTCAGCTCACCGCCGGTAGAAACCACGTTAATTTCTGACTGCGCCAACTCATGAAATGCTTCAGCCGAATTGGTAAGCAACGTCAGATCGTTTCTTTCCTTCAACAGCTTTAATAATTCCATCGCGGTACTGCTGGAGTCGGCAGCCATTGTGGTCTTATTTTTAATAAACGGTAAGGCATTACGGGCAATGATCTGCTTTTCTTCGAAGAAAGATTTTGCACGCTTATAAAAATGAATATTGTCGGACAACGCGGTGGTATTGAGCACTGCACCACCATATGTTCGGGTCAAAAAACCTTCATCTTCCAGTTTTTCAAGATCGCGGCGAATCGTTTCCTCAGTCACCTGAAAGATTGAACTTAAATTAGATACCGCCACTTTCTTATCGTTAGCCACCATTTGCTTAATGGCTTGAATCCTGTCTTTTGCCGCCACGATGACACCTCTGTTTCCTGCAAAGTAATAATAAGACCCTAGTATCTCACAGGCTATGTTTATTTTCAAAAGAACATGTCTGAATCACAGATTTCAATACTTTTTTACGCAGAAACAGAGGTCAATTCTATCCGACTTAATTTATATCCAACGCTTCCGCCATTCGCCTCATCAATAATGAATCATCATCTGTCAGGGGAATGGTTAACGCCTCGACGTTCTCGCGAACCTGTTCAGGTGCGGTTGCACCACTCAGTAAGGTGATCAAATCGCTTTGCTTTAAAATCCACGCCAGAGCTAATGCGGGGATTGTGCAGCGGTATTTTTCACACAGTGGCTGCCACTGCTCTAGCATATCAATCACCCGCAGCATATTTTCCCGCTGAAACCAAACCTTGTTAGCCCGTGCGCCGCCAGGAACATAATCTCGGGCGATAGTACCGGTCAACAACCCCTGCTCAAGCGGTGAATATACCTGCACGATGATGCCATTCTGCTGGCATAGCGGCAGCAGATCAGCTTCCAGCGCCCGGTCAAGAATGCTGTACTTGGCCTGGATGATATCCAGCTCACCGTGTTTGAGATACTCTTTGATATGCCCGGCATCGACGTTCGCCGCACCAATCGAACGGATTTTCCCCTCTTTTTTCAGTGCATTCAGCGTGTCTACGGTTTCCGCAATCGGCGTAAAACAGGGTTCAACCGACTGCCAGTGGGTCATATAGATATCAATACTGTCGATACCCAATCTTTGCAGGCTGGCATCAACCTCCTCACGAATAGACTCAGGCGTGAGGTTTTTATACAGCTGGCGATCGCCCACTTTGTTAAACAGGCTGCCTGTTCGCTCCCAGACGATGCCGCATTTGGTTTCAACAACTACCTCGCTGCGCTGCAGCTTTTTCAGCGCCTGACCGACAATCACTTCACTGTTGCCAAAGTTGTAGCCTGGCGCGGTATCAATCAGATTAATACCGCAGCGATGCGCCTCAACAATGGTATCAATACAAATCTGCAAATCGAGATCGCCATTCCATGCCGGACCGCCGCCAATGGCCCATGTACCTAATCCCATGCGGGAAAGCGTAATATCCGTACTGCCTAAAGGAATCATTTTCATCTGCCGCTATTACCCTTCGTATTCGTCAAGAAGTTGTTCAACCAGCTTTCTGTTCTTCACACCCGTCGTCGCGCCCACGCTCAGTACCGATATTGCCGCCGTTGCATTAGCAAACAGCGCGCAGTCGCGAAGCGGCTTACCTTCAAGCAGCGCGGAGATAAATCCTGAAGCAAAGTTATCCCCCGCGCCGATGGTGTCGATGGCGGTAATCCCCGACACGGCCGGGACTACCATTTTCATATCGACACGTTTGATAAAGCAGCCTCTTTTGCCGGTCTTAATCACGACGGTTTTCACACCACAGTTCAGGAAACTGTCGGCAATCTCATCCAGCGTATCTTTCCCGGTGAGCAGTTTTGCCTCTTCAAAATTGGGAAACAGATAATCCACGTAGCTCAGCGCTTCACGGATGTCGTCCAGCGTTTCATTCAGTCGCGGTTTAATCATATCCGCGCAGATAATGAGCTTATGCGCTTTCGCCTGTGTGAAAATTGCCGTCAGTGCATCACCATCCAACAACGGGCTATTAAAAATACTCGCTAGCGACAGCAGCTTTGCCTGAGAAAAACGGTCGAAATCAACATCGTTTATATTCAGTTTCCATAAACTGCCGTTACGGTTAGTCACAAAGGTGCGTTCGCCATCAGCGGTGACTAAACCTACGTTAATGGAAGTATCAATATCAGCATCCTGCTTCAGGCTTTTAATATCAATATTCTCCCGATGGCAGTGGTCGACAATAAAATAACCGGCTGCATCATTACCTATCCGACTCATTAACGCCGTGCGATGGCCAAGGCGAGAAATAATCGTCGCCTCATTAATAGCGTCACCTCCCGTGGTCATTGCTATTCGTTCTAATGGATAAGAGTCAACATCAAAGATATTTTTACTCACTGGTTGCAAGGGAATATCAACAATTGCCGCCCCTATACAAATAACCTCGATATTATCCATATTGTCATTCCGCTTTACCGTCAGAGCCAAACAGTTTTATTTTCTCCAGCGCGCGCTCTTTTACCGCTTTGCGAACTTCACGCTCAACGTGCAGGAACGGCTGATTCTGGTTCTCCTGCACCGCCGCCATTGCCGCCTGGCACAGTTCGGTATGAATATTGATTTTCGAAATACCTAATGAAATGGCTTTTTTGATATCCGCATCGCTAATGCCGGACGCGCCGTGCAGCACCAGCGGAACGGATACCGCCTCGCGCACGCGTTTGACCACATCGAAATTCAGTTTCGGTTCAGAGGTATAAACGCCGTGCTGGTTACCAATCGCCACCGCCAGAGAATCGCAGCCGGTACGCTCGACAAATTCTGCCGCCTGACTCGGGTCGGTATAGTGATAGCCCGCCAGCGCTTCTTCATAAACCGTTTCATTCCCCACGTGGCCCAGCTCCGCCTCAACCGGAATACCCAACGGATGGAAGAAGTCCACCGCCTCTTTAGTCAGGCGAATATTCTCTTCGAAATCAAAAGCGGAGGCATCGCGCATCAGCGAATTCATGCCGTGAGTCCAGGCGTTATGAATAATTTCCATGCTGCGCCCGTGATCCCAATGGGTAATAACCGGCACCGAGGCTTTTTTCGCCATCGAGACCATCATATGCGAAAAATCTTCAAACGAGGTATTACCCACAAAACCGGTGCCGAATGAGATAATCACCGGCGATTTAGACTCTTCCGCCGCATCCATCACCCCCATTAACATTTCCGCATTCCACACGTTAAAGTGGGCAATCGCATAATGTTTATTCTGGGCATCATTTTCCCAATATTTAATATCTGCCAGCATAGTTGTTTCTCCCTTTTCAATAAATTAATGGTTAACTTTAATAACGCCTTTGATAATTTCACGTTTGTTGTTAACTGACTCATCAAACGCGCGCTGAACATCTTCATAATCATAAATATGCGTCACCATCGACTTGACATCGAAACGCCCGGAGGAAATGGCTTCAATTGTGACCGGATAGCGGTTGGCGTAGCGGAAAACAGTCTGAATGGAGACTTCACGGTTAATTTTGAGGAAATTAATTGCCGAATCACCAGGAACCGTCCCAACGATCATGATTTTCCCACCGCGCATCACCAGGTACGGAGCCTGCTTAACGGTGATTGCCGAGCCGGCAGTTTCAAAAACAATGTCAGCCCCCATATCGCCGGAGAACTGCTGACAGCGGGCAACGGTGTCCTCTTTCGCCCCGTTGATCACAGTCGTCGCGCCAAGCTGCTCGGCCATGGCCAGACGCTTTTCCAGGACATCAACAACGGCGATGTCGGTAGCACCCAAACATTTACAGGCTTGCAGGGTCATTAAACCAATACAGCCCGCCCCCAAAATGACGATTTTCTTGCCCGGTTTAACGTCCGCCAGCATTGCGGCATGCATCCCTACCGCCGCAGGCTCTACCAGCGCGCCTTCCATGGTGTCCATGTTATCGGGCAGCTTGTAAGTGAAGCTCTCCGGATGGCACAGATAGTGGGTTAGCGCGCCGCGATAATTAGGCTGCGTGGCCATAAAGTCGACATCAGGACAGATGTTGTATTTGCCCTCCAGACAGTAGCGGCAGTGACCGCACGGCACGCCGGGTTCAATGTTCACCCGGTCGCCCGGTTTAAATTTACTGACGCGATTTCCTACCGCCACCACCGTACCGGCACATTCATGTCCGAGGCCAATTTCCTGGTTCGGGTCTTTTGGCGGAATAAAGGGACCTGATTCGAAACCGTGAACATCTGAACCGCAAATACCTACGTATTCAATTTTGATCAGTACTTCATGCTCTTTGGGTACCGGGATATCGGCGGCAATAATTTTCATCGTGCCTGGCGTTTTTAATATCGCTTTTGAATTTTTCATTTTATTTCCCATCAATATTATTTGCTGGTAACTGCATCAATACCGAGACTTTCGACAGAGACGCCTTTGGTTTCAATTCCGATGGTAGCAATGGCGACAGCGACAATAATGGAGACCGCACCCAGCAGTACAAATACACCCGTCACTCCATAACCGTTAAGCAATACCGCGACCGCATAAGGCGCGGCGATACCGCTGATACGCCCTACCGCATTCGCCAGACCAGAACCGCGAAGTTTCGCTTCGGTCGGCCATATTTCCGGAACATAGACTGCCGAGGCGTAACAAACGTACATATAGACAAAAGTAATCAGGAAGAAACCAATTAGCGTAATCAGTAGCATGCTGGTTTGCAGTGAATAGATATATCCCAGCACGGCAATTAACACTAATAATCCCACACCCATTGTCTTTCTGGGAATTTTATCCATTACCAGCATGGCGATAAAAATCCCAAACGGCGCGCCGAACATACTCATGGTATTTAAGACAATGGAGTCTTTCAGATTAATACCCTGAGTCATAAATATTGTCGGTAGCCAATTAATTAAGGTGTACTGGACGACGTTCATGGCAATCAGGACAAAGGAACCTAAAATAACTCGCTTGAGTAACACACCCGTTAATAAGGCCGAGTAAGGAACTGTGCGCGGGGCTTTGCCGTCATCTTCAAATACCACAGGCGGCAGTGGCTTGCCGGTCTGCTGAACAACCCCTTCTTCAATGGCCCGCATCACCTTTTCAGCTTCGGCGTAGCGTCCGCGGGATTCCAGCCAACGAGGCGACTCTGGGAAACTACGCCAGGCAATAATGGTCGCCACCAGCGACAGTACGGCCGGGATCAGCAACTGCACGCGCCAGTTCCATTCGGCGCTGATTAACGGCGTCAATCCCATCGCGATCAGCGAACAGAGCGGATAAGACCAGTTACCGATAAACGAGACCCGGCTTGACCAGGTGCCGCGATTTCTGCCTGGCATATATTCGGTGAACCCGGCAAACAGAGTCACCAACAGCGCGCCTAATCCAACTCCCATTACAAAACGGCAGGCGATCAGGAAAGTCATATTGGGTGAAAACGCGCCAACGATCATAGAAATAATATGAATCGCTTCATACAAAATAAATGCGTTTTTACGTCCGGTTTTATCGCCGATAATTCCCCCACCGAGCGCGCCGAGAAACATTCCCGCCGTCGTAATGGCAGAAAACGTGGCGGTGGTGGAATTATCGGTCCAACCAAGCTCTTTTAACTGCGCGAGAATTAATCCGCCAACGGCATTACTCCAACAAACCAGTAATCCAAAGGCAACCATCGCAAACATCGACGTGTGCCAACGGCAGTCAGGTAGCCTGTCCAGCCTGGCGCCGCAGTGCGGTTTTGCTATTTGTTCCATGCGATAACGTCCTTTTAATAAACATGTTATTCATCAAAGTCGTAAGTCATGATGACTTTAATCGCGGTTTTATCGACCATGGCGTCAAACCCTTCGCGCCATTGCGACAGGCCGATACGGTGAGTGATCATCGGTTTAACGTTGATTGCGCCGCTGGCCAGCAGGCGTATAGCATTGCGCCAGGATGTGGAATCGTAGGCCATATGGCCAATGATGCTTTTATTCCACGCGGTGATATCGTTGATGGAGAAATCGAGAGGTTTAAAGCCCATACCGACGCGAACGACTTCACCATTCGGGCGCAGCATTTCGATCGATTGTTTTAGGGCGATATTGGCACCAGAGCATTCGATGACCAGCCCCAGATTGTCTTTACCGCAGATTTCCTGGCAGCGTGCAACCACATCTTCGGTCGAACCGTTAACGACAGCTGTCGCACCCAGCTCTTTGGCGATCGGGAAGCGTACGGCAACATCCTCTTCCAGCCCGACCATCACAATATTAACGGCCCCCATAATGCGCGCCATTTGAACGGAAAAGAGTCCTAATGGACCGGTACCAAAGACCACCACATCCTGGCCTGGAAGAAATTTGGATTGCTGAGCGATAGATTTGTAGGCATTGCATATAGGATCCAGTACAGCCGCCTCTTCATAATCTACCCCTGCCGGGATTTCCCACAGAGCATGGCGGTGAATTTTGAGTATTTCCCCAGGGACCAGACAATATTTAGAAAACCCACCGCCCCAGGTATTGTTGTCCAGACCTAAATTCACCTTTTCTGTACAACAAAGAAAATCGCCCTGTTCACAGGCCGGACAAACGCCGCAAACGTGCCCGCTGTTGTCAGACACAACTCGCTGTCCCACCTTCCAGTCCTTAACCTTGTCGCCAACCTGCACAATTTGACCCGCAAATTCATGACCACGAATCGAATTAAACTGCTCGGATCCACTGTCGACATTGTAGTGTTTCATGTCAGCGCCGCAGATAGCAGCAGCCTTAATTTCAATCACAACGTCATCCGGACCACATACCGGTTCCGGAACATCAATCATCTTGTAGCCGCCAAAGGCCTTGCCAAATCTTGCCAGTGCTTTCATGGAATTTTCCTTTGTGTTTAGTTTTGCATCAGTGACCATCATACTTATCCATATAATTTTTGAGGTCAACACCAAATCTTTAAAACACAGATTTTGATCTGCATTTCACAACCAAGATCACAAATAAATGCAAAGTTGAACTGAAACCCAAGTGAACGTGGCTGCCGCTTCGCTAAAATGGCGTGAACCCCTTCGCATTTTTCCTGTTATGAAACTGTTAACCTGTGGGTGCTGTTTTTTTCGCCACGCCATTTCCGTGGCGTGTTTGCTTGTTTAAATGTCAAAGAGGAACACCGATGAAACTATTGCCTTTGTTGGCAGCACTACCCCTGCTTTGCGCCAGCGTTGTTTCCGCCAGTTCACTGATGTCTGTTGGCTACTTTAATGGTGGCGGCGACGTCACTGCCGGTCCCGGTGGCGACATCAATAAACTGGATGTTCGCCAGATAACCCATCTCAACTATTCGTTTGGCCTTGTCTATAACAACGAAAAAGACGAGACCAATGACGCCTTAAAAGACGCCAGCAAACTGCATCAGATTTGGCTTTCACAGAAAGTGCAGGATGATTTGCTGAAAATTCCACAGCTGCGTAAACAAAATCCAAACCTGAAAGTTTTGCTTTCCGTCGGCGGTTGGGGTGCGCGTGGATTCTCTGGCGCGGCAGCAACGAAGGAAACACGCGCAGTGTTTATTCAGTCTGCGCAGGAGATAATTGCGAAATATGGTCTGGATGGCATCGATCTCGACTGGGAATATCCGGTTAACGGCGCCTGGGGACTGGTCGAAAGCCAACCGGCTGACCGCGCTAACTTCACCGCGCTATTAACAGAGCTGCGCGCCGCATTGGGGCATAAAAAACTGCTGACCATCGCCGTGGGCGCAAATGCAGAAAGTCCGAAAAGCTGGGTGGATGTCAAAGCCATTGCACCATCGCTCGACTACATCAACCTGATGACCTACGACATGGCTTACGGCACCCAATATTTCAACTCGAACCTGTATGATTCGACGCAATGGCCGACGGTCGCCGCAGCGGATAAGTACAGCGCCGATTTTGTGGTCAATAACTATCTCGCCGCCGGTCTGAAACCGAGTCAAATGAATCTGGGCATTGGCTTTTATGGCCGCGTACCAAAACGCGCCGTTGAGCCAGGTATTGACTGGAGCAAACCTGACGCGCAGAAAAACCCGGCTACCCAGCCCTATTTCGAGTCAGCTCAAATTGAGTTGTTCAAATCACTGGGCATCGACCTGAGCAAAGATACCTACGTGAAGTACAACGATATTGTGGCGAAGTTGATTAACGATCCGCAAAAACGCTTTAGCCAACATTGGGATGATGAAGCGAAAGTGCCGTGGCTGTCGGTACAGTCTGCGGATGGAAAAAAACTCTTTGCCCTCTCCTATGAAAACCCGCGTTCAGTGGCGATCAAAGCCGACTACATCAAAAGCAAAGGGTTGGCAGGCGCCATGTTCTGGGAGTACGGCGCAGATGACAATAATCAGTTGGCGAAGCAGTTAGCCGATTCGTTAGGCATCAAACACTGATCCCAACACCTGACACAATAGGTTATGATTAGCGCATTCCGCTGCGCCAGCTTTTGGCGCAGCTCTTCATTTCTACTGGAGGCATGAGCTTTATGGCTTTTATCCCTAAAAATTACGCCCGTCTGGAAGTCGGTTACCGGGAAAAGGCGCTTAAACTCTTTCCCTGGGTCTGCGGACGCTGTTCCCGTGAGTTCGTGTATTCAAATTTGCGCGAGTTGACGGTACACCATATCGATCACGATCACTCGAATAACCCGGAAGATGGTAGCAACTGGGAAATGTTGTGCCTGTACTGCCACGATCACGAGCATTCCAAATATACGGAAGCGGACCAGTATGGTTCAACGGTGGTTGCAGGAGAAGATGCGCAAAAGGCCGTAGGCGAAGCGAAATACAACCCATTCGCCGATCTGAAGGCGATGATGAACAAGAAATAATATCAACTGCAGGCCCGACACAGATGTTTGCCGGGCCTGGGTAATTAGGATTTAAACGTCGCAATCGGTTCTGGCGTAATACCAAACTCAACCTTCAACTGCTGCTTGCTCTTCATAACCATCTCACCATTGGTATCAATCGTCATATGCTGTGCGTCAATATTGTTTCGCGCCTGCCATAACATCACCAGCTGTAAGCTATTCTCTTTTTGTTCTGCCGTTAGCGCTACGCCATCCGGCCATTTCCCTAGCTCAACGGCAGTCGATAAGCGCTGATAAACTTCCGGCGTCATGCTGTTGATCATCTCATCAAGATTCATGTTAAATCCACTCTCCGTAGAATAATTTGCTGAATCGTTTCTTCAACCCTTGGTTTGCTCACCGTTTTCACCATCGGTGAAGTTCAAAGACGCTGAGTTAACGCAGTACCGTTCACCGGTAGGTTTCGGACCATCCGGGAAGACGTGTCCCAGGTGCGCATCACAGTTTCCACAGCGGATTTCAATGCGCTGCATGCCGTGTGACGTATCTTTTATGTAACGGATAGCCTCATCGCTGACAGGCTCGTAAAAGCTGGGCCAGCCGCAGCCAGAGTCATATTTTGTCTCGGAACGAAATAGCGGATTGTCGCAGATCAAACAGTGATAGATGCCGTCACGTTTGTTATGTAGCAAACGTCCGGTAAATGGCGGTTCTGTCCCGTGATTCTGCGTTACGTAGAACTGCATTTCGGTTAAATTTTTTTTCAGTTCTTCTGGAGAAGGTTGATTAGCCATTTGCTCACATCTCGCTTTATCTAAACTCACATCGCGAGACAGATTCTAACAAAACATTAACACCGGAGTGCGAACTTTTGTTCTAAACTTGATCCTTGCGAAATGGCAGCCTGCAATTCGTGATCAGAATCACGTTTTTATCTTGATTGCCCTTTAAAATTCGGGCCGCCGACCCCATGTGGTTTCAAGCCCAAAGGAAGAGTGAGGCGAGTCAGTTGCGCAAAGCTTAGGCAGCAGATTGATTTGTCGCAATGATTGACACGATTCCGCTTGACGCTGCGTAAGGTTTTTGTAATTTTACAGGCAACCTTTTATTCACTAACAAATAGCTGGTGGAATATATGACTATCAAAGTAGGTATCAACGGTTTTGGCCGTATCGGTCGCATTGTTTTCCGTGCTGCTCAAGAACGCTCTGACATCGAGATCGTTGCAATCAACGACCTGTTAGACGCTGACTACATGGCTTACATGCTGAAATATGACTCCACTCACGGCCGTTTCAACGGTACCGTTGAAGTGAAAGACGGTCATCTGATCGTAAACGGTAAAAAAATCCGTGTTACCGCTGAACGTGATCCGGCTAACCTGAAATGGGACGAAGTTGGTGTTGACGTAGTAGCTGAAGCTACTGGCCTGTTCCTGACAGATGAAACCGCTCGTAAGCACATCACTGCTGGCGCGAAAAAAGTGGTTCTGACTGGTCCGTCCAAAGATAACACTCCGATGTTTGTTAAAGGCGCTAACTTTGACAAATACGAAGGTCAGGACATCGTTTCTAACGCTTCCTGCACCACTAACTGCCTGGCTCCGCTGGCTAAAGTTATCAACGACAACTTCGGCATCATCGAAGGTCTGATGACTACTGTTCACGCGACCACCGCTACTCAGAAAACCGTTGATGGCCCGTCTCACAAAGACTGGCGCGGCGGCCGCGGCGCATCCCAGAACATCATCCCGTCCTCTACCGGTGCAGCTAAAGCTGTAGGTAAAGTACTGCCAGAACTGAACGGCAAACTGACTGGTATGGCGTTCCGCGTTCCTACCCCGAACGTATCCGTTGTTGACCTGACTGTTCGTCTGGAAAAAGCTGCTTCTTACGAAGAAATTAAGAAAGCAATCAAAGCTGCTTCCGAAGGCCCGATGAAAGGCGTTCTGGGTTACACCGAAGACGACGTAGTATCTACCGATTTCAACGGTGAAGTTTGCACTTCCGTGTTCGATGCTAAAGCTGGTATCGCACTGAACGACAACTTCGTGAAACTGGTATCCTGGTACGACAACGAAACCGGCTACTCCAACAAAGTTCTGGACCTGATTGCACACATCTCCAAATAAGTTGAGATGAAACAGTAATCTGTAAGAGCGACTCAAGTCGCTCTTTTTTTTGCCTGAAGAAAGGATTGCGTAATGATTAATAAAATTTTTGCACTTCCGGTAATCGAACAAATTACCCCTGTTCTCTCCCGCCGTCAGCTTGATGAGCTTGAGGTTCTTGTTGTCGATCACCCACAGGTTAAAGCTTCTTTCGCACTGCAGGGCGCACATCTTCTTTCCTGGAAACCAAATGGTGAAGAGGAAGTCCTGTGGCTAAGTAATAATACCCCGTTTAAAACCGGCGTAGCGCTGCGTGGCGGCGTACCAATTTGCTGGCCGTGGTTTGGTCCGGCTGCTCAGCAGGGCCTGCCTTCGCATGGTTTTGCCCGCAATCTGCCATGGACGCTGAAAGCTCACAACGAAGACGACAATGGCGTGGTGCTGACGTTTGAACTGCAGAGCAACGCTGAAACGCGTCAGCTTTGGCCACACGAGTTTTGCCTACTGGCCCGCTTCAAAGTGGGAGCCACCTGTGAGATGGAGCTGGAAGCTCATGGTGAGTTTGAAACCACCTCGGCACTGCATACCTATTTCAACGTTGGTGACATTGCGGCAGTGAAAGTCAGTGGTCTTGGCGATCGCCTGATCGATAAAGTGAATGATGCTAAAGAAGATGTGCTGGCTGATGGTATCCAGACCTTCCCGGACCGCACCGATCGCGTTTATCTGAATCCGGAAGCGTGTAGCGTGATTCATGATGATGCTTTGAATCGCAATATCGACGTTGTCCATCACCACCACCTGAATGTCGTTGGCTGGAACCCTGGCCCGGCGCTGTCCGTCAGCATGGGCGACATGCCGGATGATGGCTACAAAACGTTTGTTTGTGTAGAAACGGCTTACGCGACCGCTCCGCAGAAAAGCACCGAAGAAAAACCATCTCGCCTCGCGCAGACTATTCGTGTAGCTAAACGCTAACACAGCTCTGCGCACCGTGCCGGATGCGGCTAACGCCTTATCCGGCCTACAAACTACACGCAGCCGTAGGCCTGATAAGCACAGCGCATCAGGCAGTTCCGCGCACCGTGCCGGATGCGGCTAACGCCTTATCCGGCCTACAAACTACACGCAGCCGTAGGTCTGATAAGCACAGCGCATCAGGCAGTTCCGCGCACCGTGCCGGATGCTGCCAACGCCTTATCCGGTCTACAAACTACACGCAGCCGTAGGCCTGATAAGCACAGCGCAACAGGCAGTTCCGCGCACCGTGCCGGATGTGGCTAACGCCTTATCCGGCCTATAAACTACACGCAGCCGTAGGCCTGATAAGCTGTGGGAACATCGGCATTTGGCAAATCAGGCCATATCCAGCGCGGTTTTACCTTTTGGCGCCGGATACGCCTTATCTAACTGCTTCAACTCATCTACAGAGAGCGTTATCTCCAGCGCGGCGGCATTTTGTTCGACATGCGCTACGCTTGCGGCTTTCGGAATTGCTATTACACCCGACTGGCGAATCACCCATGCCAGCAAAATCTGCGCAGCGCTAACATTGTGCGCGTGCGCGATGTCATTCACCACAGAGTTAGAAAGCAAATCGCCACGCAGTCGTCCCGCCTGGGCCAGCGGACTGTATGCCATGACCGGCATCTGCTGCTGCTGGCACCACGGCAGTAAATCATATTCAATACCGCGCGAGGCTAAATGATAAAGCACCTGATTAGTTGCACACTCTCGTCCACCGGGTACCTGCCATAACGCCTGCATATCATCATAATCGAGATTTGAGACGCCCCAACGGCGGATTTTCCCCTGCGCAATCAGTGTTTCCATGGCATCGACGGTCTCTGCAAATGAAAAATCGCCCATCCAGTGCAGCAAATAGAGATCCAGATAATCAGTTTTCAGTCGACGCAGGCTCGCTTCGCAGGCGGCAATGGCTTTCTGTCCGCCGGCATTCCATGGGTAAACTTTCGAGACTAAAAAAGCGCTATCACGCCGCCCCGTTAATGCTTCACCCACTACCTCCTCCGCTGCACCATCAGCGTACATTTCTGCGGTATCAATCAATCGCAGGCCTAGATCCAGTCCGGCCTGCAGCGCAGACACTTCATCCCGGCGTCGGCTTGGATCCTCGCCCATGTACCATGTTCCCTGCCCAATAGCAGGAAGCGATACCTGGTTTGTAAACGTCACCTGTTTCGCTGTCATCGCACCCTCCTGTGTTAATGCACCACAGTAAAGCAAAACAACGCGCATGTGTCCTGTTAGGGTGCACAAATTGCACCATCATGGATTGGAAACCGATCGTTAAGGCGAGCGAAATAAAAAGCCCGGGAACAGCAGATGTTCCCGGGCCGAAATAATACAAAATCTTAACTACGAAGTGGTTATTTTAACCGACCTAGATATTTTCCCTCTTTCATGGCGTTGATTTTTCCGTTTTTATAGACGATGACGGAAATCAAACCTGCGCTATAAGACTGAGCTTCTGCACTATTCTCATCATTTGCCGCAGGTTTGCCATTAATATAAGCAATGCCATCAGCACCACGTTTAAAGTCCACTCCAAGTTTATTCACATGCACGGGCGTGATTTTACTGGCGTGTACCGGAGCATTCGCGTCACTGACCATGGTTTTATGTTCATGCTGTAACTGCTGGCGGTAAGCCTCGCTAATGGCATACGCAGGTGCAGCAGAGGAAGCCACCAACGCAGCGATAATAATTAATTTTTTCATACGTTACACCTTAATACTTATCGTGTTTGTGGTGATGGCTGGAATTAGTATCATTTGTGCCATACACGTTTTGCGCGTTTTCCATAGCCTGTTTTTCAGCGGCAGCATTGATTGTCGCCTGACGGTTTTGCTCCGCAACATAACAGGCATCACGGCTCACACCCTTACTTTCGCAAGCATTCATGCGTGAAGCCTCGGTGGAACAACCAGCCAGAATCCCGCCCATCACAGCTATCATGATTAACTTTTTCATTATATATACCAGGTTTATTCTCAAAAAATCCACATGGCGTATTATATTTAATGCCATGAAGAGTTGCTGTCGCTACTTTAAAGTTTACTTAATATCTGCAATGGAATATTTAATGTCAATTTTAATTTTTTCAGATAAACACCTAAAGATGTAAAATTAAAATCAATCGATTAATTTTTGTTTTTTTCACATGAAAGCTAACTTTCGCCATGAGATAAACATGCTAAAAGAGTTATCAATAATTTTCATTGCGCTTAACAATAAGAAAATTACGCTTACCTCGATCGTAAATTTTAGTATTATCAACGCATTGAATAGCTACAAACCATTACTTCATGACAATGATTTGCTAAACCATCACGACTTTATTTCGTTCAAAAATGAATAGATAACAGGCTAATAAAATAGCAAGTATATTTTTAGTAACAGCGACAGGAATAATACGTTAAAAATTCGTTGTAGCCTGACAGAATGCCAAAACAGCACAAAAAATCAAATTTCATGTTTTAGATCAATATTCATCTCCGTCAAGCACAAAAAAGCCCGCACTGATGCGGGCTAGTGTTTGACGCGCATTAGTATCAGAACTTGTAGGTTACACCCACCGAGAAGATGCCAGACCAGGACTTATCGACCATCGGGCTGTCTTTCACTTCATCACTCAAACGCACATAACGGCCAGTGCCGTATACGTTCCAGTTGCCAAGGAAGTTATAGCTCGCGGTCAACTCCAGGTACGGATCCCATCCATCGTCAGCGTTGTAGCTTTTCAGACCACTGCGGCGAGACTCGTGATTGGACACGCCATAATAATAGTCGTTGTAGTTTTCGCTGCTGTACTGCACACCGATACCCGGCGTCAGAGTCAGCCCACCATTAGTGTAACGGTAGAGCCAGGCCAGATCCCAGATAAAGCCGTTGCTGTTATCCAGAGTATCACCCGCCAGTGCAGTACGCAGGAAACCATACTGGGTGTTATGTACATACGAGAGGCCAGCCATCATGCTGCTTTTACGCTTGTCGAGTTGGCGCAAAGCATGGCTATCGCTATCACCTGGCTTGAAATGCGTCGGATCATAGTACGCCATGATGGAAAGCTTATCTGTCGTGTCATTCCACAAATAGTAACCGCCACCCAAGCCGTGGAACCACACATTATCGCCTTCATAGGTGACAACCGGAACAGGGTAAACATCGCGGTCATACTGTTTGTATGGGCTGTTAATCACGCCGACACCCGCGCCAACAGTCCACTGGCTTTCAGCCTGTGCGGTGCTAACTGCGGTTGCGGCAAGGACGCTAAGTGCCAGAAGTTTGAGTTTGGTCACAATCCATAATTCCTTATTCAAATGTGTAGCGGTCAAAGTGTAACCGCCAATACGCTTCAGCCCAACTATTTTACGTATTCGCCCCAGAATGTAACCCCCTAATTTCTCAGCGAGTGATGACATTTTGCTTGCAGGACGATGAACACCGCATGAATCCCGCTCCAATTCTTTACATAAGATGTGCTTTTTTTGCTGATGAGTTATTGATATGCCATTGAAATTCATTTGCGCACACAGGCAAGTTTTGCAAATGCCATCTACGCTTAATTTTAGAAGGTGTATCACCGAATACGTTGATCTCCTGACCACTAAAATGGCATGAGAGTTGCTTATTTCCTCAGCAGCGACGTCGTTCAGTTTACCTCTTCAGGGGCCTCTACTATTCATATGAACGGCTCTTAACATGTGCTAAAAAACGAAAGGACGGCATACCATGAATATATTCGATCACTATCGCCAGCGTTATGAAGCTGCCAAGGACGAAGAGTTCACGCTGCAGGAGTTTCTTACCACTTGTCGGCAAGATCGCAGTGCTTATGCCAACGCGGCAGAGCGGCTATTAATGGCTATTGGTGAGCCTGTCATGGTCGACACTGCCCACGAACCTCGACTTTCTCGACTCTTTTCGAATCGGGTAATTGCACGCTATCCCGCCTTTGAAGAGTTTTACGGCATGGAAGACGCCATTGAGCAAATTGTTTCTTATTTGAAACATGCGGCTCAGGGTCTGGAAGAGAAGAAGCAGATTCTGTATCTGCTGGGGCCTGTGGGAGGGGGGAAATCATCTCTTGCTGAGCGGCTGAAGTCGCTGATGCAGAGAGTACCAATTTATGTCCTGAGTGCCAATGGCGAACGTAGCCCGGTCAACGATCATCCGTTATGCCTGTTTAATCCGCAGGAGGACGCGCAGATCCTGGAAAAAGAGTATGGGATCCCGCGTCGCTATCTCGGTACGATCATGTCGCCCTGGGCTGCGAAACGTCTGCATGATTTTGGCGGGGATATTACAAAATTCCGCGTCGTCAAAGTCTGGCCGTCTATTCTGGAGCAGATCGCTATCGCCAAAACAGAGCCTGGTGATGAAAACAACCAGGATATTTCTGCGCTGGTCGGGAAAGTGGATATTCGTAAACTCGAACACCACGCCCAGAACGATCCTGATGCCTACGGTTATTCGGGGGCACTGTGCCGCTCAAACCAGGGGATTATGGAATTCGTTGAGATGTTTAAAGCACCGATTAAAGTGCTGCATCCTCTGCTGACCGCCACCCAGGAAGGAAACTACAACGGGACAGAAGGTATCTCTGCCCTGCCGTTTAACGGGATTATTCTTGCCCACTCGAACGAGTCCGAATGGGTAACGTTCCGTAATAACAAAAACAATGAGGCGTTCCTTGACCGTGTTTACATCGTCAAAGTGCCTTATTGCCTGCGGATCTCTGAAGAGATCAAAATTTACGAAAAACTGCTTAACCACAGTGAGCTGACCCATGCGCCTTGCGCACCGGGCACGCTGGAAACGCTCTCTCGCTTTACCATTCTTTCTCGCCTGAAAGAACCTGAGAACTCGAGCATTTATTCGAAGATGCGCGTTTACGATGGCGAAAGCCTGAAAGATACCGATCCGAAAGCGAAATCCTATCAGGAGTATCGGGATTACGCCGGGGTTGATGAGGGAATGAACGGTCTGTCCACGCGTTTCGCGTTTAAGATCCTCTCTCGCGTCTTTAACTTTGACCATGCCGAAGTGGCAGCTAACCCGGTACATCTGTTTTACGTACTGGAGCAGCAAATCGAACGTGAACAGTTCCCGCAGGAGCAAGCTGAGCGTTATCTTGAGTTCCTGAAAGGCTATTTGATCCCGAAATATGCTGAATTCATCGGCAAAGAGATCCAGACGGCTTATCTCGAATCCTATTCCGAATACGGACAGAACATTTTCGACCGTTATGTCACTTATGCGGATTTCTGGATTCAGGATCAGGAGTATCGCGACCCGGATACCGGTCAGCTGTTTGACCGCGAGTCACTGAACTCAGAACTGGAGAAAATTGAGAAGCCGGCGGGTATCAGTAACCCGAAAGATTTCCGTAACGAGATCGTCAACTTTGTTCTGCGTGCCAGAGCGAATAACAGCGGTCGCAATCCAAACTGGACCAGTTACGAAAAACTACGCACGGTTATTGAGAAGAAAATGTTCTCCAATACCGAGGAGTTGCTGCCGGTCATTTCGTTCAATGCTAAAACCTCGACTGACGAGCAGAAAAAACACGACGATTTTGTCGACCGTATGATGGAAAAAGGCTACACGCGTAAACAGGTGCGTTTACTGTGCGAATGGTATTTGCGCGTACGTAAATCGTCTTAACATAAGTGCCCGGTGGCGCATGCCTTACCGGGCTTGCAAAACAATGTTCCGTAGGCCGGATAGCGCCAGCGCCATCCGGCACTTACAGACATGGCGAACAGTTGGCAGTACGGGGGGCTTATGACCTGGTTTATTGACCGGCGTCTTAACGGCAAAAACAAGAGCACGGTAAACCGCCAGCGCTTCTTACGCCGTTATAAATCGCAAATTAAACAGTCGATCTCCGAGGCCATTAACAAGCGTTCGGTGACTGATGTGGATAGCGGCGAATCTGTCTCTATTCCGACTGATGATATTAGCGAACCAATGTTTCATCAGGGACGTGGTGGTCTGCGCCATCGCGTGCATCCGGGTAACGACCATTTTGTGCAGAATGATCGCATTGAACGCCCACAGGGCGGCGGTGGCGGTTCAGGAAGCGGACAAGGCCAGGCCAGTCAGGATGGTGAGGGTCAGGATGAGTTCGTCTTTCAGATCTCTAAAGATGAATATCTCGATCTGTTGTTCGAAGATTTAGCACTTCCTAACCTGAAGCAGAATCAGCAGCGTCAGTTAACGGAGTACAAAACGCACCGGGCAGGTTTTACCTCTAACGGTGTGCCTGCCAACATCAGCGTGGTGCGATCCCTGCAAAACTCACTGGCGCGCCGCACGGCGATGACAGCAGGTAAGCGTCGCGAACTGCATGCTCTCGAAGCGGATCTGGAAACCATCGCGAAAAGCGAACCAGCGCAGTTGCTGGAAGAGGAACGGTTACGCAAAGAGATTGCCGAACTACGGGCAAAAATCGAACGCGTGCCATTTATCGACACCTTTGATTTACGCTACAAGAATTATGAAAAACGCCCCGACCCTTCCAGCCAGGCGGTGATGTTCTGCCTGATGGACGTCTCTGGTTCAATGGATCAGTCGACCAAAGATATGGCTAAACGTTTTTATATCCTGCTGTATTTGTTCTTAAGCCGGACCTATAAGAACGTGGAGGTGGTTTATATTCGCCACCATACCCAGGCGAAAGAAGTGGATGAGCACGAGTTCTTTTACTCTCAGGAAACCGGGGGAACCATTGTCTCCAGTGCGCTGAAGTTAATGGATGAAGTGGTGAAAGATCGCTACAACCCTGCCCAATGGAACATCTATGCTGCACAGGCATCGGACGGTGATAACTGGGCTGATGATTCACCGCTATGTCATGAGATTTTGGCGAAAAAACTGCTGCCAGTGGTACGCTATTACAGCTATATCGAAATCACTCGCCGCGCTCACCAAACCTTGTGGCGTGAATACGAACATCTGCAATCAACTTTTGATAACTTTGCGATGCAACATATTCGCGATCAGGATGATATTTACCCGGTATTCCGCGAACTGTTTCATAAACAAAGTACGACCAGCAATAGTTAATCACCTAAAAAAATCAGCCAGAGGTTATCTTCTCTGGCTGATTTTTTACGGGTGCTGATTTTTCATCTTATCAATATTCATCCGTTTATCCTTTTTATTTTCCCTTTACAGAGCAGCAGGCAATGTAATTGAGTTGATGACGTTGCGAACGGAAGAAGCGAAACATTTTCAGGAAACGACGACGATTTTCGCTCGTGCGTAAGCCGTTAAACACAATTTTTACCGCCCCCGTAAGCCCTTCATCACGAACTAATCCGCGCGGCGACATCAGCGACATGTTGCCATTCTGTTGCAGGACCTGTTCGAACCCGCAGTTAAGAAATAAATCACGCCAGCCTTGTCTGGTCATTGGACTAACGTTTGATTTCACCACATCGACAAGCTGGCCCTGATCGCCCGCGCCCAGTTTCTGGGCGGTGAACATAATGTCGTGGGTGAGCAGACGCCCACCGGGCTTCAACACGCGATAATATTCGGCAATTAACTTCGCCTTCGCTTTATCGGCATACATTGTCAGCATGGCTTCGTTAATCACAACATCGAAACTGTTATCCGCAAAAGGAAGAGTGTTGGCGTTAGCAGCCATCACATGAATATGATTTTCCAGACCATTTGCCGCTACGTTATTCCTTGCATTTGACAGTGCGGTTTTATCCATATCAATGGCGTATACGGTACAGCCATAGCGTTGAACTAACTCTATCGCCGTCGTGGCCATGTTGCACGCCACTTCAAGTACCTGGCTGCCGGGCGTCAGCTGTGACTGGCTAAACAACCATTCGGTTGCTTCAACGCCGCCCGGACGCAGACGGGTTTTGCCCAGGCTGGCTAAAAATGTATGACCCGCTTTTTCAGTCGCGCACATTGGCCTGTCTCCTTTCTATAAGTTGCATTATAAATACAACATTAAGAGTTAAAGGTGAAGCGCGCGAATGATTTTTATTACAAAATGTCCTTGCCCGTAGCGTTAGAGCGGATGTATGCCCTGTGATAGACTGAAGTATCAGACTTACAGGGCTGTAAATCATTATGAAATTGCATCATAAAGCGCTCAGGATCTTTATCTCCGTCAGCGTAATTGTTTTGACATCTTCTTTTTTGGTTTATGAGCTCATTGCCAGCGATAAAGCAATGAATGCGTACATGCGCTATATCAATGAGAAAGCCGACTCCTCGTTTCTCTATGATAAGTACACAAATCAGAGCATCGCAGCCCATCTGATGCGCACATTTTCGTCCCCTCAGGGGCCTGCTTCTCTCGAACAGCAAAAAGCACTTTGCAACGCTTTCGACAGCGTTAACGGCACTCATGGGCTCAATCTCACTAAGCGAAACTATCTGCCATTACACGGTACGTTGCAGACCACCTCAACAAAATGTAGCGAACAACTTGATGACATTTTTCTGCTGCCCTCTTTTGACCGGGCGGTCAATGTTAATCGCCAGCAGAAAGATTACGGTCAGGGATTAGGGACGCTGGAGTATAAATTTCGATATTACGTCGATCTTAAAAATAACTACGTCTATTTCTATGACCTGATCGACTCGCGGAAATTTGCGATACACAACTGGTCGTTTTTGCAAAAAGGCACGCTGGGAATCGACCAGAATGATATTGACGGTATTTTTACTGGCCGCACGGTGATCTCCAGTATTTATGAAGATAACCTGACCGAGAAAAAGGTGATGAGCTTTTTAACACCGGTTTACTACGCCAATAAGCTAAAAGGCGTGGTGATGGTGGATATTAACAAAGAGAATTTACAGAATATTTTCTATACCAGCGACCGCCCTCTCGTCTGGCGTTATCTTAACGTAACCGTCTCTGATACCAGTTCAGGTAAAGAGATCCTCGTTCATAAAAGTGAAACCGATCTGTTCCGCTATGTTCACTATGAGAAGGACATACCTGGCGGTATACGTATCACCCTCTCACTTGATGTTATGTACTTTATTGTCTCGTCCTGGAAGATATTCGCGTTCTATCTACTGGCAACGATATTGCTGTTGAATATGGTCAGAACGCATTTTCGTTTGTATCACAACGTCACACGGGAAAATGTCAGTGACGCGATGACCGGGCTCTACAACCGTAAAATTTTAACGCCAGCGCTTGAGCAGCGTTTGCAACAGTTGGTGAACACGGGAACGCTCGTGACCTTTATCGCCATTGATTGCGACAAACTAAAAGTTATTAATGATACGTTGGGGCATAAGGAAGGCGATCGCATTATCACCCTCCTGGCCAAAGCTATTCAAACGTCCATTCGCAAAAGTGACTATGCCATCCGCCTCGGTGGCGATGAGTTTTGCATTATCCTCATCGATCACCCCAGTGAATTAACGCCCCGCCTGCTGGAGAGGATTCGCTATAACTTACAAATTATTGCGCAAGATAGATCAATCAGCTTCTCTGTAGGAATTTATAATATGCAGCCAAACGACACCATTGATGATGCCTACAAAGCATCTGATGCACAGCTCTACCTGAACAAACAGAAAAAACGCACCGATGCGTAATCATTTTTCTGACAGGATTTTCATTGTTGTACCAGGAGTAAGTCATGACGGAAGTAAACAAAGGTAACGCAACGCACCAGCGTTTAATCTCCCTGTTGTCAGAACACGGTGCGACCTACCGCGTAGTCAGCCATGAAGCCGTAGGCAAATGTGAAGCTGTCTCTGAAATTCGCGGTACCGCACTGGGTCAGGGTGCAAAAGCGCTGGTCTGCAAAGTAAAAGGCAACGGCGTCAATCAGCATGTTCTGGCGATCCTCTCTGCCGATCAGCAGGCGGACCTGAGCCTGTTGGCCAGCCATATTGGCGGGTTGAGAGCGTCACTTGCCAGCCCGGCGGAGGTAGATGAACTAACAGGCTGCGTATTTGGTGCTATCCCACCGTTCAGTTTTCATCCGAATCTCAAGCTGGTCGCCGACCCGCTGTTGTTTGAGCGTTTTAATGAAATTGCGTTCAATGCCGGAATGCTGGAAAAATCCGTGATCATGGATACCGCAGATTACCTGCGCATCGCGAAACCGGAATTAATCCCGTTCCGCAGAGCACAATAACTGCCCAAGTTAGCAGTAAAAAACATCGCTTCGTGCGTTAGCCCAAAAAAAATCATAATCATTAAAAAAAGCCTGTTCCGTCACGCGTTTACGCGTACAGTAAGCAGGCTTATTTTTTCTTTTGGCAAGGAAACTACGATGTTTGATGTCACTCTGCTGATCCTGCTCGGACTGGCAGCTCTGGGCTTTGTCAGCCACAACACCACAGTCGCTGTTTCAATTCTGGTGCTGATTATTGTCCGTGTTACCCCTCTGAATACCTTCTTTCCCTGGATTGAAAAACAGGGCCTGACCGTCGGGATTATAATTCTGACCATTGGCGTCATGGCGCCGATCGCCAGCGGAACGCTACCGCCCTCCACGCTCATCCACTCCTTTGTGAACTGGAAATCACTGGTTGCTATTGCCGTTGGGGTATTTGTCTCCTGGCTTGGCGGACGCGGCGTTACGCTAATGGGCAGCCAGCCTCAGCTTGTTGCTGGTTTACTGGTGGGCACGGTACTGGGTGTGGCGCTGTTTCGCGGTGTGCCAGTGGGGCCGCTTATTGCGGCAGGTCTGGTCTCATTGATTGTTGGGAAGCAGTAGCCAGCCCGTTCAGATAACGGCCTGGTGTCTGTCCCAGGCCTTTTTTGAACATAGTGATAAATGCCGTGGTCGAATCGTACCCGAGCATTTGCGCGACCTGTTGTACATTGCGACCATCAATTAACGCCTGCAGCGCCAGAATCAGCTGGAGCTGGTGACGCCAGCGGCGAAAACTCAACCCCGTTTCTTTGACGACCAGGCGAGCAAGGTTACGTTCACTCATCGCAAATACGCTGGCCCATTGTCCCAAC
The DNA here is from genome assembly GCF_030332945.1 of Citrobacter sp. Cpo037. Classification (NCBI taxonomy): domain Bacteria; kingdom Pseudomonadati; phylum Pseudomonadota; class Gammaproteobacteria; order Enterobacterales; family Enterobacteriaceae; genus Citrobacter; species Citrobacter sp. Cpo037. Next base: position 268,375 of record NZ_JAOWGW010000080.1, read on the forward strand.
GTCTGCCATTGTGCAGGCTCTCTCGCCATCGTTGCGACCATTCTGCGAATTTTCGGGTGATCGGAAACCGGCAACTGCATTTGCTCCTGGGGTTGCTGCGGCAGTTCATCAAACAACACCTGCGTCAGCCGCTGGGTTGCCGGCTCCAGCCGTTGGGCATCCGTTTTGGATGCCAGCGCCAGAATAAGCTCCCGGCACAACGGAGCAATTTTCAGCGTGCAGCAACGATCGGGCATCACGACGGCCTGCGGCTCAATAAACAAAAAGCATAATTGTGCGCCAACGGTAACGTGGTTGCTGTGTGGAATTTCACCGGGGATCCACACCGCATATTGCGGGGGCACCATCCACATAGCATTTTCAACCTCACAAGTGATCGCGCCATGCAACGCCAGAATCAACTGGCCTTTACGGTGCTGATGCAGCGGACTAAAAAGTTCATCTTCCCGGGCCTGAATACAAAACGCCACGGCCGCATCGTGGTGAAGATCCGGTTCATATCCATCCAGCCTCAGTCCTAACATAAAAATGTCCGATTTAAGCGATAAACTGTCATTTTAGCTTGATTCATCCATTGAGTAAAAACGCTAAGGTATCGCCTCGCCTGACGATATGAGAAAAAAATGACAAATATTCCGTCCTCCCGCGGCAAGAACGCAGCGTTGCTGATCGCGGGGATCCTGATGATTGCCACCACATTGCGCGTCACCTTTACCGGAGCTGCCCCGTTGCTGGATGCAATTCGCGCCGACTACGGACTGAGCACTGCCCAGACGGGGCTTCTGACCACCCTGCCACTGCTGGCTTTCGCACTGGTTTCACCTCTGGCTGCCGCCGTTGCGCGCCGTTGGGGTATCGAACGCAGCTTGTGTGTCGCTATGCTACTGATTTGCGCTGGTATTGCGATACGTTCGCTGCCCTCACCAGGGTTCCTGTTTAGCGGCACCGCGATCATTGGTTGCGGAATCGCCTTGGGCAATGTGCTTTTACCCGGACTGATTAAGCGTGATTTTGCTCAGCATGTGGCGAAGCTCACTGGCGCATACTCGCTGACCATGGGCGCGGCAGCGGCACTGGGTTCCGCCATTGTGGTACCGCTGGCGTTGAACGGGTTTGGCTGGCGCGGTGCGCTGATGGTACTGATGGCCTTTCCGCTACTGGCGCTGATTATCTGGTTACCCCAATGCCGCCAGACGGCCAATGCCAGCTTGAGCAACTCGCGCGCGCTGCATTCCCGCGCGATCTGGCGCTCCAGCCTCGCCTGGCAGGTGACGCTGTTTCTGGGGATCAATTCGCTTATCTACTACGTCATCATCGGCTGGCTGCCCGCTATTTTGATCAGTCACGGCTACAGCGAGTCGCAGGCCGGTTCACTGCATGGTTTACTGCAGCTGGCGACCGCCGCGCCGGGATTATTGATTCCTCTCGTCCTGAACAGATTTAAGGATCAGCGCGCCATCGCCGCTCTGGTTTCATTAATGTGCGCCGTCGGCGCGGCGGGATTCGCCATAATGCCCGACCAGGCATTGCTATGGACCATCCTGTTTGGCTTTGGCTCGGGCGCGACGATGATCCTCGGCTTGACCTTTATTGGCCTGCGCGCAAGCTCAGCGCATCAGGCTGCTGCCCTCTCCGGCATGGCACAGTCTGTCGGATATTTACTGGCGGCCTGCGGACCACCACTGATGGGGAAAATTCACGACCTCAACGATAGCTGGCTGATTCCTCTTGGCGGGGTCGCCGTGTTAGCGATGCTGATGGCGGTATTTGGTTTGTGCGCGGGGCGCAATCGGGAGATCGCGAGCGCATAATGCACAGGGCAGGTTCGTGAACAACCTGCCCGTTTTTTTATCCGCGCGCGGCGCGCAGCATCGCCTGAACTAACGGCACGGGTTTTCCCGCCAGCGCTCCGCGTTCATGTTGAAAGAGCGTGCCAACATAAAATGGATGCGTCACCAGCTCAATGGCACGAATATCACCAACCTCATCCCAACCGGTCACCCGAAGATCGCCGCTTTCAAGCTCGGCGGCAAAATCCTCCGATACGCCATAGTTGCAGTGATATCCCTCGGTGATAACATCCCGCCCGTAGGCTTTGGCAATCAGCGTATTGGCCCGCAGCTCAATATCATCCGTTTTTTCTACCAGCGAGCAGGTCAATGGTGCTATCACCATTCGACCCGTGGTGTCCATCTCGGCGTGGCCGGCATCGCTCCAGCCCAGCACGTTGCGGGCGTACTCCAGAATCGCATGCTGAAAGCCGCCGCAGGTACCCAGGAATGGGATGCTGTTTTCACGCGCGTAGCGTATCGCTATCAGCGCCCCTTCAAGATGGCGATATGGACTGCCTGGAACGACCCAGATGGCATCATAGCCAATCAAGTCCTCACTGCTGTTGATATCAGATGTAGTTAGCCAGTCGTAATCAGCCACTAATTCCAGAACGGCGGCAGCATCATCGATAGCAAGGGGAATAGCCTGGTGCGCCACAATATCGGGGCTGTAATCACCCACCAGCGCAATGCGAAGCGTATCTTTAATTGGGGAAATTTCCATTAAGCTTTCCTTGTGTCCTGACAATAAGGGACAGCATAAGGAGCCTCAGCCTACCGACTTTTTAGTGGTATCACAATCCCTTAAATTGGGAGTCAGGACAGGCAAAATGCTATAATGGTCACGTTTTACGATCTTATTTAACCGTAATAAAGTTGATGATAAATACCTGAGCGGTAGCTGAAAGGAGCGGATGAAGAGATGAAGATTCAGTGTAAACGTGTGTATGACCCGGCAGAAAAAAGTGATGGTTACCGCGTGTTGGTCGACCGGTTGTGGCCACGCGGGATAAAAAAGACTGACCTTGCTTTCAACGAATGGAACAAAACGCTGACGCCATCCTCTGAATTGCGCAAAGCATTCCACGCAGAACTGATCGATTTTTCACACTTTTCCGAGCAATATCGCGCAGAGCTGGCCCAACAGCAGCAGGAAGGAAAGCGCCTCGCAGAGATTGCCCGACAGCAAACCTTAACGCTACTGTATGCAGCGAAAAATACCCAGCAAAACCACGCACTGGTGCTCGCTGAGTGGCTACGTCAATGCTGACCGCGTATTACTTGGCCGTTGCCGGATGATCTCTACGCCAGAGTGACCATTCATCAATTACTTCCCCGTTGGGTAGTTTGCAGTCAGACTTAACACCTTGCGGAGTCTGCACCGCAATCAACGAGCCGCCCTTTTGTTCGCAATACACCGATGCTGGATTCGCCATGCCAACTTTCGGTGGCACAGGCGCTTCCGGTTCCGTGGTACATCCCGCCAGCACCAGCAAGCCGGGCAAAAAAATAGATGCCAGTTTCATATTTACTCCTGTTAAAAACCTTATCCTGGCAGGTTACCCCGACTTTCCATCTATCTCCATGTTTTCCTGTCAGCTATCCATTTTATGTTTACATTCTGAGCTGGATGGCGTGTTTCATCTTTCACCTCGATGTTCTATCATGCGGGCAACGTCAGCCCAATCATTACTCAGGAGCATTTCACCTCATGTCGGACATGATCCTTGCCAGAGTCTCACAATCCTTAGCTACGGAGCAGTCAGTTGAGAGTCTGGTTCGCCAACTTCTGGAGATGCTGGAGATGGTGACTGAGATGGAATCAACCTACCTGACCAAGGTCGATCTGGATGCCCGTCTGCAGCATATTCTGTATGCGCGTAATAGCCGCCAAATGCAGATCCCCGAAGGGCTATCCGTGCCGTGGGATGAAACGCTGTGCAAACGCGCGATTGAGGAAAACTGTCTGTACAGTGACAACGTGCCCGCACGCTGGCCGGAATGTACCGCTGCTCGCGCACTGGACATCACCACCTTTCTAAGTACTCCCGTTCATCTTCCGGACGGAACGTTTTACGGTACACTCTGCGCTACCAGCCGCCGTCAGCAGGCACTGAGCCAACGTGGAGAACAAGTATTACATCTGTTTGCCGGTCTGATCGCCCAGTCGATTCAAAAAGAGTCGCTGGTTGCTCAGTTACGTGAAGCGAACGCCGCGCTGATTGCTCACTCCTACACCGATGCCCTGACAGGGTTACCGAACCGGCGCGCAATTTTTGAAAATTTGGAGACCCTTTTTTCGCTTGCCCGCCACCTCAGGCAGAAGATAGTTGTTGCCTATATCGATTTGGATGATTTCAAACTGATTAATGACCGCTTTGGCCACGAGGTTGGTGACCAGTTCCTGATCCAGATTGGGCAGCGCCTGCTCCGTGAATGTAGTGATAATGACATTCTCGGTCGACTGGGCGGTGACGAATTTTTAGTCGTTCGCCTGTCAGCGGAAGATGAACTTGATCAGCTTATGCGTCTGCAGCAGGTGAAAAATCAGCTGCAACAGCAGATTTGCGGTGACTACCACCTGGGTGATATTCATCTGTATTATCCTGGTGCCAGTCTGGGTGTGGTGGAAATTGATCCGCTGGAGACTGATGTAAACTGTGCGCTTCATCTTGCAGACAGCGCAATGTATCAGGATAAAAAGCGTCAGGATAAAACCCCTTTTGTCGTACATTAAGCCCTGCTATGCTGGCTCGTCTTTAAATAACTCTGGTAGATAATCGTATGCGACTCGGTATTATTTTCCCTGTCATTATTTTCATTTCCGCTGTCGTTTTCTTATCCTGGTTTTTTATTGGCGGCTACGCTGCGCCGGGAGCATAACGATGAAAAAAACAACGATTATTATGATTGGCGTGGCGATCATCGTGGTTCTGGGCACGGAACTGGGGTGGTGGTAACCAAAATAAAGGCCACTTATCAGTGGCCTTTATTGTCTGTATGTTTACTTAGCTTTTGATTTTTCTGTAGATAAACAACACCACAATCGCACCGATAACCGCTACGACGAAACTGCCGAAGTTGAAACCATCAACTTTACCAAAACCAAAGAAGGTACTGATCCAGCCACCCACTACCGCACCGACAACCCCTAAGATAATGGTCATAAAGAATCCGCCGCCATCTTTACCCGGCATAATCCATTTTGCCAAAATCCCAGCGATAAGACCGAAAACCACCCATGAAATAATGCCCATAATTTTCCTCACTTATGTTTTTAAATTAACGATTCACTCGTTGTATAAAAGCATAGCATAGCGCTGAAAAATTAAAATTTGTGATCGTCATCACTTCATATTTTCATCTTTTTCCGATGTTTCATAAGGTTATGACTGCTGACCGGTAGGCTAAATTTTTGCCGCTCCTCGTCATTAATGTCGAATCGTCAGTCATTATGCTTAACGCTTTTGCCGTCAGCCCCATTATTGCTGGGTTTTCACTTCTGGCACACTTTATGCTTTAACAACCCGTCGCTACGACAAATCGTAGTCCGCGGTGCTTATCGCGTGGCTGCGTCTACAATTCGCGCTATTTCAGCATTTAACAGGTCTGTTATTGATGAAAAAAATCACCAGTGTTTGCCCATACTGTGGGGCCGGGTGCAAGCTCAAGCTTGTTGTCGAAAATAACAAAATCATCCGTGCCGAAGCCGCAGAGGGTGTAACGAACCAAAATCAGTTATGCCTGAAAGGCTATTATGGTTGGGACTTTCTTAACGACACTCGCCTCCTGACTCCCCGTCTGACTCGCCCGATGATCCGTTATGAAAAAGGTGGCAAATTCACGCCCGTTAGCTGGGATGAAGCCATTCGTTACACCGCAAAACGCCTGTCTGAAATCAAAAAAACCTATGGTCCTCGCGCCATCATGACCACCGGCTCCTCCCGGGGAACCGGAAATGAAACTAACTACGTGATGCAAAAATTCGCACGTGGTGTACTTCATACCAATAATGTCGATTGTTGTGCCCGCGTCTGTCACGGTCCTTCTGTTGCCGGGTTACAAGAAACGTTAGGCAATGGCGCCATGAGCAATTCCATCAGCGACATTGAAAACTCAAAATGTCTGCTGATCTTTGGTTATAACTGCGCCGACTCGCACCCAATCGTAGCCCGCCGGGTAATTAAAGCTCGCCAGAACGGCGCAAAAATCATTGTCTGCGACCCACGTCGTATTGAAACCGCTCGTATTGCTGACCAACATTTGCAGTTGAAAAACGGTTGCAACATGGCTCTGGTTAATGCCTTTGGTCATGTTCTTATCGAAGAGCAACTCTACGATCGCGAGTATGTGCAAAAGCATGCGGAAGGGCTGGAAACATACTGGGAAACCGTTAAAGACTATGCGCCTGAAGCGGTTGAACATTTGACCGGCGTTCCCGCACAGCAGGTTCGTCAGGCAATGCGTACATTTGCCGCAGCACCATCGGCAACCGTAATGTGGGGGATGGGCGTCACTCAGTTTGGTCAGGCTGTTGATGTGGTTCGCGGTTTATCGAGCCTGGCGTTGTTGACCGGGAATCTGGGTCGCCCTAACGTCGGCGTTGGTCCGGTGCGCGGGCAAAATAACGTGCAGGGTGCGTGCGATATGGGGGTACTACCTAACCAGTTCCCGGGATATCAGGACGTGACCGATTCCGCAGTCAGGGAAAAATTCGCCAGCGCATGGGGCATTGACGTTAATCAGATGGATGACAAGGTTGGAACGCGCATCACTGAAGTTCCACACCTGGCTATCGAAGGCAAAATAAAAGCCTACTACATCATGGGAGAGGATCCGCTGCAAACCGAGGCCGACCTGGGCCTGGTCCGCGAAGGGTTTAACGCGCTCGATTTTATCGTCGTGCAAGACATCTTCATGACTAAGACAGCGGAAATGGCCGATGTTCTCCTGCCCGCCACCTCATGGGGCGAACATGGCGGCGTCTTTACCTGCGCCGATCGCGGCTTCCAGCGTTTTGAGAAAGCGATTGAACCCACCGCTTATGTAAAACGTGACTGGGAGATCATCAGCCTTTTGGCCAGCGAAATGGGCTATCCAATGCAGTATCAAAATAACCAGCAAATCTGGGATGAGATGCGCGAGCTGTGCCCACTGTTCTACGGCGTGACCTATGAGAAAATGGGGGAAATGGGGCATGTTCAGTGGCCATGCCCGGATCTCGATAGTCCTGGTACGCCATACCTTTACGCACACAGCCAGTTTGATACCGCCAACGGCAAAGGCAAACTGTTTGCCGCACCGTGGCGAGCGCCCGCAGAAGTTCCGGATGACAATTATCCGCTGGTACTGTGTACCGTGCGTGAGGTTGGGCATTACTCCTGTCGCTCTATGACCGGTAACTGCGCAGCGTTACAAGCGTTGGCTGATGAACCAGGATATGTGCAAATCAATACCCATGATGCCGAAAAACTCGGTATCCGTCATCGTGATCTGGTGTGGGTCAGCTCGCGTCGGGGTAAGGTCATCAGCCGTGCGGATGTATCCGAGCGCATCAATTCCGGAACGGTTTATATGACCTATCAATGGTGGATTGGTGCATGCAACGAGTTGACCCAGGATAACCTCGATCCAATCTCGAAAACGCCGGAAACCAAATATTGTGCCATAAATATCGAGCACATTAGCGATCAGAGATGGGCTGAAAAGTATGCCGCTCAATCGTATAGCGACATGAAATCACGCTTATGTGAGGCCATTGCGTAATTCCCCACCATCGCCACCTGAGTCTGGTTACCCAGACTCAGGTCTTATCTCATTACTTTACCAGGTGAGGTTCACTGAAACGGATGGAGGCAGATTCCTCCTGCATATCCCGCTGCATAAAACCGAGGTTCATCAGAAACAGGCCAGCCATAAACGGCAGTTCGTACAATTCTTCAATCATATCGCCATATTGGGCATTGTGCAGGAAGATGGGAGCCAGCAGACGATGATGCTCTACCGTATCAGAAATCAAAAATGCGCAGGCGGTGATCGCCAGCAGCCAGAGCGGTAGCGGTTCATTACGCACGCGTCGGACAATATCCAGGCGTAAGCGCTTCGACAACAGCACCGGCAGAATAATCATGGAAATCATTACAACAGAGATAGCTCTGAACAGAAGTTTAGGCTGCTCCGGGAAATAGTCGCGGCCCCAACTGGTGCTTCTCCCCAGCAATACCAACCACCACGCGGCTGCCCAAAGCCAAAATTGCTTCTCGCCTTCAGGGCGTGATAAAGGCCGGATATAGCCAAGGGTAAATACCGCACCAAACAGTAGCCATAGCGCCTGCCCATTTTCGATCCATCTGACGACAGTGCCGTTAAGCAGCGGAAGATTCCAGTTCGCGGTGAACGGGATCGCCACAATGACCAGTCCTAGAATAAGTGTGGGGAATGTAATTTGGGTATTCAGTTTCATAAGCGCGATGTTCTGTATTGTTACTTTTTTGCGATCATAACTCCTGTGAATGATCGACAATTAGCATTCAATGCGGATTTCTTAAGGTATTCTTAAGGAATCTTTTTTCGGACATCACTACGTTCAACACAAATAAAATAACCGCACAGCGCCGTCAAAACGAAGTGCGGTTAGTACATTAAAATTCTTTGTATTCAATCAGTAAGAGTATTTAATACCTACCATCCGCAGACTTCATGCTCATTCTCGGTATCGTACGAACGAACGGTATTGACCAAGTCTTTGACCACTTCTGCTGCCACATCCGGCACCAGTAATGTCATCGGCGCTTCTGTTTCATAATCAACAGAAACACCGTTGCTGTTATTGGTCACGGTTACGGTATAGGTTGCTTTGCCCATGATTTACTCCTTGCCGGTGCGCACGACTTTTCGTTGATTTACACTCTCCATCAGAACTTCCGGGGCAACGAAAAAATCGATATTAAAGTAAGTGTCGTCGGTCATCACTTCGATGTTATGCCATTTTTCCGGCGGAAAAACGCCAAACTGACCGGCTTCAATAACCATCACCTCTACTGGCTCCGGACTGTGTTCATCGGCGTATCCGAGATATTTGACCGCCCCCTGCATAACCGAAAGTCGTGGATAAACCCCAGCACGAGTTCCTTTATCAAGGTGGCGTTCGAAAATTCCGGCAGGCGCGGTTTCTTTGTTCCAGAATGGTGTAGAGCGTGTATGGATATGATTCTGTGGAATTTGAAGCATTTTTCTTCCCTTTTCCAGTCGACAACCAGCGAGTCTTATTGAATCGCTGCTGTACACAGGGTACGCCTCAAAATATACATTTAAAATACCATTTATTGGTTATAACCCTACAATTATAAATGAAAAGCAAAGCGTCATATTGAAGGCCCGCCGCAACCAGCGGGCCAATGGCATCACGACTGAAGCGTGGCCAGACGAGCGGCAAAACCAACGAAAATTAGGCCGATTAGGGAATTACCCACTTTGGCCAGTTTTTTCTTCGTGCGAATATACTGCGTCACAAACGCGCCGGAGAAAATAAGGAAGCTCAGATAGAAAAAGCTCACTACTTCAAGCGTAATGGCCAAAATAAAGAATGACAGCCCTGAGTGCGGTGCATTGACATCAATAAACTGCACAAAGAACGAAACATAAAACAAAATAGCTTTGGGATTCGTCAGGCTCAGAATTAATGCTCGCTTAAAAATAGCGCCAAACGGGACTTCCTCAGGTGCGGCGTCGCTTGCTTTCGATTTCAGTGTCGCATACAGGATCTTCGCACCTAGGTACAGCAGATAAAACGCGCCAAGATAGCGAACGATATTGAACAAAACAGGCGTTGTTTTGATCAATGCGGCAACACCGGCATAGGCCAAAAACATCAGCACGGCATCACCGATAAACACACCGCTTGCGGCGAGATACCCCCCCTTCACTCCCCGACCGACGCTGTTCTTCAACACAAATATCGTATTTGGCCCCGGTACCAACACGATAAAAATGGCTCCCACCAGATACGTCCAGTAATTCAGAACTCCATACTCTGCGAACACGTTAACCTCTTCCTGAAAAAACACATGCACTTGCTGCGATACAATATGCTAACGAATGCATCGGGTGATGGAAAGAAAAGGTTATGAATTAAAAAACCCGCCACTGGTGACGGGTGTGTACAGATAAGGTTAGCCCGGATTAATGGTGCAGCATCTCATCCACAACCTCTTCTCCCTTCAACTGATAAGGGTAATAGGTAGGCCAGTTTTCCATCTCTTCAAGCAAGGCTGCCTGCGAGGTATTTCCCATAAAGATATGGAAGTGGCTCGATTTACGCGGCGCGATAATATGATCGCTAAATTGCACATATTTTGGCGCTTTGCTGTCAGCAGCTTTACACTCAAACAGATACCGTACACCTTTCTTGCCTGATTTATAATTCAGGATCTTATATCCGGCGTAGTCGTATTTACATGATGCAACCTGATTCCCGGTATGAAACTCCATCACGCCATTTTCAATACCGATAGTGTCTACGTTGGTTGCATAGCCTGTACGGTAATACGCTTTGATTTGTTCTGCCGTTTTGCTTTTATCTTTCTCCGCTTTCTTTTTGAACACCGGATCAAGCTCGCCGCTGACCAGATACGGATAGACAGATTGCCACATGCCATCCCAGTCGGTCAGCGCCCTGTTCTGCACCTGGTTGTCATCAAATACCCCTTCAGACGCCTTTTGTTCTGCTTCACTCATTGGCGCACCATGGGAATGATGACCATGCGCCAGAACCGAACTACTGACTAAAAGCATCCCCAGAGCGATTGTCAGTTTCTTAAAACGAATAGCCAAAATTTCACCCTCAAATCAATTGCGAGTAAAATGTTATAATATAACATCACATTTAAATCAACGGCGTTGTGAAACATTTAACCGCTCTGGTGCGCGATTTTCCAACGGCTGTCAAAATGGGCCTGATACTGCGCAACAACGGCAGGTTCGTCACGAATAACTAACACATTTTCAGAGTTAGCAAATTCTGCGGATTTGGCAAAGTTGAACGAACCGGTTTCCAGCGTGTCGCCATCAATAATCATTACCTTGTCATGCTGGATGTGGTAGTGACCATCCAGTTGAACATCAACCCCATTCGCGGCAGCAAAAGCGATGGCCTTCTGGCTCACCTTACCCTGGTTTCGTTTCTTATCGATAACAGCCCGAACCACAACGCCTCTCTTTTCAGCGTTGACCAATGCCTGAACAATATCTGCAGACTGAAATGAATAAGCCATCATATCGATGCTGTGCTGCGCATGGTTGATTGAATCCAGCACTAAAGCCCGAGCCGATCCTTCCGGTGAAAAACCCACCTGAATGGAAGCATGTGCTGCAAAAGCACCCGCCCCGTACATTAGCGCAGCCACAGCGATAGTTTTTACGATCACGTTAGTTATTTGCCTGAAATGCGAAAGAGACCTAAGAGAGTAGCGCTCGCGTGCAGATCTGATCAAGCAGTGCCTGCTGATGACTGATAATGAGCATACCCAATGGCCGACGCTGAGATTCTTCAAGCAGCAGCGCCCAGATATCCCGTTGAATAGAAGGATCAAGCTGGGCAGTAATTTCATCGGCAATAAGAAAACGTGTCCGCGGGTCCAGCGCGCGAAGTAAAGCAATTCGCGCCAGTTCACCACCAGAAAGTTGTCCAGGACGGCGGGTTAACCACTCTGGATTGATGTGAAGACGGGTAAGCATTGCAGCATCCGGTCGCCATGCATCATACACCGCATCACCGGTGCTGCGTCGGGGGTTAAAAGTTAATTCCGGATGCTGTGGCACCAGTTGCACCGGGCAATACTGGTGCATCGGCAAAGGTTGGTCATCAACCAGAATGTCACCGGAAGTTGGTTTCTGCCAGCCCGCCAGCACGCGTCCCAGCGTCGTTTTGCCAGTTCCACTGGGCGCACAAATCCCAATACGTTCTCCAGGGCGTAGAGAAAAGGTCAGATTTTGCCACAGAACCTTTTCCCCCTGACGGATTGTTACATCACGACAGCACAGCATCGCGCTCTCCAAAAAGTTGATTTCTTTCAGGCAGCGCCCGCCATTGTCGTTGCAGGTGTTCGCTAATCTCTCCGCGTAACAGCTGTTCCCGGCTGACGTTATCCGACACCCTTCCCTGATGCAGAGCGACAATACGATCCGCATGGCGGGCCGCCAGCGTGAGGTCATGCGTTACCCATAAAACGCCAGCCCCTTGCTCACATTGCTCACGCAACTGTTCAAGCAGTTGATTAGCGAGAGGTGCATCAAGCCAGGCGGTAATTTCATCCGCCAGAATATAGCGAGCCTGACTCAGAGACGCGTGACAGGCCAGAACACGTTTTGCCATACCGCCTGAAAGCTGACGCGGAAAAGCATCTAATACGCGACTTTCCAGTCGGCTACGCTGGAGCAATCGTTCAATTTTTCCGGCATTCCATTGCTGGTCAGAAAGCTGGCATGCCCTGCGCAGATGCTTTTCAATCGAGAGCAGCGGGTTAAGTGCCTGAATACCTTGCGGGACGTAGCTAAAGGTATTGCCACGACATTTGCGAATGTCATCACTGTCCAGCGTTTTACCTTCCAGGGTAATAACGCCGTTGAAACGCAAATTGTCTGGTAAGAGATCGAGCAGACATTGCAGCAATAGGCTTTTACCTTCTCCACTTCCTCCAACTAGCGCCACCATCTGACCAGGCGCTACGTCGAAAGAGATATCCTGCAACAGCGAAGACCAGTTTTTCGCGCCGTACCAGCGATAACGCGCCACGTCCAGTGAGACCTGCCTTAAACTCAACATGCGTCACCTCGTAACCATAAACGATGCACCGCCCTTGCGAGCTGATCGAATAACATCACCAGACTGAACAGCATCAGTCCAGGAAACAGTACTAACCACCAGTCGCCATGACTGATAAACCTCAGCGCATCCGCCAGCAGCAGGCCCAGCGACGGTTCATGCGGTGCCAGTCCAAAACCGAGGAAGCTTAACGCCGCGCTGTGCAACACTGCATGGGGAAACATCAGCAATGTTCCCGTTAGCCACTGGGGTAACAACGCCGGTAGATAGTGATGCCGCCAGCAGTAAAAATGACCGTGCCCCAGACGCCAGGTCAACATCAGATAGTCACTGTGGGCCACGCGCTGCGCTTCAGCACGCAGGATTAGCGCCAGACGCGGCCAGTGCGTTAGTGCAACCGCCATGATTACCCCGTTTTTCCCGCCGCCCAGCGTAAAACAGATCAAAATAAGCAACAGCAGATGCGGCATCGACAGCATGGCATCAGTTATAAGGCGCATAAGCACATCCAGACGCGGATGTATGCGCGAAACCGCCGCCATCATTAACGCAATCAAGCCACTGCACAACGCCGCACCAATACCAATTTGCAGACTGGTGAGTGCCCCCTGAAAACAACGGATCCACAGATCGCGACCAAGATTATCGGTGCCAAACCAATACATCGCATCAGGTGGAAGATGACGGGCAAGCAGATTAACGCTCAACGGGTTATCCAGCATTGCGGCACCATATACTGCAATGAATAACAGGCAGCTGAAAGAGAACAAAAGACGAATTAGCGTCGGCGTCGGGTTATAGAGCATCAGGTCGCTCCAGAGCACGGTTCAACATACGGACAAGCCAGGTAGACAGCGAATTGCCAATGAACACCAGTACGGTACTGAACAACACAATCCCCATCAGTAACGGCAGATCGCCGCGTAATCCGGCATCAATGGTGGCCTGCCCCAGTCCTGGATACGCGAAGACTTTTTCGGCCAATAGTGCACCTCCCAGCAGTTCTCCCAGTGAGGCAAACTGCAAACACAGCGCAGGCGTAATTGCATGACGCAGAACCTGATGGCGTAACAGTGACCAGCCTTTATCTCCCTGGGAACGTGCAAAACGGACAAATTCGCTTTTCATTACGCTGGCGATGCTTTCCCGCGTATGAAGCGTAATTTGTCCCAGTCCCAGCAAACTGAGCGCGCAAACGGGAAGCACCAGATGGCGCAGACGCTCGGTCAGCATGGCCATATCGCCGCTGTTACCCGGTTCCCATGCGCAGCAGACCGGAAATACCGGCCAGCGCACGGCAAATAACGCCAGCAGCAACATACCAATCCAGAAGGTCGGCAACGAGGAGAGCAGATAGCTGAGGCGACAGATTGCTTTGTCCGGCCAGCGATTCAGGTAGCGACCCGCGACAAACCCCATTGCCGTTCCCAATATGCCGGAGAGTAGCCACGCGCCGCCAAGCAGCGCAAACGAGGTGGAAAAGCGTTCCTTGATCACGCTGGCAACCGGCGCATTAAACAACATGGAATAGCCGAGATCGCCCTGCAATACCCGTAAAAACCAGTGACCAAAACGCTCCCATAGCGGCTGGTCCAATCCCCAGCGAGCAGCAATGCGTGCATATTGCTCCGGCGGCACATGCAGGAGATCGTTGCCAATATAAGCGCGAATCGGATCGACTGGAGAAAAGCTGAGCAGCACAAAAGTGCCAGCCGCAACCAGCACTAATAACACTATCAGCCGTAGAAAATGGCCCACAACAGACTTCATCAACGGCAGGTCCAGGTCCATTCGTCCAGATTATTGAGCAGTGACCAGCTACCGTGAATCTCCGGTGCGCCTTTGCCTAAATCAATACACGGATTTGCCAGGTAGGTGTGCTGAATATTCAGCAGCCATGCCCAGGCAGCATCGCCTTGCACGCCAGCCCCTTGCTTGCCATCCCACTCCACCTGTTGCCAGAAAGGCAACGCCTTTTGCCAGTCTGGGGCGTCGATAGCCTGTTTAAGATGCTGTTCAACAACAGGATTGCTGTAATAGCCTGGGTTGTAATATTCCACGCCCGCGGCCTGATTACTGTAATGATGGAAAAGCTCCATCGGATCCAGGCTTCCCCAACCAAATAGTGTCGGGTTCGCATGCATGTGACGCTCAACAGTTTCCCAGCTTCCGGACTGTAGTGATACCTGAATTCCCAACGGTTCCAGCATCGCACGTACGGCCTCAGCTAAATCCCGGCGCGTACTGTCACCGCTGGCGTACCATAAAGTCAGTCGAGCCTCTTTGCCGTCTTTCACTCGCACGCCATCTTTACCTACCTTCCAGCCGGCTTCTTCCAGAATCGTACGTGCTTTTTCGCTATCACCATCTTTGAACGCAACGGATTGCCCCTGCCATGGCAGCCCCTGCACTGCGCTATACGCAGGAATCGCATGACCTTCCATGACCTGATCGGCAAGCTGCTTACGGTCGATGGCATAGTTGATGGCGCGCCTGATGGCAACATCGGCCGTGATATCGTTCCCAATCGGATAGCCATTGGCATCTTTTTTACCTGCAGGAACCATCGGGAACACAATGCCCCGATTTTCCACGCTATCGCGTACCCAAAGTTTCAAATTTGTCTGCTGAGGAGCGACCGCCATCGACGGCGCGATACGTACGAGTCCCAGTTGGCCACTGCGCGCTGCGGCATAAGCGTTATCTTCATCAAGGAAGACAAACACCAGCTTACTAAAATCATTTTTCTTACCGGCATACCAGGGGTTAGCCTCCACGATCAACTGCTGTCCCGGCTGAAAACTCACCAGCCGATAAGGACCCGCGCCAATCGGATTTTTGGCAAATGTTTTTTCGTCATACCGTTTCGCCGGAACAATACCCAAAGAACCCAACACATTCACAAAGGTGCTCTGTGGGCTATTTAGCGTAATTTCTACCGTACGGTTATCTTTCAGGCTGGCATGGGTGAAGTTTCCCATGTCGATTTTGCCGCCGCTTTTTGCTGCTTTGTTATAGGTGAACACAACATCTTCAGCGGTTAGCGGGGAACCATCCGAGAATTTAAGGTCAGGTTTTAACGTCAACGTCCAGGTTTTGCCGTCTGCGCTGGTCTCTACTTTTTCCGTCAGCAGGTTTCCCCAGCTCATATCTGCATTTTGTTTTAATAATGGTGCATGCAAAAGCAAATAGCTGCCATGACTCCAGCCCAGCATCGGGTCAAACCCTTCCGTTGGTTCTGGGCCAATTGCCAGTTTTAACGTCTGCCCTTCGTTCGCATTTTGCGCGGCAAGAAGTGGTGAAGTTAATGCGAGAGTCAATGCGCACGTAAGCAGTGCCTGCTTGCCTTTGATCATTATGTTATCCAGATTTACGTTATTTTTATGCCGCATAACGATTTACCGTCGTTAAGCAGTCTCCTGGGGAAGGGATTATGGCGGACAGAAATGATGAAAAAAATGATGCGGCGCAGAAAAGTATGACGATTTTCTAAAATTATCATACTTTTTTCTGATACTCCGTTATGAGTACGATGTGAATCTCAGAAAATAGGTTAATCCCTCGCCATTTATTCACAGGAATATTAATCCCGAACTAATAATTGCCTGTGCGGACTATTGGCCCTTCCTGCTAATTCCTTTTCTAAAACTCATGACAATTTATGTATATTTATTCAAGAAAAACACCAGAAGTGACAAGTTATGTAAATTTGTAATGATAATTATTTGTATTATCATTTCCATCAATTATCTTACTGCCTTTGAATTTTTAACAAAGGAAGTTTGACTATGCGTTTAAAACCTGTTGCCTCTGTCGTTCTGTCCTGTTTAGGATTTTCCAGCCCCCTGGTATTTGCTGAAGATGTCATGGTGGTAACCGCTTCCGGTTATGAAAAGAAAATCACCAATGCCGCCGCCAGCGTCTCTGTTATTTCTCAGCAAGAGTTACAAACCAATAAATATAATGATTTAGGTGAAGCCCTGCGTTCTGTTGAAGGGGTAGATGTTGAAAGCAGCACCGGTAAAACCGGCGGTCTGGAGATCAGCATCCGTGGCATGCCTGCCAGCTATACCTTGATCCTGATTGACGGTATTCGTCAAAACGGCAGCAGCGACGTAACGCCAAACGGTTTCTCTGCCATGAATACCAGCTTTATGCCCCCACTGGCGGCGATCGATCATATTGAGGTGATCCGCGGCCCGATGTCGACGCTTTATGGGTCCGACGCAATCGGTGGCGTGGTGAATATCATCACCAAAAAAAGCACCGATAAATGGAGCACTTCCATCAATACCGGCGTTAACCTGCAAGAGAGTAATAAATGGGGTAACAGTACGGTCGCCAACTTCTGGTCAAGCGGCCCGTTGATTGCGGGCGTATTGGATATGCAGGTTCGGGGGAGCACAACCCAGCGTCAGGGTTCCAGCGTCACCTCCCTCAGCGATACCTCCTCCACCCGCGTACCTTATCCTACCGAGTCGGAAAACTATAATATTGGCACGCGTCTCGACTGGAAAACCAACGAGAACAATACGTTATGGTTAGATCTCGACTCCGCCAGACAGCGCTATGACAACGATGACGGGCAGTTGGGCAACCTGACAGGGGGGTATGATAAAACGCTACGCTATGAGCGTAACAAAGTGACCCTCGGCCACGATACAGCCTTAACGTTCGGCACCTGGAAATCCTCCCTCGGCTGGAATGAAACCGAAAACAAAGGCCGGCAATTGGTATCTTCCGCACTCACGCCAGAGAACGCAGGCCGGGCCGGTGACGCGCGTGAACTGAAGAACACCAACGTCATTCTTGACTCAGTGCTGCTGACGCCATTAGGTGATTCACACCTCTTAACCCTTGGCGGAGAATACTGGGATGCACGGATGAAAGATGGTGTGGTACTGGCCAATACCGGCGAGACGTTCCATCAAAAAACGTGGGCAGCTTATGCGGAAGATGAATGGCATATTCTCGACTCGCTGGCCTTAACCGCAGGAACACGCTATGAGCATAACGATGTCTTTGGCGGTCATCTCAGCCCGCGTGCCTATATGGTCTGGGACGTTTCCGACGCCTGGACGCTCAAAGGCGGCGTAACGACAGGTTATAAAGCACCATCACTAAGCCAGTTGCATAACGGGATCAGCGGTGTAACCGCACAGGGAACGGTGAATACGGTCGGTAACCCGGACCTCAAACCTGAGGAAAGTATCAGCTACGAAACCGGGCTGTATTACGAGAACGACGCCGGGCTTAACGCCAACATTACCGGCTTCTATACCGAATACAAAAATAAAATTGTCTCATATTCTATCGATGATAATACCAACAGCTATACCAACAGCGGCAAGGCAAGGACCGATGGCGTTGAATTTGCCAGCACCTTCCCTCTATGGTCGGATGTGCTGACCTTATCTCTCAACTACACCTACACTCAGAGCAAGCAAAAAGATGGTGACAATAAAGGCGCGCCATTAAGTTACACACCAAAACATATGGCTAACGCCCGTCTGAACTGGCAGGCAACGGAAGATATGAACGCCTGGCTCAGCGCACGTTATCGCGGCAAAGCCCCACGCTTTACCGAAAATTACGACAACCTTAGTGCGGTACAAAAGGCCGTCTATGACGATAAAGGCGCTGATTTAAAAGCCTGGACCGTTGTCGACATGGGGATGTCTTATAAGCTGACCAAAGATCTGACGCTTAATACGGCGGTTAATAACGTGCTGGATAAAGACTTTAGTGAGGTCAAATTGTACCAGGTGGGCCGCAATAGCACCTACGCAGGTGATTATTATCAGACTGCACAATCCACTACCGGATACGTAAACCCTGGTCGTAACTACTGGGTATCTTTAAATTATCAGTTCTAATTTTATAAGATCCTGCTGGTCGGGGCACACTAATACCCCGACCAGCAGAATATTATTGAGAGAAGACACAAGATATAATCATCATCTTATTTTAACATATAAGAATATTTAAACAATTAATACAGAAATACCCCTTCCTGCACCATTAGATATAATGCCAAAACAATAATCCCGACGATACCGCCTAAAAACAGGACTGCGGCAATCGCAAGCTGATTGCGATTTGTGTTCTTCGCTTTGCTTCGCACATCCAACTTATTTTTCGCCGCTTTGTGACTTGAATCACGCTCCATCGCGAATGTTATATCTGCCATACCATTATCCAGTTGCTGTATATGAAAACACAAATAACCACCACATCGATAAGGGTATAGATTTTAAATAACAGAATCCGAGATTTGCCTCACGATAAAGATAATCGTCGGATTTTTGCTACCGAAGCAGATTTCATGCTCACTTTTCATCAATTAGGTTATCTTGTATTTATTCGACAAAAACCTTCACTTTAGGCTTTGACAGCAGAATCATGACGAACTCAGTGAAGGTTACTGGTTTATAGAAATAGTACCCTTGCAGGAAAACAATGTTGTTTTTGTTGAGATAATCAAGCTGAGCCTTCGTTTCAACCCCTTCAGCAACGATGCTTAAAGACAGCTTGCGCGCCAAATCGAGAACACAATCCAAAATTCGGGTTGAATCGGGAAGCTCATTTACCCTTCCCACAAAGCTCTGATCGATTTTAATGTAATCAATGTGCATGTCATGCAAATAAGAAAGCCCAGAATAGCCCGTACCAAAATCATCCAGCGCAATCACAAAGCCATTCTCATGCAGGATATTGAGCCTCTGCACAAGATCTTCATCCACATCTAACGGCTCGCGCTCAGTAACTTCGATTACCAGATTGAGGTCATCGCGGTTAAAGCTATCCCTGTAATGCAGGCACTCCTGCACGAATGTAGGGGATGTGAGATGGGATGCGCTGAAGTTAATGCCGACATGGAAGCCGGATGGCAGTTTGCTGGCAATGGCGTTCATGTTTTCCGCGACCTGCCTCATCAGGCTTTGAGTTAGTGGCACTATCAGGCCTGATTTTTCAGCGACGGGAATGAAGGAAGCTGGAGAGATATATCCGGCTTTTGGATGTTTCCATCGGGCCAGCACTTCAACACCGCGTAACGTCCCCTCGCGACCATTTACGATAGGTTGATAAAAAGGCACGATCTCTCCTTTTACTATCGCCCTGCGCAACGTTTCTTCAGGGGTATCGTTCTTGTTCAGATACTTATCAATGGCATAAGCGGCTGCAAAAGACATTAACAGGATAAAAACCAGAATCCCTGAACCCTGTGTAACCAGCTTTTTTGCACTAAACAGTGGCGGTTTATTATAAATAATACTGAACGGATACTTTGCGGAATTAAGTTGACCAGACGCACGTGCGCTTGTTGTAACGGTTTTCACATCGCCCAATAAACCAAGTACGTTGTCACCCACCAGCAATGAGTATGCTACTCCCTTTAACGGAACTTTCAGAGCCCCTCGAATATGCACCCCACTAATAGTGACAATAATACGACTGGTTTGAAAACGAGTTTGATACAGCAGAACAGGTATCTCGTTTTCCGTATTTCTTGCGGGAGTCAGCAACAGATTTGTATCAGCAATTACGGGGATTTGCTTAAGTAAAATCCTATTCCCCGGCAATGACGTACACCAAACCTTCCCCTGCCGGATAATGATCAGCGTTCGTAAATGAGGGCGAAGTGCAGCTTCGGTTCCAAGTTGGTATTGTCCCTCCAGATCACATTTTTTTTCAGCAATATGCCTTGCGGTACGGGTTGCCTGGAAAGCTTCATCAAGTATGTTATCCATATTTTTAACAGCATATCGGGCTCCTCCAAGGGTTTCTGTCGAAGATGAATACCAAAGCTGCATATTAAGAATAAAAACACCGATCAAAAAAAGACACACCGCAGCGGTTACCGGTAAAAGTGCTTTGCGCATTCTCATGTCCTGTAGCGAAAACTGATCAGTCGTTGCGATGAGCATTGACATGTTCTAATTTATCTCTACAGAGCATGGTAGACAGAAACAAAAGTCGCCATGCGTCGAATCACATTTCCAAAACCAAAACATAACAAATTAATTTTTAAATAAAATTATCCTTGAAGAGATCAAGACAATAGTGACATCCCTCTTTCCAATTTTGTTATCATATACATGTACTAATAAGAGGTAAGAAAATGAAAATCTTTATCACAGACAATGACGGTAACCTCATTCCTGTTGACGGGAAAAGCGTCGTGATCGAATTGAATAGTGGCGGAACCATCGAGATCGCCGAGGAGTACAGCCGGGACGATGTTCCTGAAGGCATTAATCTGTGGGGCGGACGAGAACCCTCCCCTTCACTCTCTTTCGAGGAAATCAAAGCCAGAACAGAAGGCCTGGGCGTTTATCCCATAGCAGCAAACGCTCTGCATGTATTTCCGTACAAACTTTCAGCAAAAAAATAATTGCATGCACCAAGTGCGCACGCGTATATGGGCTGCGCGCAATTACTCTCATGGCTCCGCTGTCCGTACCAAAAGGTCAGACCAGATTGAAGTGATAAAACCGATCGTGCACACTACACGCTCTCATGACTAACAATAGGTTATAATCCTGATGGATCAGGTTGACGTTCTTGAAAAGATGTTTGAGCAAGTGAGAAAGGAACATAACTTTCCGTGGTTTTACTCTGAACTGAAACGCCAGAATATTGCTTATTATATTTACTACCTGGCTACTGATAACATTAGAGTTGTTACAGAAAATGATGAAGTAATATTAATAAGAGGGAAAAGAGACTTATTGAAAGTCAGCACAAACAAGAACCCGGAACAAGTAAAAAAAGCAGCCCAGATTCATTATTCCGGGAAATCCACATTTCGCGAATATACTGCAACACTTATCAATGCTGGCGTTTTCCGATGGGTTACGGATGTCAATGATAACAAACGGCATTACTACTCTGTTGACGATACGCTTTTATACATGGAAGATGTTGAGAACAATAATCCATTAATATAATGATAGTTGAACTAGTAGCCCGGTTTCTTCCACTCAGCACCGTAGAAGCAGGCATAAGGGACAAACCCGCATGAAAGATCACCACATCGGGCTACAGTCATAGTTAATACGGAACACTGCGGCGACATGACGCATGATAATGTCACTGTACTGTGCTTAATTGATTGGACACCCAGGTAAAAGAAATCCGCAATTAAGCTGGCTAAGTTAATTCAGGCATTGCGTCCTGATGTACTCCTGCAGACAGTTATCTTCGCCGTGTTCTTACCTACCATGTCGACGTAGTAACCTCTGCACCAGAACTTCCTGTTCCTGTATTTAAACTTCATATCACTAAACTGCTCATACAATATCAGACTGCTTTTACCTTTCAGATACCCCATAAAGCCGGATACGCTCATTTTGGGCTGGATTTCCACAAGCATATGGATATGATCTGCACAGCATTCAGCTTCCAGGATCCGCACGCTTTTCCGTTCACACAGCTTTCTTAAGATGCTGCCTATCGCCCTACGTTTCTATCCGTAGAATGTTTGTCTTCGGTATTTGGGCGCAAAAACTATATGATATTTACAGTTCCATCGGGTGTTCGCTAAGCTCTTTTCGCCCCCCATTGGGAACCCCTTTTGATTTCTTGTTTAACCCTTGCAGTTGCCAGACCGCAAGGTGTTTTAACAAATCAAAAGGGATATTAATAACTGGCCCAAAGCTGAAAGCTTTCCGGAATCCCCAGCCTAACTGGGATTTTCTGTGCACAAAAAAACGGGAACCTCTCGGCTCCCGTTCTCATACAACCCAGTATCTGGATTACATGTTTTCGATGATCGCGTCACCAAACTCACTACATTTCAGCAGCTTAGCGCCATCCATCAGACGTTCGAAATCATAGGTTACGGTCTTGGCGTTGATTGCGCCTTCCATACCTTTAACAATCAGGTCAGCCGCTTCAACCCAACCCATGTGGCGCAGCATCATTTCAGCAGACAGAATGATGGAACCTGGGTTCACTTTATCCTGACCTGCATACTTCGGTGCAGTACCGTGGGTTGCTTCGAACAGAGCGCATTCGTCACCGATGTTTGCACCCGGCGCGATACCAATACCACCAACCTGTGCGGCCAGCGCATCGGAGATGTAGTCACCGTTCAGGTTCATACAGGCAATCACGTCATACTCAGCCGGACGCAGCAGGATCTGTTGCAGGAACGCATCGGCGATAACGTCCTTAACCACGATCTCTTTACCGGTTTTCGGGTTCTTGATTTTCACCCATGGACCGCCGTCGATCAGTTCACCACCGAATTCTTCACGCGCTAACTGGTAACCCCAGTCTTTGAACGCGCCTTCGGTGAACTTCATGATGTTGCCTTTGTGTACCAGGGTAACTGAATCACGATCGTTGGCGATGGCGTATTCAATCGCTGCACGCACCAGACGTTTAGTCCCTTCTTCAGAACACGGTTTGATACCAATGCCGCAATGTTCCGGGAAGCGGATTTTCTTCACGCCCATCTCTTCGCGCAGGAATTTAATCACTTTCTCAGCATCGGCAGAGTCAGCTTTCCACTCGATACCCGCGTAGATATCTTCGGAGTTTTCGCGGAAGATGACCATGTCGGTCAGTTCAGGGTGTTTAACCGGGCTTGGTGTGCCCTGATAATAACGCACCGGACGCAGGCAGACATACAGGTCAAGTTCCTGACGCAGAGCTACGTTCAGAGAGCGAATACCGCCGCCAACAGGGGTGGTCAGAGGGCCTTTAATGGCAACACGATATTCACGAATCAGATCTAAGGTTTCAGCAGGCAGCCAGACGTCCTGGCCATAAACCTGAGTGGATTTCTCGCCGGTGTAGATTTCCATCCAGGAGATTTTACGCTCGCCTTTATAGGCTTTCTCGACAGCAGCATCGACAACTTTGATCATCGGTGGGGTTACATCAACGCCGATACCGTCGCCTTCAATGAACGGGATAATCGGATTTTCAGGAACGTTGAGTTTGCCGTTTTGCAGGGTGATCTTCTTACCTTCCGCCGGAACAACTACTTTGCTTTCCATTCACCTCTCCTTCGAGCGCTTCTGGTTCTGCTCGTCTGTCATCACGCTGCATGTGCGTTTGCGTCCTGCTACACGGATGCGTTAGAGCAACTTTTTGTTAATGATTTGTAATGAGCGTGTCAATACTACCCTATTGTTCGCCGCCATGAAAGACACTCGTTCTTAGGCTATAATGCGGCAATTGATATAATCTGAAAATACCATGCAAAAAACTTCTTTTAGAAATCACCAGGTTGAGCGATTCAGCTCACGACAAGTCACTAAGCAGCGTAAAGAAAACCAGCCAAAACGCGTGGTTTTGTTCAATAAACCCTACGATGTTTTGCCACAATTTACTGACGAGGCTGGCAGAAGCACGTTAAAAGATTTTATTCCCGTGCCGGGAATTTATGCGGCGGGCCGACTCGACCGGGACAGCGAAGGGCTTTTGGTGCTAACCAATGACGGCGCGCTGCAGGCGCGGTTAACGCAACCCGGTAAGCGTACCGGGAAAATTTATTACGTCCAGGTTGAAGGCGAGCCGACAGCAGAAGCGCTGGACGCCCTGCGTAACGGAGTAACGCTCAATGATGGCCCCACGCTACCCGCAGGCATTGAAGTAGTAGAGGAACCCGTATGGCTGTGGCCGAGAAATCCGCCGATTCGGGAACGGAAAAACATTCCCACCAGCTGGTTGAAAGTTACCTTATATGAAGGTCGCAACCGTCAGGTACGTCGTATGACAGCGCATGTTGGATTTCCTACGCTGCGCCTCATCCGCTATGCCATGGGGGATTACACGCTGGAAAATCTTGCTAACGGCGAGTGGCGGGAACTGAAATCGTAACCGTACGGTTTAACGTGAGTGTTAACAGGGAAGAATGAAAAAAATGGATAAGCAGCTTTTTGCAGCATTCATCCTGCTCGGCACGTCACCGTTTTGTTCAGCAAAACTGGACTGTGAGACGATTGCCGGAACAGCAGCCGGAGAGGCAAACTATCTTTATGAGTCTGCCAAAGTAAAAACCGACTCACGCCTGCATTTCTATTCTGCACCAGCAACAGAGTGTCAACTCCCCGCGTTCATGGTCAATGGCGACACCGTCGAGGTGCTCAGGAGTTCACCGCGCTACAAAAGCACGGGCATGCTTTCCAAAGATGAACCTTATCGTTACGTACGTTATCGGGACGCTAAAGGAACCTTCGCCACCGGCTGGGTCTCGGTAGTTGGGTTAACGCCGTTATCCAGTCCGCTTGCAGTAAGCGCGTCTTGCCAGACATGGGCAAATAAAGCGATGTCGCAGCGCGGGTTCTTACCCTCCTCCTCCGCAAACCACTATCAGGTAACAGGAGACACCCGCGCATGGTTCTATGCGATGCCAACCGAACAGTGTCGCAGCCCGTCCGTATTTTTAGTGCCCGGCGACCTCGTCTCTGTACAAGAACAATCCAACGATGATTTTATGGAAGCGGTCTATTACACCACCGATCGCCAAATCATACGCGGCTGGTTAAAAAAGTCGCAGTTACAGGCTATAAACATCGGTGACCACTATCGCGGCGACATCAACCCGCAGTCGACAGACAAAGCAACAAGAGTCGCCACCCTTGGGCTACGTCACGACCACCAATGTATCTTTTATGAAAGCTGGAATGCTAAAAAGGCCATTGAGATTATCGTGCGCGAGGATCATCAAACCGCATCGTGCCGTGGAGGGGCCGACCCACAAACGTCACCTCCCGTGGCTTATATCAGTATCGACAAGGCCAGCGGTGAAATTAGCTGGCCTGATGTTACCGAAGGATTTGCTGAGGAATAAGGGGAAAACATGTTCAAACCGCACGTCACGGTCGCCTGCATTGTGCATGCAGAAGATAAATTCTTAGTCGTTGAAGAAACGATCAATGGCAAAGCCTTGTGGAATCAGCCTGCAGGACACCTGGAAGCCGATGAAACGCTGGTGCAAGCCGCAGCACGCGAACTGTGGGAAGAAACGGGCATAAAAGCGCAGCCGCAGCATTTCATTCGTATGCATCAATGGATTGCGCCGGACAGAACGCCCTTTTTGCGTTTTCTTTTCTCTATCGAGCTTGCCAATATGTGCGCTACAGAACCCCATGACAGCGATATAGATTGCTGTCGTTGGGTCAGTGCAGAAGACATTTTCTCTGCGCCAAACCTGCGTTCGCCGTTGGTTGCAGAGAGTATTCGCTGTTATCAGAGCGGACAGCGCTACCCACTGGCCATGATCGGCGAATTTAACTGGCCGTTTACAGAGGGTGTCAAGTAAAGGGCTGCGTGCTAGAATATGCCGCCTTGAAGTTCAATGTCGTGAGTATTCCTATGTCTGAAAGCCCAAAAAAAGTGATCGTCGGCATGTCCGGCGGTGTCGATTCCTCCGTTTCTGCCTGGCTGTTACAACAACAGGGCTATCAGGTAGAAGGCCTGTTCATGAAGAACTGGGAAGAGGACGATGGCGAGGAATACTGCACAGCGGCCGCCGACCTTGCGGATGCGCAGGCTGTCTGTGACAAACTCGGCATTGAACTGCATACCGTCAACTTTGCCGCAGAATACTGGGACAACGTCTTTGAACTGTTCCTTGAAGAGTACAAAGCGGGCCGTACGCCGAACCCGGATATTCTGTGCAATAAAGAAATTAAGTTTAAAGCCTTCCTTGAGTTTGCCGCAGAAGATTTAGGTGCCGATTACATCGCCACCGGTCACTACGTGCGTCGCGCGGATGTCGACGGCAAAAGCCGCCTGCTGCGTGGGCTCGATGGCAATAAAGACCAGAGTTATTTCCTCTATACGCTCGGCCATGAGCAAATCGCGCAAAGCCTGTTCCCGGTCGGTGAACTGGAAAAACCGCAGGTGCGTAAAATTGCCGAAGATCTTGGTCTGATTACGGCCAAGAAAAAAGACTCCACCGGCATCTGCTTCATTGGCGAACGTAAGTTCCGCGAGTTTCTTGGTCGTTACCTGCCGGCTCAGCCAGGCAAAATCATCACCGTTGACGGCGAAGAGATTGGCCAGCATCAGGGGCTGATGTACCACACTCTGGGTCAGCGTAAAGGTCTGGGTATTGGCGGAACGAAAGAAGGGACAGAAGATCCATGGTATGTGGTGGATAAAGACGTTGAGAACAACATTCTGGTTGTCGCTCAGGGTCATGAACATCCACGTCTGATGTCCGTTGGGCTGGTGGCGCAACAGCTGCATTGGGTCGATCGCGAACCGTTCACCGGCACCATGCGCTGCACGGTGAAAACCCGCTATCGTCAGACCGACATTCCGTGCACCGTTAAGGCACTGGATGCTGAGCGTATTGAAGTCATTTTCGACGAGCCAGTCGCGGCGGTCACGCCGGGTCAGTCGGCTGTCTTTTACAATGGCGAAGTGTGCCTCGGCGGCGGCATTATCGAACAACGATTGCCTCTGCCGGTATAATTACTTACACATTTGATACAAGGAAGCAGTGAACGTGGCAAAGAATTATTATGACATCACCCTCGCCCTGGCAGGCATTTGTCAGTCGGCACGCCTGGTGCAGGAACTGGCGCACCAGGGGCATTGTGATGCCGATGCATTACACGTTTCACTGAACAGTGTCATCGACATGAATCCCAGCTCTACGCTGGGCGTGTTTGGCGGCAGCGAAGCCAATCTGCGTCTTGGCCTTGAAACGCTGCTTGGCGTACTGAACGCCAGCAGTCGTCAGGGACTGAACGCGGAACTCACCCGCTATACGCTAAGCCTGATGGTGCTGGAGCGTAAGCTGTCAGCGGCCAAGGGCGCTATGGACACGCTGGGAGACCGTATTAGCGGCTTGCAGCGCCAACTAGACCATTTTGATTTGCAGTCAGAAACGTTGATGAGTGCGATGGCTGGTATTTATGTTGACGTCATCAGCCCACTCGGCCCGCGTATTCAGGTCACGGGTTCCCCGGCCATCCTTCAGAGCCCACAGGTACAGGCTAAAGTACGCGCTTCGCTGCTGGCTGGCATCCGTGCTGCCGTGCTCTGGCATCAGGTTGGTGGAGGCCGTCTGCAACTCATGTTTTCTCGTAATCGCCTGACGACTCAGGCAAAACAAATTCTTGCTCATTTAACCCCGGAGTTGTGATCTATGGAATTATCCTCACTGACCGCCGTTTCCCCTGTCGATGGACGCTACGGCGATAAAGTCAGCGCGCTGCGCGGGATTTTCAGCGAATACGGTTTGCTGAAATTCCGCGTACAGGTTGAAGTACGCTGGCTGCAAAAACTGGCCGCGCACGCAGCGATCAAGGAAGTTCCTGCTTTTGCTGCCGACGCAATCGGTTTCCTTGATGCGATCGTCGCTAACTTCAATGAAGAAGATGCTGCGCGCATCAAAACCATTGAGCGTACGACCAACCATGATGTGAAGGCAGTTGAGTATTTCCTGAAAGAGAAAGTGGCGGATATCCCGGAACTGCACGCTGTTTCCGAATTTATCCACTTTGCGTGTACTTCAGAAGACATCAACAACCTGTCTCACGCGCTGATGTTGAAAACCGCACGCGACGAAGTGGTTCTGCCGTACTGGCGTAAGCTTATCGACGCGGTGAAAGATCTGTCTGTACAGTATCGCGATATTCCTCTGCTCTCCCGTACCCACGGTCAGCCAGCCACCCCTTCTACGCTAGGCAAAGAAATGGCTAACGTGGCTTACCGTATGGAGCGTCAGTATCGTCAGCTCAACCAGGTTGAAATTCTTGGTAAGATCAATGGTGCAGTCGGTAACTATAACGCCCACATCGCCGCTTACCCGGAAGTTGACTGGCATCAGTTCAGCGAAGAGTTTGTCACCTCGCTGGGCATCCAGTGGAACCCGTACACCACGCAGATTGAGCCGCACGACTACATTGCCGAGCTGTTTGACTGCATCGCCCGTTTCAACACCATCCTGATCGACTTTGACCGCGATGTCTGGGGTTACGTGGCGCTGAACCATTTCAAACAGAAAACCATCGCGGGTGAAATCGGCTCTTCCACCATGCCGCACAAAGTTAACCCCATCGATTTCGAAAACTCCGAGGGTAACCTGGGTCTGTCTAACGCGGTTCTGCAGCACCTGGCGAGCAAACTGCCGGTCTCCCGCTGGCAGCGTGACCTGACTGACTCTACCGTTCTGCGTAACCTGGGCGTAGGTATTGGCTATGCGCTGATCGCGTATCAGTCCACGCTGAAAGGCGTGAGCAAACTGGAAGTGAACCGCGATCATCTGCTGGATGAACTGGATCATAACTGGGAAGTTCTGGCAGAGCCGATTCAGACCGTGATGCGTCGCTACGGTATTGAGAAGCCGTACGAGAAACTGAAAGAGCTGACCCGCGGTAAGCGCGTTGACGCCGAAGGTATGAAGCAGTTTATCGACGGTCTGGCGCTGCCGGAAGAAGAGAAAACTCGCCTGAAAGCAATGACGCCTGCCAATTATATTGGTCGCGCCATCACCATGGTTGATGAACTGAAGTAATCTGTTTGATGCCGGAGCGTGCTTGAGCCTGTTCCGGTCTTCCGTTCATATCATAGTAAGCCGGAAAGCATCAGCGCTTCCGGCTTTTTTATTGTCCGCGAGATTATCCCTTCCCCCGGTTTATTAAATGTTTATCCCCACAGCCACATAATCAGCGTTAGACTATAAAATTGATTTTGTAAATTCAGAAAATACAGTTAATTATCATAAAATCAATCAGTTAATAAAAAACCGTCTTGGACAATTGCGGGCAATATGAGTCATTTCATCGCCCCAAATCATGCCCCAAACTAATTTTTGCCCCCAAATTTGCCCCCAAAAAAAGTAAAAATGGGTAGTGGTCTATCGGCCATGTAGCAACCTCGAGAAGCTAAAAGCCATAATGGAATATTGGTGGTGTGGAGCTTCAAATCCGTAAGCGTCAAGTCACTGCCGCCTGTGATTCCAGTCCCGGGATCGCTAGCTTAGAGCTCCGTCTAATTTAGAAGGAGCTCTGTTTATGGAAAATGCTGCCAACTGGCGAACTGAATCGCGTACCGTCTATTCCAGTGACTTCAAACTTCGGATGGTCGAACTGGCTTCACGACCAGATGCCAACGTCGCACAACTGGCGCGGGAACATGGCGTTGATAATAATCTCATTTTTAAGTGGCTACGCCTCTGGCAGAGAGAGGGGCGAATCTCTCGTCGAATGCCTGCAACTATCGTGGGGCCGGTGGTACCTCAATCTCTTCCGGCTTCTCCGACTCTGTTGTCCGTCGACGTTATCAACGACCCGTTGCCCGCCGCAGAGAATGACACTCTGTGTACGTTCTCCTCCGCTCACGCCAGCGCCACTTCCTGTCATGTTGAGTTCCGCCACGGCAAAATGACGCTGGAGAACCCGTCGTCAGAGTTGCTGACTGTGCTGATCCGCGAACTGACCGGGAGGACACAATGATATCCCTCCCGTCAGGCACCCGCATCTGGCTGGTCGCCGGGGCCACGGATATGCGTAAATCCTTCAACGGGCTGGGCGAACAGATACACCACGTTCTGGATGAGGATCCCTTCTCCGGCCATCTGTTTATCTTCCGGGGACGCCGTGGCGATACCGTGAAAATACTTTGGGCTGATGCTGATGGTCTGTGCCTGTTTATCAAACGCCTGGAAGAGGGACAGTTCGTCTGGCCTGCTGTACGCGACGGCAAAATCGCGATCACCCGCTCACAACTTGCCATGCTCCTTGATAAGCTGGACTGGCGCCAGCCAAAAATATCCCGCCTTAACTCACTGACAATGTTGTAAAAAAATCATAACCGCATTATAAAAGCGGTTATGAATCACGACTATCTCGCCCGTATCGCTGCGCTGGAAGACGCGCTTCGCCAGAAAGACAGTCAGCTCAGTCTCGTTGCAGAGACTGAGTCGTTCCTGCGTTCTGCACTGGCCCGCGCAGAAGAGAAAATAGAGAACGAAGAGCGCGAGATAGAGCATCTGCGGGCACAGATAGAAAAACTGCGTCGAATGTTGTTCGGTACCCGCTCCGAAAAACTTCGCCGACAGGTTGAAGAAGCCGAAGCCCTGCTGAAACAGCAGGAGCAGCAAAGCGATCGCTACAACGGACGGGAAGACGATCCGCAGGTACCTCGCCAGTTACGTCAGTCCCGCCATCGTCGCCCGTTACCGGCACACCTTCCCCGCGAGATACATCGGCTGGATCCTGCGGAAACCAGCTGTCCGGAATGCGGCAGCGGTATGGCGTACCTCAGCGAAGTCAGCGTGGAGCAGCTGGAACTGGTCTCCAGCGCCCTGAAAGTGATCCGCACGGTCAGGGTGAAAAAGGCCTGCACCCGATGTGACTGTATCGTTGAAGCACCTGCGCCATCACGTCCCATCGATCGGGGTATCGCCGGGCCGGGTCTGCTGGCCCGCGTGTTAACGGCCAAATACTGCGAACACCTGCCGCTGTATCGCCAGTGCGAAATCTTTGCCCGTCAGGGCGTGGATCTGAGCCGGGCTCTGCTCTCCAACTGGGTGGATGCATGTTGCCGGTTAATGGCCCCGCTGGATGAGGCCCTTTACCACTACGTGATGGACTGCCACAAACTGCATACGGATGACACTCCGGTTCCGGTGCTTGCACCGGGCAGAAAGAAGACGAAAACCGGGCGTATCTGGACGTATGTACGTGACGACAGAAGCGCAGGTTCATCAGATCCGCCAGCGGCATGGTTCGCCTTCTCGCCAGACCGGCAGGGAAAACATCCTCAGCAACACCTTCGCCACTATCATGGTGTGCTGCAGGCGGATGCCTTCGCAGGCTACGATCGGTTGTTCAGTCCGGAACGTGAAGGAGGGCCGCTGACAGAAGCCGCATGTTGGGCCCATGCCCGCCGAAAAATCCATGATGTCTATATAAGCACTCACACAGCGACAGCGGAAGAAGCCCTGAAACGTATCGGTGAGCTGTACGCGATAGAAGAAGAAATACGCGGCCTCACGACAGAAGAGCGTCTGGCAGCCAGACAATCGCAAAGCAAACCACTGCTGGCATCGCTGCATGAATGGCTGGTAGAAAAAAATGAGACGCTGTCGAAAAAGTCCCGTCTGGGCGAAGCGTTCGCTTATGTCCTGAACCAGTGGGATGCGCTGTGCTACTACTGTGAAGATGGCCTGGCAGAGCCTGATAACAACGCTGCCGAACGAGCCCTTCGTGCCGTCTGTCTTGGGAAAAAGAATTTTATCTTCTTCGGCAGCGACCACGGTGGTGAGCGCGGAGCCCTGCTGTACGGACTGATCGGGACGTGCAGGCTGAATGGTATCGATCCGGAAGCCTACCTTCGCCATATCCTGAGCGTACTGCCGGAGTGGCCCAGCAACAAAGTGGCCGAACTGCTGCCATGGAACGTGGTTCTTACCGATAAATAACCGTCAATACGGCGCTCACTTAACGCTTAC
>NZ_JAOWGW010000081.1:0-10852 GCF_030332945.1 Citrobacter sp. Cpo037
GAGCACCCGTTTCGCATCATCAAGCGGCAGTTCGGCTTCGTGAAAGCCAGATACAAGGGGCTGCTGAAAAACGATAACCAACTGGCGATGTTATTCACCCTGGCCAACCTGTTTCGGGTGGACCAAATGATACGTCAGTGGGAGAGATCTCAGTAAAAACCGGAAATAACGCCAGAAATGGTGGAAAAAATAGCCTAAATAGGCTGATTCGATGTGTTTGCGGGAAAAAAATCGGCCCAGATCCGCGAAATTTTAATCAGCGAGTCAGCTTGGGAAGAAATGACCTGCTTATTCGCACCTTCCTTAGTACGATCAATGGTGAGTTCAACTTTCATATTAGCCTCCACTGCAATACTGTATATTTGTACAGTACACCGATACATTGAAATGATCAATGACTTAAGAGCACAAATTGCTAACCTTAGCCTATCAATTAGATGCAAAAAAACCCGCCGAAGCGGGTTCAATCCAATGCGGACTTGTTGTTTGAACACCATAGTAAGTATGGAGATATCAACGTCCTTAAATTTGGATAACTGTATTGATGGGGATTGATTGCACAACTTTCATACGCTCGCCTCCCCTGCAACTTTTTCTGGTTCTGTCTAACATACCCAATCAAAATAACAACTGTGTCAGGTATCCCATAATAATCGCCATGCCCAAAATAACGGTCAGGAATGCAGCAATCAAGGGTGTTTTGAACATTGATTTAAGCAGTATTACTTCCGTCAGACTAGCTCCAGCGCTACCAATAATCAGAGCCATTACTGCTCCCGTTCCCATGCCTTTATCCATCAAGACTGATGCCAACGGAATTACTGCCTCAGCACGTATATACAAAGGTATTCCAATAACTGCACTTAATGGAATCGCAAACGGATTATCATGCCCGGCATGAGCAGCAATCCACTCTGCAGGTATAAAACCGTAGATAAACGACCCTATAACAATACCTAACATCAGATAAGGTAATACATCTTTAAATTGAGTCCAGGCATCCTGAAATGCCAGACGTATCGCACCAGGATCTCTTACTACACTTTTCGGGAAGAATTGTTTATTTGTTTGACCTGTCTCGCAGCTCAATTCACAATTTGTGCCCCGAAATGCTGAGAAACTCTTAAACGTTTCTTGTGGTTTAGAACAACTATTAGCCCCTATGTCCTGTTGATTTGATACAGAACAGCAAGCTGAAACACTCTGTAGTTTAGTTTCAGGAGTTTTTCCACTGCTAACACCACAACAGCTAGCCAGCGGTTTTGATGTTTCGACAATATGTCGGTCAAAACCAAGCACATCTAACAAAATACTTGCCAGTACGGAAACTGTTGCAGCTATAACAGCGTATAGCAGGGTAACTTTCCAACCAAAAGTAACCCACATCAGACCAATGATTATCGGGTTAAGCAGAGGTGAAACAAACAAGAATGTAAGTGTTGGACCGAAGCCTGCTTTTGCTGATAACAGTCCGCGTAACATGGGAATTGTAGAGCAGCTGCAAAACGGTGTTACAGCTCCTAACAGCGATGCAAGTATGTAACCTCTCCCCTTTCTCGCCCCTAACATTCTTTGAATCTTTTGGTCCGGAATTTTTTGCCTGATAAGGCTAACACCCGCACTAATCAGAAAAAAAAGCGCAGACAACTCGACAGCAAGAAACAAGAACATCTCTGCCGCGTTAGTAAACATAGAAATCCAGCTATTCATGAAACCCCCTATAAACCACATTTCTAGAATAATCGAATTATTGAGGTTAGATCAACATATTTCTGGTATTATCGAAATATCAATAGATGAGGAAGGTACCATGCAACTAGAAGAAGTAGCTAAAGCTATGAAAGAATTAGGACATCCAACACGTTTGTTTATTTTCAAACACCTTGTTAAAGCCGGTGAACAAGGTTTACCTGTAGGTGATCTACAAAAACAACTTGCGATTCCATCTTCAACACTGAGTCATCATATATCCGCTCTTGTTTCCGTAGGTCTGGTCAAACAAAATCGCGAAAGCCGCTCCTTAATCTGCGTTTCTCAATATGACAAGTTAGAGTCGATTATTGATTTTCTACGCGAAGAATGTTGCATCAACAGTCCAAAGATTTAAATCGAGGCAATCCATTGTTTTTATTTGATAAAGGAGCCGCCTAAATAACAGGCGGCTCTCCTGTCGCTTATTTCAATTTTTTGCCTGCATCATCAACGACTTTCTCGCCATCTTCCTTGGCGAAAGCCCCTTTCTGAGCATCAGGAAGGATATCCAGAACAACTTCAGAAGGACGGCACAGTTTGGTTCCCAGCGGTGTTACAACGATGGGGCGATTAATCAGGATCGGATGCTGCAACATAAAGTTAATTAACTGGTCGTCAGTAAATTTATCTTCGGCAAGACCCAGTTCCTCATATGGCTCGACGTTCTTACGTAGTAACGCCCGGACGGAAATGCCCATATCAGCAATGAGTTTGACCAGCTCATCGCGTGAAGGTGGAGTCTCAAGGTAAAGAATAACGGTCGGCTCATTACCGCTGTTGCGGATCATCTCAAGCGTGTTACGCGACGTGCCGCAGGCAGGATTGTGATAAATGGTGATGTTGCTCATATCAGTATCTCATTACAAAGTGAAAGAGAGACGTAGCGCCAGCGCTGCCAGCGTTACAAACAGCACAGGCAGAGTCATGATAATCCCGGTGCGGAAATAGTATCCCCACGTGATGGTCATATTCTTCTGTGAAAGTACATGTAGCCAGAGCAGCGTTGCCAGGCTACCAATAGGTGTGATTTTCGGCCCCAGATCGCAGCCAATCACGTTGGCATAAATCATCGCCTCTTTGATGACGCCGGTTGCGGTACTGCCATCAATAGAAAGAGCGCCAACCAGCACGGTAGGCATGTTGTTCATGATGGAAGACAGGAAAGCCGTCAGGAAGCCAGTACCCAGCGTCGCGGCCCAGAGTCCTTTATCAGCCAGCACGTTCAGAACACCTGAAAGATATTCGGTTAGCCCTGCGTTGCGCAGACCGTAAACTACCAGGTACATCCCCAATGAGAAGATGACGATCTGCCAGGGTGCACCATGTAGCACTTTACCAGTGTTAATGGCATGGCCTCGTTTCGCCACTGCAAACAGAATTATCGCCCCAACCGCTGCAATCGCACTAACGGGAATACCGAGCGGCTCGAGGACGAAGAAACCAACAAGCAGGAGAATCAGAACTATCCAGCCAGTGCGGAATGTAGCCGTATCTTTTATTGCTTCTGTTGGTTTCTTTAGGAGGGCCAGATCGTAAGTTGGCGGGATGTCCTTGCGGAAAAACAGATGCAGCATAATTAGTGTGGCAATAATGGCGGCGATATCGACCGGTACCATCACCGATGCATATTCGGTGAATCCCAGACCAAAGAAGTCCGCCGAAACAATATTCACCAGGTTCGACACGATAAGCGGCAGGCTGGCAGTATCGGCAATAAACCCGGCTGCCATGACGAATGCCAGCGTGGTACCTTTGCTGAATCCTAATGCCAGCAGCATAGCAATAACGATTGGTGTCAAAATAAGTGCCGCACCATCGTTGGCAAACAGTGCCGCCACCGCTGCGCCGAGCAGGACGATATAGGTAAAGAGCAAACGGCCACGACCGTTACCCCAGCGTGAAACATGCAATGCCGCCCATTCGAAAAAGCCTGATTCATCGAGCAGCAGGCTGATGATAATCACCGCAATAAAGGTCGCTGTCGCGTTCCAGACGATATTCCACACCACCGGAATATCGCCTATATGCACAACGCCAGAAATCAAAGCCAGGCCCGCGCCCAGCGTTGCACTCCAGCCGATCCCTAATCCTTTCGGTTGACAGATAACCAAGACAATGGTCAGGACAAAAATAGCGCCTGCCAGTAACATACACCCTCCTGACAGGGCGGATCTGCCGCCCTGTATAAACAAAAAATTAACTCACCAACTCTCTGAGTTTTTCAATACCTGTTGGCTCAGAAGCCAGTACCGGAACGAGCGCTATATGGTCAGCGTGCTGATTCTTAACAGCCTCAATCTGAGGCTGTTCCTGCTGAGCGCGCTGGCAAAGCAACGGAGAACGCGTATCCGCGATGGAAAGGCTGTTATTGATAATCCAGCCCCATGGATGAATCCCCGCTCTTTCAAGGTCAGCCTGTAGGCTTGCCGCTTCCAGTACCGGTGTGGTTTCAGGCAGAGTGACCAGCAGAACTTTGGTTCGTTCCGGGTCCTGAAGCTGCATCATTGGGGTAGTAAAATGACCTTTCTCCCCCATTTTTTTGGCAATCTCTCGGTGGTAAGCCCCGGTAGCATCCAGCAACAACAGCGTGTGCCCAGTGGGAGCTGTATCCATGACAACAAACCGCTTACCTGCTTCACGAATCACTCGGGAAAAAGCCTGGAACACGGCAATTTCTTCAGTACAGGGAGAACGTAAATCTTCTTCCAATAGCCGTTTCCCTGCTTCGTCCAGATCTTTTCCCTTCGTCTCAAGAACATGCTGGCGATAGCGTTCGGTTTCATCGTGAGGGTTGATGCGGCTGACCTGCAGGTTTTTGAGGCTGCCGTTCAGCGTTGTACTCAGGTGCGCAGCGGGATCAGAGGTGGTGAGATGCACGTCATATCCCATGTCTGCCAGCCTTACGGCGATGGCAGCAGCCATCGTGGTTTTCCCTACACCACCTTTGCCCATCAACATAATCAGGCCATGTTCACTGCGGGCGATATCATCGACCAGGTCAGAGAGCGATAAGTTTTCAGGCGTGTACAGGACGTTCGTTACCGGGAGCGGTAATGCATCAAAACGGGTATCCAGCAGCCCCTTCAACGCAGACACACCAACCATATTTACTGGCTGGAGTAATAAGGTATCTCTCGGTAGCTCAGATAAACCAGCAGGAAGATTTGCCAGTGCTTCCTGCTCCCGTTGCCATATCGCAGCAGCCAGCGCGTCATGTTCAGCTTCGGCTTTAGGCAGCACACCATTAATAACCAGGTACTGGTTTTTCAGGCCAATTGCGGCCAGTTCTTCATGGGTGCGGGCTACTTCCTGCAGCGTAGATTTTTGCAGTCGTGCAACCAGAACCAGGCGGGTACGTTCAGGATCGGACAACGCCTCTACCGCATGAGCATACTGCTCACGCTGCTTTTCCAGCCCGGCCATTGGGCCAAGACAGGAAGCACCATCCGGATTACTTTCAATGAAACTACTCCAGGCACCGGGAAGCTGGAGAAGGCGAATCGTGTGGCCCGTCGGCGCTGTATCAAAAATGATGTGATCGAAGCGGGTCAGCAGGGAAGCGTCTGTCAATAAGCCGGTGAACTCATCAAACGCCGCAATCTCAGTCGTACAGGCTCCTGAAAGCTGCTCGCTGATACTGTTAACAACGTCTTCAGGCAGAAAACCTTTGATAGGATCAACGATTCTGGAGCGGTATTGTTGGGCGGCTTCCTGAGGGTCAATCTCCAGAGCGGAAAGTCCAGTAACTGCTGTCACAGAGCGAATGGTGTTACCGATAGCCTGGTCGAATACCTGACCGACATTGGAGGCTGGATCTGTACTGACCAGCAAAACCCGCTTACCTTGTTCGGCAAGGCGGATAGCCGTCGCGCAGGAAATGGACGTTTTTCCTACGCCACCCTTGCCAGTAAAAAACAGGTAAGGCGGGATATTCTCTAAGAATTTCATATGTCCTCCTGACATATTCAGCAACAGGAAGTATTACCACCACAGCAGCTGGTGGGAGCTAACCCTACCTTCTCCAGCGGAATACCGAACCAGCGAGCCAGCTCAGCGCGTTTTGGGTATCGCCCAGCCATCACCGTTTCACCGTCCAACAGCAGTAGCGGAAGCCCTTCTGCTCCAGATGCTTCGAGGAATACTTTCGCTTTCTCATTATGAACAAAGCTCATGGGCTGCTGCGCCAGGTTATAACGTTCAACCTGTACGCCACGTCCTTTCAGCCACTGCACATCAGCAGAGAAATCAACCAGAACCTGATCGACATCTGAGCCACATACGCCGGTACTGCAGCACATTGCCGGGTCAAACACCGTTAACGTCTTCATTCTGAATACCTCACATTCGAAAAATCATATATGTTCAGGCAAATTTTTTAGATGCAAACAGCCTTACCGCTACCAGAGCAGTTTGCCGATGCCAGCTTACGGGCGATGGCCTGTACGTCGTCCTGTTGGCTTAACCAAGCCTGCTCAATTACCTGAGCAGCCCATGACGGAATATGCGGAGATAAGCGGTAGTGAACCCACTTGCCCTGCTTGCGATCCAGTAATAATCCACTTTCCCGGAGCATTGCCAGATGACGGGAGATCTTGGGCTGCGACTGATCCAGCGCCGTACAGAGATCGCACACGCATAGCTCTCCCATTTCTCTAAGCAGCAATACGATGCCCAGCCGAGTTTCATCGGAAAGGTTTTTGAAGAGTTGTAGAGAAGTTAGTTCAGCCATTTTAGTCTCCTGAATTCTCTCCGTAGTTTCCTGCAATAGTTGAGTGTCGTCAACCATCACATTCGAAAATTCGAATATGATGGCTATGTGGTTTTAATATCAGATTTACTGACTGTTCATTATTCAATTTGTTAATCCTGCCGCTTTTCGACGCCTGTATTCATCTATCAGTAATTGTGCTGGCGTTGGTCCTGCCGGATGGCGCGGCGCTTCCAGTTGACGTCGAATTGGTGGGACACTTAGTCCATTACCAACATGCTTCGACCACTTCGTGAGTAACTTTTCTGCCAGTCGTTTCAGCTCCCCCTCTGTCATTTGTCGTTCTACGCCCGTTCTCCGCATTTCAATGCAGATGTGATACAGCACGGGCTGAGGCCATGGATATTTATCGCTTCCTGAATACCGATATGACTCATTGCGCCAGCGCCGGTATTCCGTCATAACCTGCTCCGATTTCAGTCCGAATGGATTCGCACCACTCTCTGAAACCAGAGAAACAAACTCAGCCAGGTCAGGCGGCCATGTATTTCCCATCGCGCAGCGCTCCATGCATTGCTGACAGACCAGCCGAATTTGCTGTTCAGTCATCGAACCTATCTGGGCTATCCAGATAGGCGAAGGCTCCGCCCCGTTCTTCTGGGTCCATCGGTTCGAATACACCTCCCCCATGACCTGCCACAGTCGCCAGGCTGTTTCCGTCGCCATCAAGTCCATTCCTGCGGCGCCACTCTGCGTGTGCTGACTGAATTTGCTGAACTGCCCGGGATGCTGTTGGTTCTGATCCTGCTCCCACATGACTGTTACCTCCGGTTTCTGGTTTTACCTGCGTTCTCACCCGGGCTACATGTCGGGCAAATTTTTGTTCCCACTGGATTTGAGTAAAAACTTTCCCTTCCGACTCCCAATACGCGGTGAATTCTGCGAGTTCAGTCAGAAGGTAATCTGGTTCAGGCAGGGAGATACCCCACGATGCGGCGCGCTGTTGGAAGTCTCTGGAGGGAAGCCAGCTATCTGCCATGCTGAATTTCCCGATCGGTTCATCAACACCGTCCAGGTACCGGGGCATGGACGGGGATGGCAGTTCCTCCCCATTCGGATTTTTCATCGCGCCCGCGTTAAGAGAGGGGTTTAAGATCTGTTTACTGCTAACTGCTTTCTGGATACCTGATGGCAAAGGTTTAGCCAAAGACTTAGCCTTATCCTTAGGCAAGGCGAAAGCCTTATCAAAAGCCATCCCCATAGCGTCAGAAACCCCGTAGCAGGCGACTTTGAGAGCTTCATAAGCTTTATCTTTCAGTGAACATTCGGGCAGTAATTCAAACGATCTTGCCCAGGATTTGATCACGTTTACTGATGCTGGCGGATTATGTTTCACCGCATTAGGCAACCAAAAAACTCTGGCTTTAAGATCGGCTTCCACCATACCTAACGCTATGGCTTCACCTAAGGCTAAGTCGAAGGCTTCGACATCCCAGTTTAATTCTTCGGCCATAGCCGCCCTTCCCGCCTTATAAAGCCCGGGAATAATCCCTGTGAATGGACCTGTAAGCAGGTAAATAAACAGACTCTGCCCACTTGGCGGGAGTGGTGATAAGGCTCGAAACTTAGGATCATCCCACATGGTGATCTTCACCTTACGGTAAGGCTCGTTACTAGCCTTACTCTTAGGCATGGCCTTAGCCAAAGGATTAGGCATACTTCACCCCGCGAGTTGCAGTAATAATGGTCATAGGTCAAAACTCGATTAAAACAATTGCGGCGCTACGGCGCTTATACTCGCCAGTAGTGGTCCCGCCGCGTCAGCAGGTAGCATGTTGAACAATGCGATTGCCGCCTCACGAATTTCCTTCTCGAGCTTTTGTAATGGAGCGCCAATTAATTTCGCATGGTGTGCCTCACTGCACTCTTTGATAGCGTTCGCCACCAGCTCCGCTTCTGTGCTCGCATTACTTAACCCGTGCTTCCTGGCAATCTGAACTGGCATAGCAGCAATGATTGAGTCTGACAGCTGCATAACGTAAGCCGTGTACTTTTCTGACCCCCCTTCATTTTTCAGATATCGGAATAAATTCTGTTTATTAACAGCGATTCCGCGGCCATCTGCTTTGGCCCACTCTTCAGCCACCAGCTGAGCGATCCGTTCCTGTGCCTGTCCTGGTAATGTCGATTCCCATTCACGAACGGCGGCCAATATGGCACGGTGCTGGATACTGTCACGTCGCTGGGGTTTAAATTGATTTTGCGATTTCACCGCAGCGGCTACTCGTGGTTTATTATGGGAATAAGCTACTGATTGCATCTTTCAGACCTCGCTTTGTGGCGGAAATACACTATCAAGAGAGCAGGTGCGCCCTAACTCGTTAAGCTTCTCCACAATCAATCTGCATTCCGGTAGGCCAGGCTGACGTGT
The DNA here is from genome assembly GCF_030332945.1 of Citrobacter sp. Cpo037. NCBI lineage: Bacteria > Pseudomonadati > Pseudomonadota > Gammaproteobacteria > Enterobacterales > Enterobacteriaceae > Citrobacter > Citrobacter sp. Cpo037. The sequence continues at coordinate 8,892 of NZ_JAOWGW010000081.1, forward strand.
TCCGTTCTCATAATTTGAGAGCCTTGACTGACGCCACCCGAATAATTTGGCTAATTGCTCTTGAGTTAAACCGAGCGCTTGCCGTTCTTTGGCGATGTTGTTCATCTTGTCCTCACATTTAGTGTTTAGCTGAATTAAACACAAAATGTGTTAGATAGTCAAGACGAAACGTTCTTTGAGCGTTAACACGTAACGTGGTAAAAATCAGTAATGAATATAAACACTGCAATTGCCGCCAGACTGAAGCAGCTACGCGAACAGAAAAATATGTCGCAATCTAAACTCGCAGAGTTATGTGGGTGGGCTCAGTCACGCATCGGGAACTATGAAGCGGGTCGCCGCAATGTGGGCGTTGACGACGCTATAACGATATCTAAAGCTCTCGGAATTAGCCCGGCTGAACTAATGTTTGGTGATGATCACGCCGAATCATGGTTAACGCCAAAACATCGTAAGTTGATTACTCTTTTTGACCAGTTGCCGGAGTCTGAACAAGACAGAATGATCGATACCTTTCAATTGCGGCTGAAAGAAATTGATGAGTATGTCGAGAAGTACCTTCGGGGACGATTAAAGCCAACTGACGATTAAGCTACAATTTTTAACAATCTAACCAGCCTACTTGGCTGGTTTTTTTATGCCTTTCACCTTCCCTTTTCCCATATCGTTATCATCCACGCCACCTTAAACACATGCTGTGTTGACTTTCAAACACATTTAGAGTTTAAATATAAACACAGTTTGAAAAACGTCATCTAGGCAGGACGCCCACGAAGTAGCTGCCGGCGGCATACGAATCACCGGATGAGATGGCGAACATTAATGCGCAGCAGTCAGTACCGTTCCGCTTGCCAGCGATAAGGCTAAATGAAGAACCCCCTGTATCACTGTTACTGGACACAGGGACAGAATGTTAAGGGAAACATTATGAGGATCGAAATAACTAAAGTTGGAGGCAAGGTTTGCTTAGTCATATCCCCTATCAAGTTCTCTGTCGCGGATCGCATAGCTACTGCCATGGAAAACAGCGAAATCGTTGCAGCTCTTGGTGCTTATTTCACAGCCATTGGAGAGGCACCAAACGGAGAACTCGTTGGGCTCTATCTCTATTTTAATAACTTGGATACCGCTACGTTCGTAACGCTCAATCATTTGATTGAAACGGATGAGCCAGTCCCGATAGTCATCAGGTAATACCCACGAATCGGTCAGAACTTCTTTACAGGAATCATACTGTGCGCGGTTCTTGAACCAAAAAACACTTATTGGTCGAGCGGCCATTTTTATGTCCTTGCTGGCTAGATGGGAAATACCAGCTTACCACCGAGCCTGAAATGGAGAAATGACCGGTAAAACAAGGAAACCAAAATGATTGATTTTGCGCGTAAACCAGTGCGGTGTCAGGCCGTACATCTAAATCGCATTGAAGTAATCATTCGACTGATTTGCTACATGCTCGCCCAGAAGGGCGACCCGTCTGCCGACCAACAGACTGCAGTTCGTTCATAACGAGTTTGACCAATGGCTGTTGCCAGCATCAGTAAGGAAGTGACTATGGAGTTTGGAATGAAACGTGTGGTGGCATCTGTTCAGGTGGTTGCCATCCTCAACAGGATTTATAACGGCAGCCCTGTTTCCGTCGCATCTATCAGTAAGGAATCAAAGCTGTCTGTATCTTACCTCGAGCAGATTTTCTCGAAGCTGCGCAGCAGTGAAATCGTCACCAGCCAGCGTGGCGCTGGTGGCGGGTACCACCTTAGCAAAGCAAACCCCAGCGTGGCTGACGTCGTTCGCGCCGTTACTCACACGCCTGATTCATTTGAGCCCGTGCTGAATGCTTTGGAGTGGGTTCCCGTCGCACAGCTGGCGCAGGGAAAATCACCTACCCCATAAAGCACAAAACCCGCGCAAGGCGGGTTAAGTACCCGGTCAGCCGACCAAAGCTTTCCGGAACGAGTTTT